>NZ_AGBF01000026.1 GCF_000225525.1 Streptomyces zinciresistens K42 | reverse complement strand
TCAGGATCGCGCCTACCCGAGCAGGAGGTCTCAATGAACAAGCTGGTGATCGGTCGCACAGCCGGAATTGTGCTGGGCCTCCTGCTCGGGCTCGCGGCCCTCGCGGTCCCCGCATACGCCCTCTACGCACTGCATACAGAAGGCATGTCGGGCCTGTCGGCTGTGATCGGTTCACACCCCGGCTGCCGCTAGAAAATCTCTCGGGGTCGGCCGACACACTCCGGCCGACCCCACCCCGTCCACCAACCGACACCCTCCACCTGGAGCACTCATGCCCGCTCTCGCGAACCTCGATCTCGACGCGCTCAACTCAGCGACCAAGTACCCCTCGATCCTCACGTACCACGAGCTCGATCCGCGCAGCGGCGGGCTGCTGGAGACCGCGACCGCCTTCAGCGGCGACGTCATCCTCACCGAGAAGATCGACGGGACGAACGCGCGGATCATCACCCTCCCCGGCGGCGACTACTTCCTGGGCAGCCGGGAGGAACTGCTCTACGCACGCGGCGACAGGATCTGGAATCCCAAGCTCGGGATCGTCGAGGCGCTCCGCCCGCTGGCCGAGCGGATCAGCGCACCCGCTGACGGCATCCGCGTGTACTACCTGGAGGTCTACGGCGGCAACAAGATCACCGCCGCGAGCAAGCAGTACACCGGCGGAACGACACTGGGGCACCGCCTCTTCGACGTGGCGGAGATCGACGCCGCGACCCTGGAGCTCCCGCAGGCCCGGATCGCGAGCTGGCGCGACGGCGGCGGCCAGTACTTCCACACTGAGGACGAACTCACCGAGACCGCGTCAGAGGAGGAGATCGAGATGGCGCCCCGCCTGGCCAGGGTCGCGGCCAGCGAACTGCCCACGGGCATCGATGAGATGCAGGCCTTCCTCACCCATCACCTGTCCAAGACCCTGGTCGCCCTCGACCCGGACGCCGGTGGCCGCCCCGAGGGCATCGTTCTGCGGACCACGGACCGCTCCGTGATCGCCAAGGCCCGGTACCAGAACTACGCGCGCACCCTCCAGCTCCGCGCCAAGCGCAACTGACACCCCGCCCTTCCGGCAAGCAAGGGCGTCAAGCGGGGCGGGAGCGCAGCCTCCCGCCCCGCTTGTGGGTGCCCACCAGAACCGTGCTGAGCCCTCATCACGCCGCCCCCCTGGCTCCTTCGCCGATCGGATAGATGACGTGGATCCCGTTAGCGCAACCCTTGCCGACCTGATCGGCCGCTACCCCTGCGCCTACAGCAACCGAACACAAGCGCTCCATCAGGCGCTGATCGTGCTCGGTAACGGCATGGTGTGGAGGCACGGCCTCCTGGTCGACCGGGCCGGAGACCCGCGAGACTGCAGGGACATCCACCAACGTTCCCGGCTTACGGCAGCCGAGACCAAGTTGTACGCCGCGGCCGGCATCACCCCGTCCACGGAACAGATCACCGGCGCCTGCCCGGCCGAGCCGGTGCGCGCCCGGGCCGCCGAGCTCGCCCATGAGCCAGGGCCGCTGGACCGCGAACCCTACCCGCCCAGCCTCCAGATCCCGCTGTTTCTCATGCCCGCGGACGCCGATCCGCACTGGCAACACGCCGCGCGCGAAATCGCCGCCGTCGTGGCGCCCTTGTGGCAACAGCCGTCCGTGGCTGTGCTTGCCACCGAGAACGAGTACACCGCCCACCAGCGCACAGCCGCCCTGGAGCGCATTGCCGCCCTGCTCACCTGACCCGTACCGCCAAGGCCGGCACGGCACACGAGGAGGACGGCGGGCGGGCGCGAGGCGGTAAGGACACGTCAGCCCTCTATTGCATAATTGGAATTACTGCCGTAGGCTTAGGTCAGGTCGGGGCGCAGGCAGCTCGCACGCTGGTCAGCACTCCCCGCCTCCCCCATCCCTTCACCGCTTGGAGTACCGATGCGACCCACGCTGATCGATCCGTACACCTTCGTCATCCGCCGCCTGTTCCTGGCCTTCCTCCCCGAGGCCGAACCCGGCGAGTGCATGTGGTGCGAGGAAGGAAATCGGCCTGGCGAGCGTCGGTCACTGGATCAGCTGTTCAGTGAGGAATGGATCGGCGACCCGGGCGTGAGCCTCACGAAGAAGCTGGGGGCCCTATTCGCAGAGCTGGGCTTCTGCGGCTTCGAGGCCACCAACGAGGAGCGGGAAGCCTGGACGGCGGCCAACGGCGGCCCCGATAGCACTGCTTCGCCGGTGGAGCGCGCGGTCCGCCAACTGCACTGGGACACGGTCATGGCGGGGGTGCTGCAGGAGCACACGTCCATCTTGGGTCACACCCACCGGTACCTTCCTGAGATACACCACCGACTCGCCGAGTGGTTCATTTCCCTTGGATACCCGGCGACCCTCGATATCACCATGGATCGCCCCGGACTCCACGACTTGCCCTGACGGGGCAGGCATCATGATTGGACCGGGCCCGACCACCCCGGAGGCCTTGTGACCACCCCTACGCCCTCATCCGCGTCCGCACCGACGATCGCCGATCGAATCCGCACGCTGGCCGAACGCCGTGACGCACTCGGCCGACCGCTCGTCTACGAACACCTGCCCGCCATCCTGGACGGCTCCCGCCTGCCCAGCTCCCTCGACATCGCCCTCATCGCGACCGAAGCCGACGTCCTGGTTGAGCTCCTGCTCGGCACACGCCCGCGCAGGGCCGTCCTCACCTACGCCGACCTCTGGATGCTGCGGTAGCCGATGCGCGGCCGCAAGCCGATCCGAGTCACCGGGCGCACCGCAGCCCCTCGACCGTCCTGGCTGGCCCTGCCGCAGCGGCCAGCCGGCGCAGGCCGACCGTGCGGCGGCGCGAACCCCCATCGAATCAAGTTGCTTAATTGGATTTATTTCTGTAGAGTGGAGCTTGTTGTCAGCCAGTCCGCCCGACTCTCCGACGGGCGCACCCGACAGCCTCCCCGAGCGCCCTCAGGAAGGAATCCCCCATGAGCAGCACCCGCACCAACGACGTCCATGCCGAGCGTGACCGCCGGATGCACGCGGAGAGGCTCACGACCGCTGCGCATGCGGGTAAGTCCAACGCGCTGCGGCGGGGCACCACCTCGTTGGAGCGGCTGCGGGCGCCGGAGCTGACGGCTGAGAACGTCCGCATGGACGGGTTCTTCGAGGCCATCACGCTCGCCCAGTACGAGACCGGACTGTGGCAGGCCCTCCTCGACACCCTCCAGTCGAGCCGCGACGCCGTGGCCACCTGGCACAGCCAGTTGGCGAAGGCGGAGCTCGAAGCAGAGCGTCCGGAGGGCGGCATGGGCAATCCCGTTGCCGATGCCCGCCGTCACCTGTGGCTCGAAGCCAACCGCAACTTCGCCCGGGACGCCGCCGACTCCTTCCGTCGCGTCAGCTGACCCATGCGGGCCGGGGCCCCGCCGCGCGGCGGGGCCCCGGCCCGCGACCCCTTGAAGCATGCCGGCGGTGGTCGCCGACTACCTCAGCGCCCCTGCCTCGCTGCGCTACGACCGCTACTCGCAGGAGCGCTATGGGCGGCATCACGACAGCAAGTGCAACCGGCGCCGGCGGCCCCGGCCGCGCCCACGGCCCATCAGGGCCGCGCCGCGACTGCGAGTTGGCGGAGCGGCCCTCCCCCTACTGATCGATTGGACCCCATGAACGACTTCCGCCCCACCGACGCCGCCCTGGCCGGCCTGCGCCTGGACCCGCACGCCCGTCATGTGCCCGCCTGGATGTACGTCCAGCGGGCCGGGGACGGGACGGTCTCCTTCGTCGGCTCCAGCCGCGTCAGCGAGCCGGGCGGCCATGCCAGAGACGCGGACCACCCGCTCCACTACGGCAGTGCCCGCACTCATCAGCTCATCGTGGGGGAGTTGGTGGTCCGGCCTCATTTCATCGTCGGCACCGACGTCCTGCGCGGTCAGGGCCTGGGCGGCATCGCGGCGCTGGGCGGCCACGACCTCGCCCGGTATCTCGGCTGCGGGGACGTGGTCCTCGACCCGTACGGCAAGCTACCGCTCTAGTTGCTTAATTGGATTTATCGCTGTAGGGTAAGGTTCATCGGGTCGGCCACTTCGGGCCCGCCCTACTTCTCCGGAGGTTCAGACATGCAGCAGCGCATCAGGCATCTCCTGTCCACGGCGACCGCCAGCTTCCACGTGTCTCATCGCGCGGGCGACCCGTTGCCCCGCGACCGGTTATGACCGCGCGGCACGCGCCGCCTCCGCCCCCGCCCCATTCCGCCCCGGGCGGGCTTCCCCCGCCCGGGCCCCAGTACCGGGCGCGGCCCGCGCCCCTTCGGCGCGGGCCGCGCCGTTTCCAAGGAAGCCGACATGCCGCTCGACCTGACCTTCCCCGGCAGCCTCAACCGCGAGCCCCACTACCGCCGATACCTCCGGCCGGAGGGGACGATTCACGTCGTGTGCGTGCAGGACTTCGACTACAGGGACTACGACGCCTCCCGGTTCGTCGACGAGGACACCTTCCCCACCAGCGTGGAAGCCGAGACCGCGCCGATCTCCACCTGGCGGCTGGTCCACGCCGTCGAGCGCGGTGAGGACCAGGAGACGCGGGCGCAGGCCGCACGGAACCTCGAAGCGGTCCGCTGCCACGTCACCACGCCCGGACACCGCCCGCAGTGCCGTCCGCACGACTGCCTGTGCGGCTGTCCTCGAACCCAGGACTGCCAGGACTGCCACCGTTGCGTGTGCTGGCGCTCCGCGTGCTGCGCCGAGCAGCCACAGAACCACTGACAGCCGAAGGACATGGGAGCGGGGCGGGAGGCAGTGCCTCCCGCCCCGCTCCCATGTCCTTCGGCCGGCCTGCACCTCGAGCGCGGGACCGCTCAGGCGCCGAGGCCCACATAGGAGACGTACGTGTAGGCACCCCAGTCGCTGTCCAGGTCGGCGATGACGTCGTCCCAGATCTCCTCGAGCTTCTCGCTGTCACCCTCCCGCATGGCGTCTACCGCGTCGTCCCAGATGTAGCGGACGTTCGGCAGGAATCGGTGCGCCTGTTCGCCCATGAGGTTCCGGCGCCGTGCGGGCTCGTCGACGAGATCCTGGTTGATGGGGTGGATCTCGATGGACGTGCCCCGGCCGCGGTTGTTCAGGTGCTGCTTGAAGGCCCCCAGGTTGTTCAGGAACCGCTCGGTGCGCAGGTTCCAGTACGCGGTGTCGATCTTCTCCTTGTTCGCGGGCAGTGGCTGTTGCGTGCCGTCGAACCACTTCTTCATCGTGCGCGGTGTCACGTCGATGCCGGCGTCGGCCATGGCCTGCCGGCCGGCGTCGCTGTCGAGGTAGTTCAGCCGCGCGTTCAACCCGCGGTTCGTGGTGACCGGGGAGCGGATGCCACCCTCGCGGATCTGCCGGGACAGGGCTTCCTCCATGGCCGCGCCGAGCGCTTGGCCGCCGCGGACGTTCTCCGGGGAGCGGTTCGCGCCGAGGCGGCCGAAATTCCTCCAGCCGCTGTCGTCGTACGGCATGGGTTAGTTCTCCCCGAGGGTGTAGAGGCGCTTCTTCTTCATCTCGCCGGGCATCCGGCCTTCTTTCCAAATCTTCTGCCAGTCGCCGACGAGGTGGATCTCGTCTACGCCGGCGACCTGCACCAGCGTAAGGCCTTCCTGATAGGCCCGGTGGGCTTTCAGCCAGAGGCTCGCGAAAGCCTGCGACCGGATGATGTGGACCCAGTCGGCTCGCCGGAGTTCCTGGTTCTTTCCTGATTCACCGATGGTTGAGGTAAATCGGGAGTACATCGCCTTGACGTACTCCTCGGTGGGCTTGTCGGATTCCTTGATTGCCTTGGTGCGTGCCTCGTTCAGGATTCGGCGGAACTTCTCCAGCAGGGCTTCCGTTCCGCCCGAGGTCCATGATTCCAGAATCCTCGGCGGGGCGGATAGGCCGAGTTCGTTGCAGCGGATCAGGAGCCGGACGGTGGCTTCGTCCAGCAGGTACGGGCCCGGCTCGACCCGTCCGCCCAGCGGGTTCGGGAGGTCCTCGTGAGGCCATTCGAAGTGGTCAACGCGGTGGATGCCGGACTCCTTGGGGAGGAACCCGCGGGTGTGGTGGCGCAGTGCGCCGATCGGCAGGTGAGTCTTGAAGGCTGACAGGTAGGCGCAGTTGGTGTCGAGGGCCGTCACGTCCAGCGGCTTTTGCATGCCCTTCTTCACCGCGGTTCGCAGGGCTTCATTGCGCCACTTGTGGCGCCCTTCCCAGATCTGGTCGGATTCCTTCTGTGACGGCTTGGAGAGGAATTCCAAGGGCTCCGGGTACACGGAATGCTCGTATGTGGCGCCGACCCTGGAGAGCTTGAACAGGGCCATAGCGTCCGGCACGGCCTTGCGCTTGAGTAGCTTGATCGCCTCGTCGACGTCGCCGTTGGTCTCCTGGAGCGCCTGGTCCACGGCGGCCGCGATCTTGTTGGTGAAGAAGGTGTAGGTGCGACCGCGCCGGACGTTGCCGGTGTCCTCCGGCGGCACCGTGGTGTCCTGGAACGTCGCCGATGTCTCCTCGTCCGGGTCGTACGGAGCATCGGCGGGGATCTGGTGCTCTTCGGTGTCCCGGGCCGGCTCCTGGACCGTCAGGGAGGCGGCGGGTGCAGGTACGACCGCCGGCGTGATGCCGGCGGCGGCCGCAGCGCGGGCGTAGGCCTCCAGTGCAGCCCGGAGCTCTTGTGTCTCCTCGGTGTGCGGAAGTCGCAGGCGCTGGCCGGCCAGGGACGCTGTCCGCGCCCTCGCCTCCTTGATGGCCTGGTCGTCGCCCGTGCGGAGCGCGTCTCGCAGCTGGGACAGAGCGGATCGGGCAGTGAGGGACAAGGGCCCGGCCTCGGTGAGCAGAGGAAGGGCCGCAGCGACCAGTTCGGCCTCCGCCGGCCCGAGCTCCTTGGTGGCCGCCGGTGTGTCCTGCGGGTCCGGCGCCAGGGTTGTGGGGCGTTCCGGGCGGGGCGCGGAAACGGCGGGCGGCATCGGCGGGCGGGCGGCGGCGTATGCGGTCAGTGCCGCTGCCAGGCGTCGGCCCTCGTTGGTGTCCGGGACTGTCGGGTGGCGGGCGGCAAGGTCGGCCACCGACGTCCGCAGGTCGCCCAGGTCGCCATGGTCCCCGGTGCGGGCCGCTTGCCCGAGCGCGGACAGCGTGCCACGCAGTCGCGCGCCGATACCTTCTGCTGCCCCGGAGATGAACGGGTGCGCCGCCTGAAGGAGTTCGTGCTCGATCTCGTCCGTGATGCTGGCGCTGGGCGTCGTGGTCGGGGTGGGCGGGTTGGGGTCGACGGCCTGCGGTGCCGTGGGCTCCGCGGTCTCGAGCGGATCGGTGAAGCGGGCACACGCCAGGTCCGCCCGCAGCTCGGTGCTCGCCAGGATTCCGAAGTCGCGTTCGGCGTAGGTGACTTCTGCCCGCTCGTCGGTCCGTGTCACTGTCAGGGTGACGTCGGCGTCCAGCGCCTCGACGAGGGGCGTCTCGTCTGTGTCGACCGCGGCCACGACGGGGATCTTCAGGCGACGCGCCACGTGGGTCAGCGCCTGTGCTGCGGCCGGCAGGGCCCGCCCGGACAGGGGCACCGATGGGTCGTGGACACGCTGCAGTCGGTCCACTACGACCAGGGCGAGCCCGTCGACGTCCTGCGCGGCCTCGGCAATGTCCGATGCGGTCAGCCCGGCCCCGTCGTCGATGTGCCAGACGTTTCCGCCCAGACGCGACAGCAGTTCACCCACGCCGTTCGCCTTGTCCTGCTCGTTTTCGGTGAGCTGGCCGGTGCGCAGGGCGCGGTAGTTCACCCCGGCCTCCGCCGCGATGACGCGCATCGCCACATCGGTGCGGGTCAGACCGGATGCCGCGTAGAGCACCGGGAGCTGTCGGCGCAGCGCCGTGTCCCGCGCTGCGGCTGCCACCAGCAGTGAGGGACCCGCGCCCGGGGCGCCCGCCACCAGCGTCAGCTTCCCGGGCTGCAGGCCGGCCACGACGCGGTCCAGGGCGGGGATTCCGAACCAGGCTGCCTCCGTCGGCGGCGTGTCGGATCCCTGAGGGGCCAGCACCTCCTGGAGGACGGCCTCCAGGGCCGCCACCGGCCGACGGCTCACCGCTCCGGTTCCGGCCTCGAAGTTGGCTGTCGGCTGGTCTGCAGGCGGTGCGTCGGCCCCGGGCGGAGGTTCGGCCGCGACAGCGACCGAAGCGACTGAAGACCCGGTGTCGGCAGGCGCGGCCGACAGCTCCTCCGGGGCCGCGGCATCGGTCCGGAGGTGATCGGCCGACGGTGTCACGCCGGGCTGGTGTGCGGTGGCTCTGGCCGCCTCGTTGCGAGCCATGAGGACCGCGAGCGGCTTCCCGTTCCGCGCCACCACCACGCCGCGCGCAGCGTCCTGTGCTGTCGGCTTGGCCACCTCCTCGACCAGGGCGTCGAGTTCGCCGAGGACGTCGTCCGCGTCGTGCACGGGCCACGTCTTGAGCAGGCCTGCATGTTCGGGGTTCAGCGCCACGACGGGGATCAGCACCGCGCGGGGCGCCGTCGTGGACCGCGACCGGTACACCTCCACCCACACCTCGCCTGCTTCGGCTTCGTCCAGCAGCGACGTCCAGTCCCGGGTCACCTCTCGTACCGACAGCGTGATCTGTCGGCGCCCGGGCGCGGGAATCCGGATCGGGCCGCCGTCGTCAGGGAGCAGCGCGGCATTCACCAGTACGGCAACCGGCGTCTTGTAGTCCAGCAGGACCTGCGGCGTCCCCGGGGTGCCTTGGCCCCCGCTCCCCGCGGCCGCGGCCACCAGGTCCCCCAGCTTGGGCCGGGCAGCCGTTTTGGACAGCGACGGCCATCCTCCGACCTGCGCCCGCGCCGCCGCATCGAGCGACTTCAGCGACACCAGGGCGGCCCGGACCTCCGTTCGCCCCGTCCCCTTGGTCACGACCGTCACGACACCGTCTCGTGCCTTGTCTACGAGGGGATACAGCTGCGTCCGCGCCACCGAGACGCGCAGCACCTTGGGCGCGCCGTCGGGGCCGGCGCCTGCCCACACGGGCCCTGGCTCCGCCTTCGTCGCGTCGGGCGGTACAGAACGATCAGACATAAAGCACTCCAGGAGACGAGGCATCCCGATGCGGCGTGGCCGCCGCAGCAACACAAGAACCCGTAACAGACTGTCGGGTCGACACCGTAACAATAGCCCCGCAGCCACCACGACACCCGCAGAATACGTAACAAATCCCGGAACGCGGGAGGGTGGCGCGCCGCAGAGTCCGTAACACCCGGATGGCTAAGTTGCTTAATTGGAAATATTGCCGTAGGGTTTCCCGTATGGATCGCACCGCACTCGCCCGCCGCTCAGCCACTGCGCTCGCCGCCCACGCCCCACACGTCACCGGAGCGGTAGCGCTCGCCGCCCTCGCGCTGCTCGTACTCCCCTTCGACGGCCCGATGGCCAAGTTCATCATCGGGTTCCTCAGCGGAATCGTCGGCGGCAGGCTCGGCCCCCGAGTCGCCGCGCACCTGTCCAGCAGCAAGAGCTGACCGCCCCCGCGCGCGGGGGCGTGTGCTCGGCCCCCGCCGTCTGATCACCCTCACCCGGGACCTGCGACCGCAGGTCCCGGCCGGAAGAGAGAAGCGACAAGCATGCAGATCACGATGCCGTGCGGACTGGGAATCGGCCCCGGCGGACAGTGCTCCGCCGCCATGTGCTTCAACGCCGCGACCCACGTCCTGGAGCACCACACCGACTCCGGCGTCTGGCGCGCGGGGGCGTATTGCACGCCCTGCCTGAACCGGAAGGTCCGGCCGGCCGCGCAGGTCGCGACGGCCGACGAGCTCGACATCATGTACGGGCGCACCGGGCGCATGAACGGCCTTCCCGATGACACGTGGAAGATCCGCGCCTTCGCGCCCGACGAGCTCGCCGAGCTGGAGGCGATCCGCAGCGGCGCCCTCCTCAGCCTGTACGTGGGACCCGGCAACTTCATCTGGGCGACCCAGGCCGACATCGAGGCCGATCGTGAACGGCGCACCGCGGAGGAGGAGGCCGCCAAGCAGGTCAGGCGGAGCCGCTCTCGCCTGTGACGCACCGGGCACACGGGTGCGCGCGGACACCGGACACGGCTGCCGGTCCACACCCGAGGCCCTCAGGCGGGGCCTGCGCACGAGGGCGCTGCGTGGACACCGCCCCGATGTATTGCATAACTGGATTTACTGCTGTAGTATTTGAGTTGTTGGCGCGGCAACCACTGCGAGCGCCAAGCGCCCACCCAACTCCCGGAGGTTTCCAGTGGCCAGCAAGCGCAGCATCCGACAGCTTCTCTCCTCCGCAACCGCTGCCACGTTCGGCGCCAGCCTGACGCGCCGCCCCGCCCCGGAAGTAGGCGCAGAGAACGAAGGCCGCCGCAGCGAAGCCGTCGAGATCGCGTCGCCCCTCGACCCTCGCACCTACGGCAACCACCGCTTCCACGGACAGGACGGCGTGGTCGAGTGCTGACGGGTCGTGGGGCGGGGGGTCATGCGAGACGCCTCGATTCCCCGCCCCACGACCGTCACCTTCACTGGATCACCCGCAGGCGCCTTTCCCGCCCGACACACCTCAGGAGGCTTCGATCATGCGCAAGTGCAGAGCGTGCGACACCGTCAACAACCCTACGGAAAGGGTCTGCATGGTCTGCGACACGCCCTTCCCCCTCTCCCGCGTGCGCATCAACCTGACCGGCCGCAGGCGGCCGCGCCGGGCGCTGAAGGCGGGTTGACCGCGCCCGGCGGGGGAGGTGATCTCGCCCCTCCAGCAGGTGAAGGCGAGATCACCTCCCCCGCCCCGTGCTGCTCAGGCATCCTGTCGGGGCGGTGAATCCACCGCCCCCGAAACCGAAACCCCGGAGGTTCACACCGTGAAGAAGTTCGGAACCATCCCCCGCGCCCCGTGGCCTCGCTGGGCCCTCCTGTGGGGCGCGCCGTGCGTCGCCGTCGCCTTGGGCTCGATCGGCACCGGCCTCATGGTCGGCGCGCGCTCCGCCACCGGCACCGCCCTCGTGATCGTCGGCGCCGTCGGCGCCCTGTTCGCCTTCGTGCTCACCATGCCCCGGCGCACCGACAGCCACGAACCGGGGTGATTTCACCCCGCACCGTCGCCCCCCCTGGCCGCTCACCCCGAGCGGCCATCAGTATTTCCAATTGCACAATCGCCGCTCGCGGGCCTCCGCCCGCACCCCGGCCGCCCCGGCCGCCCGCACCGCCCCCGGCCGCCGTGGCAAGCCCCGTGGGCCCGGCAGCCGTCAAGCCACCCGCCACAACCCAACGCACCGCCGCAGCCAGTCGCACCCCCTCCAGCCTCACCCTGTCCGATGCCGCACCTGTCGTCTCCACCGCTCGCTGGTCTCTGTGTCCGTCCTTCATTCGTCGTCCGTTCTCCGTGTGTGCTCTCCTCCGCTGCTCTGCTCTCCTCCGTTCTGCTCCTCTGCTCCTATTCCTCCTCAACCGCCGGCCTCTGGTACCCCTTCGCACGTGCTGATGCTTGGCCAACTAGCCCTGTAGGGAAGTAGTCGGCGTGCGTGGCGGCTCGGAATTCACGCCCTGAGCTGGAGTTTTGCACCTGTCGACTCATGTCTGCGGCGGAACCCAGGATGACACCTAGGGCGCGACCCGGGGCATGACCTAGGACGCGACCCAGGATGTGACTCAGGGCGCGACCCGGCGATACCGGCCAGAACGATGCGCCGCGCCTCCCGGGCAACGAGCCGCGAGGCGCGGCCCGATTGGGCTGCCGCCTCGGTGGAGCCCTCTCCCGATCACCACGGAAGCCGGGGCAGGGGCAGGGGCGGAAGGGTGCCTGCCGGCAGCCGCCGTTCGCGTCGCCCGGCCCGGGCCGCGGCTTCCACGCAGACCTGCGTACGGCGCCGGGAACGTCGCAGAGTCCAGCCAGGGCGAATTCTCCCCACCGGTCGGCGTGAGGCGGGAGGTGAGATCACCCCTCGTCAGAGGTGAGCCGGGGTGATCTCACCTCCCCGCCCGTACGTAGGGGTGTTCTCTCCCCCGTCAGAAGCCGAGGCGGAATCACCCCCCCAGGCGCGCCGGTGCCCTGGCCGTCCTCCGGCAGAAGGGGGAGACGGAGGGAGGTGATTCCGCCCCCGGGACTCGTGACCGTGCTCAGGCCGGCAGGTCCACGGGCGCCAGACACCCGCAGAGGTGGCGCTCCCCCCGGCTGTACGTGAAGCCATGGCCGTGGCAGTCGGAACAGTCCGGGTCGTGCGCCTGGGGTGCGCCCGCGGTGCAGTCGATGGGTTCGGCCCAGACAGGCACGAAGATGCCGTCGCCCTGGTCGTCCCAGGTAAGGGTGACCATGACAACTGCCGTCCCGCCGCAGCCGCCGGGGCAGTCCGGCTCGTGGGACTGTTCGATCTCGTCGGGGTGCTCGTCGAGGTAGGTCTCCAGCAGGTACTGGCGCGCCTTCTCGTCGCTCGTGCGTGGGCGGCCGTCGCTTTCGCGCACGAGGTGGCCGGCGCGCGCGGCGGCCTGCGCGGCGGCGCGGTCGGCAGGCGCAAGCGCCGCGGCACACCAAAGCAGCAGGCCCCGTGCGATGTGGTGCGCGCGCACCTGGGTGGCCGTCTGGAGGGAGTCGCCCCGCCGTCGGCACTCCCTGGCCACGGTGTCCGTCCAGAGCATGGTGCGGACGAGCCGCGACTCCGTCGGGCAGTACAAGGGCATGTCCGCCCGCTCGGGGGCCGGGTTGTGCACTGCCGTCAGTCCGGCCGCCGGCTGCGGCATGACGTCGGTGCGGCCGTGCAGGGCTGCGTAGTTGGTGCGCAGGTAGTCGATTCCGGACCGGGGAGTGGTGGGCAGGTGGAAGCCGTCGTGGGCGAGGAGGTTGGTCCCGAGCCCGCGTGCCGCCTCGTGAACGTCCAAGTCGTGGGCGCCGCGCAGTGCGAGGACGTCGTACAGTGCGCCGAGGTGGATGAGGTGGGCGCGCTGGATCCGGTGGACCTGGTCGTCGCGGAAGGTTCCCGGGTGCTCGAAGATGGTGTCGCGCTGTGCATGGGCCCAGCAGGCCTCGAGGATCATGCGTTGGACGGAGGCCTGCTCCTGGGCGTACGCAGCGACGGTGTGCTCAGGCAGTGGTGGCAGGGAGGCGGGCACGGGTGTTCTTCCTGGTCGGTGGGTGGGGGTGG
Source organism: Streptomyces zinciresistens K42 (assembly GCF_000225525.1). GTDB lineage: Bacteria > Actinomycetota > Actinomycetes > Streptomycetales > Streptomycetaceae > Streptomyces > Streptomyces zinciresistens. The sequence goes on along the minus strand of NZ_AGBF01000026.1, from coordinate 47,335 downwards.
TGTGCGGGGATGAGCGCGGTGCAGTCCGTGATCGTGACGCCGTCGAGGTGTCCGAGGTCGTCGTAGGTCAGCTCGACTTCGAGTTGCCCGTGTTCCGTGAGCGGCTTTCGGCACAGGCCGCAGGGCACGCGGGCGAATGCGCCGGCCGGGTGTGCGGCGAGCTGGCGGACGTGCCTGCGCTCCAGGACGAGTTGGGCGGGCCGGCCGTGCGGGGCGGAGCGATTCCCGTGCGCGAGGTGAAGAAGGGCCTCGGCGGGGTTGAACGTGGCTGGTCGTTGCGGGCGGGTCATCATGAGCTCCTGTGCCGTCGGAAACGCCCGGGGCCCGGCATTGCCGGGCCCCGGGCGGTCGAAGTTCAGAAGTGGTCGCCGATGTCGACGCTGTTGTACTCCTCGCGCGAGACGGTCTCCCAGTCGGTCTCCTTGCCGTCCTGCAGCTTCAGCTCCCACTTCGCGGGCTTCTTGTATCCCTTGAAGACGCGCACGGTGGTGGTGCCGCACGGTGCGGAGGGGACGCCCTTGTCGGGCGTGCGGACGCCCGGCGTCGAGCGCGGCGGGTTCTTCGAGGTGTCGGTGCGCGGCGGCTGCGGTGCGTCCGGCTGGTCATCGCTCGTGTCGGCGGGCGGCTTGGGCTTGGGCTTGGGACCCGGCTTGGCGAGCGTGGTCCGGAGCGTCTGGGTGCGGGTGGACCGGCAGGGGGCCGGCCGCTCGACCTGCTCGTAGACGGGGTCCTGGGCGGCCCGGCTGCGCTTGTCGATAACCTTGCCGTGGTCGAGGTCGGTGTCGGAATCCTCGCATCCGACGAGGGTGAGAGCTGCGGTGGTGACGATGGTCGCGGTCGCGATGACCGACCGCACAGCGGCGGAGCGCACGATGTGTCCTTGGGTGTGGTGGCGTTGGGTACGGGAGGGGCGAGCGGGCGGTCGAACGACGGTCGAGCGACCGCCCGTCGCGTGTCAGGCCCGGGGAAGGCCCGAGACCAGGCGGTTGTAGAGCTCGGCGTTCGACAGGGCCAGCGGGTCGGAGCCGACGGCGCTGACGCCGGTGTTGCCCGGGAGGCCGGAGAGGACGCCGAACGCTTCCGCTTCGCCGAACGGGACGAACTGCCAGCGCACGTTCTCGCCCTGCGTGGACCGGAGGAAGTCCCTGGTCGCGGGCGCGTCCTGCGGGGCGCCGTCGGTCTGGAACACGACGAAGGCCGGCGTGCCCCTCTTGTAGGCACGGGAGGAGCGGTAGTGGGCGAGCACGGCCTCCATGGCCGGGCGGTAGCGCGTTCCCCCCATGGTTCCCAGGGAGTTGTGCAGCTGCCCGATGCGGCCCTGGTGGGCGCCGAGCTTGACGTCGACGAGAGCCTGCGGACGCCGGAGCAGGCCGCCTCGCGCGATGGTGTGCATCTCGGTGGAGAAGAAGCCGACCGGGACCTTGCCGTCGTCGTCCAGGTGCGCGGACAGGCTGAGGATCTGGTCGCTCAGCCGCTGGACCGAGCCGTCGTTGAAGAAGTCCGTCATCGAGAGGGAGCGGTCGATCACGAGATAGACGGCGGCACGGCCGCCGAGGCGGTCGCTCTCGCGGAGACTGGTCTCGGCGTCCTTGTACATGTCGATGAGGTCGGGCGCGGTGCCGGCGACCTTGTCGAGGCTGATAGCCGAGGTCTTCTGAAGGGAGTGGGTGGCCACGAGTTTGCTCCTTGGCGGGGTGGTACCGGCGAGTGGGTCATGCATAGAGGTGTGCTGCGCGCGGGCCGTGTGACAGGAGGCGTGGGATTTCTTGCGCCGGGCCCGGGGCTGTGTGCCCCGGGCCGTGCTCGGCTTCCGCTGTCAGTGGGGCAGAAGTTCGTCGAGGAGGCGGTCGATGTCGACGGCCTTGGACTCCTGGCCTGCGGCGACAACCGCGTAGGTCTTGGCGAGCCACTCCTTGATGGGGGCTGCCATCCCTTCGAGGCGTGCGTATCCGTCGGGGGTTTCCAGTTCGATGCTGATGCTGCGGTCCTGAAGCGGGCCGACCGGGGTGATCTTCACATCGCCGAGCCCGGCGGGTGCCGTGATGCCCTGGGCGAGCAGCTCCCGGGCGAACGTCCATCGCACGACCTCGTCGGGCGTGACGTCGAAGGAGAACTGCACCGCGTAGGGGTCGGTGTCCTTGTAGTAGAGCCGCACGGGGACCGGCACACGTGTGTCCGGGTCAGCCACGAGCGTCATGTGAGTCTTCAGTTCCAGGCCGGGAAAGCCCATGGGTGATTCCTGTTCTTCGGCGGGAGGCGCACGGCGAGGCGGGCGGCGGAAGGCAACGCCCAACCGATACCCAAACAGTACAGCTATATTTCCAATTAAGCAACACTCTTAATGTGGGTCCGCTGATCGACGACCTCTGCCCCGGCAGTCGAGGAGCGCAGCAGGCCCGAGGGGCGGATCTTGATCGACTGAACGGTCTGCGCAGGTCGCCATCGGCTTCCGATCGCCACAGCGACCGATCGGATCGGCTGCCCTGAGCCGATCGCGACCGGTCGGGATCCGATGCCGGCCGATCAGCGGGCCATTCATGACAGGGCCTCGATCGCCTCCTTGAGGGCGGACAAGTAGAGGCCGCGGGGCGAGCCGTCCAGCTCCCGGATCCGCTCGGAGGACAGGTCGACCTGCGAGGCGTCCAGCTCGCGACGCAGGGCCTTGCCGAGTTCGCGGAGCCGGTCGATGTCGCTCTTGTCGTCCCAGCGCCCCCAGCGGTCGGCGTCGTGTCGCCGCAGATGGGAGTGCAACTGGTCGTAGGTGAGATAGGCCGGATCATGCTCCAGCGTGAACGCCTCCCGCAGGATGCGGACAATGCCGGGCAGGGGCTCGGCGCCGCCCTGCTCGGCGGCAGGGGTGCCGGAGTCCAGGAGTTCCAGGAGCTCGTGCCACGCGTCGAGCAGTCCTGCCTCGTCGAGGGTGAAGGTCAGGTCCGGCCGGCCCGCGGCCGCACGCTCGGCTCCGATCCTGGCCGCGTACTGCGCGGTGACTTCCCGCACCTGGTAGCGGACCGGGCGGTCGGGCATACCAGGCAGGCCCTGCGCGTACAGCTGGCCCGCATCGTTGACCTCGGTGTGGGTGGCTGCCCGCAGAAGATCTGCGCGGTACCCCTCGGCGATTGCTCCCCCGCCCAGCAGCTCCGTGACGTCCACGCGCCGGCAGGCCCCCAGCAGCTTGCCGGACAGCTTCGGGCCGATGGCCTCGCCGAGCCAGTCCCGGGTGCCGAACTGGCTCCCGCCGATCACCCAGATCGCTTCCTTGCGCCCGAGCAGGAGCAGTCGGATCAGCAAGGTCTTCGCCTGGGCCGACAACTGCGCCCACTCGTCGACGAACACGACGATGGCCGGGTGCTCGGGCGAGACGCGCCATTTGTTGCCCCAGCCGTAGCGGGCGCGCTGCCGGGCGCGGGCCGGGCACAAGGTGAGGAGGAGGAACTTCAGGGTTGCGACGATCTTCTCGTCGTCCATGCAGGCGTCGAGCGTGATCGCCTCGCCGAGGTCCCCGACGCCGGTGCCGACCGGGTCAAGGTTGAAGGCGACCGCGTCCTTGCAGGCCGTGACGACCTCGGCCATGGCCAGCATGACGCCTGACTTGCCGGCGCCGGAGTCGGCGACCATCAACAGCATCAGCCCTGCGAGGGCGAAGGCGAGCGGCTTGGCGTCCATGGAGACGCCGTAGTCAGCTGGATCGAGGATCGACATCGACAGCGGCGCCCGGTACGGGACGTCGCCGACCAGTTCCGGGCTGAACGGCGAGCGTTGCATCATGCGGACCGTGCAGGCCTCGCCGGCGTCTGGGTCACCCTCGATCAGCAGGCCGTTACGACGCAGCCTGAGCAGGGTGATCAGTCCCTTGTAGGTGTCGTCCTTGTTGAGGTCGTCAGGGGTGCCGGTCTTGAACGAGACGCGGGCGGACCAACCCCACGGCTCCTGGGTGACGTCGGTGACCTGGTCGACGTCCTGCCCTTCGTGCAGCAGGGCGCGGTGGAGGGCTTCGCCGGCCTCGCCAGGGGTGGTGGCCTGCGCGATCGGGAACGGGGTGAGGTCTTCCTCGGTCTCGTCGGCCGGTGCGCTGCCGGGGGTCTCGGGTGCCTTCAGGGCAGGGAGGTCCAGTTCGGGCAGCAGCAGGTCCTCGGGGACGGGTCGCTCGGCGAGTTCGAGCGGATGGTGGGTCAGCCACCACCCGGCGGCGGCAAGCACCGGGGCCGCGGCCAGCAGTGTGGAGGGGATGCTGGCCGCCACGAGCCCTGCGACGCCCAGAACGGGCAGCAGGGCGCTGAAGCGGCCGAGCGCCATCAGGGAGCGGGCCCGGCGGATCTGCTCCGGGGTGGGCTGCTCGGGAGTGAAGGGCACCGACTGCAGTGCGTCCAGGCCGTTTCGGCGGCGCCTGAGCTCGCGGCTCAGGTCACGGATCGCCTGCTTCTCGGCTGCCTCCAGACCGTACGCCGCGGCGTCCTCGAGCCTGCGCTGGAGCTTCTTCTCCAGCCGGTGGACTGCGGTGAGGGCCTCCTCGCGGCGGGCGCGGTCGGCTTCCAGGGGCCTGTTGACGATCCTGCGGCGGATCTCGTCGTCGGACATGTAGCCCACGCGCAGCCAGTGCCGTGCCGCGGACAGGGCGTTCCGCAGGCCTGGGAGGATCTGGCCGGCGATGGCGGCCGCGGCGGTGCGGGCGCAGTGGGCCACGCGCCGGGCGGCGGTCGACGATCGTGGGACGCGCTCATCGGCCGGCGGGTCCTGCGTCTCGCGCTGAGGGCCGGGCTCGTCCTCGTCGACGATCTCGGCGAATACGAGCTCGCCGTAGGGGGCCAGTTCGGTGCTGTCCGCAGGGTCGTGGGGGTGTTGCATGGGGTCAGGGCTCCTCGCCAAGAGCGGAGGCTGGCGCGGGCGGCCGCCACGCACGGGTGGCGTGCGGGCGGCCGTCGGCGGCGTCAGCCTCCGAAGATCCACAGGCCGATGTTGTTGCCGGTCAGGGTGGTGGCGCTGACGATCACGCCCATGAAGCCGAGAGAGGTGCCGTAGCAGATCGCCACGACCGCCCCGCCAGCCATCTCCTTCCAGTCGGCCGGCTTCCACTTGGCCGCGTACAGGACCACGAGGTAGTAGGTGATGCCGCACAGGCCGATCGCGGCGCCGCCCGCCGAGACCGGTGTGACGGCCGTGCGCGGCGCGTTGGTGTTCACCTTCGCGCCGGCGCCCTCTTCGGCGGCGGCCTGTCCCAGGTGGTTCATGGCGGCGCGCAGGGCTCCAGCTCCTTCGCCGAAGAGCCCGCGTGAGTTCACCGTCACCAGCAGGACGAAGAAGAAGACCAGCACGAACGTCTTCTTCTTTCGGAGGAGCTTCTTCTTGAATCCGGCGATGACGGCCGTCGTGGCCATCGCCCCGAAGAGGAGTGCACCGAAGCCGGCGTTGGCGGATTGATTGTCGAAGATGTCGATCGCAAGGTCCATGGTCAGGCTCCGGCAAGAAGGTGTACGACGGCGCGCCAGGTGACGATCACCAGGCCCGAGACTCCGGCCCAGATCACCGGGCGGGTGATGATCCAGCCGAGGCGGGAGCGCACAAGGCGCCAGGTCAGCCGCCCGATGGTGGTGGCCACCGACAAGGCCGCGCGGCACAGCAGGCCAAGGGGGTGATTGATGCCCGCGCCGATGACGACGGCACCGGCGGCACCCAGGACCGCGCCGGCGGAGACCAAGGGCGCCTCCAGGCCGTGCGCCGTGAAGGCATCGGCTGCCCACCGTGAGGCGGGGGCTCCGTGGAGGGGCACCAGGTTGACGACGGCCAGGCACAGGAGGTTGCGGCCGAGCTGCAGTCGGCTCCAGTCGACCTCGTTGCCGCTGGAGTCCGTGGCGTTGGTGCGCTCGATCACGGCAGCGAGCAGGTCGGTCCAGCCGAACCCGAATGCGGCGCCGACGGCCTTCTCCACACCGCGGCTGACCACCTCGGTGATGTCGAGTTCCGAGCCCGGGGCCGGGAAGGGGGCGTGCGACGGCAGCGCGGGCGGGGGCGCCGACCCGGTGACCGCGCACTCGGTCAGAGTGGGATCGGCCCTGACACAGGTGTCACGGATCGGGCAGCCAGTGCAGCTGGCCGCCGGAGTTGCCGCGCCTGGGTCGGCCTGCTTCTTGGAGAAGTTGGAGTGGGACGCGGACGGCATCAGCGGCTCCCGGTCTTGATGCCGGCCGCCGCGGTGCGCCGCTCGGGCATGGGACGGCGAGAAGGGGGCCGCGGGCCCAGGCCGTCGATGACGTACAGCACGGGCCTGCCCGATGCGAGGGCGTCCGGGCCGGCCAGGTCCGCGGTGACCTGTTCCGGCGCTCCGGACCTCGTCACCGAGCTCTCGTCCGCAGTGGCGGGTGCGAAGCCCGGGGGCAGCGCGGGCAGGTCGCCGTGTGGCCCGTGCTCAACGCTGAGCAGGGGGACCGCCTGGGTGGAGAGCACTGTGGCCGGGTCCCGCGGGCATGCGGCGGCGAGGGGGAGGCTGGCGTAGGCCTCGTCCTCCCACTGCTGGCCCTTGCGGGCGGCTGTTCGCACCTGGCGTGCCCGCTGGGTGCGGCGTGCCGTGCGCTCGCGGCGCTCGGCACGCTCGGAGGCCGACTCCCGGGTGCCGTAACGGGCCCGGGCAAGGCGGTGGTCGTCTCCGCCGATAAGCCACCGCAGGCGGCCGGGCAGGCGCCAGCGGCCGATCCGGTGCCGGCGGGTGCGGGCGTGGGTCATGATGTGCGAACTCCCGTTTCGTGGAGGAGGGAGACCCGGCCGGGCCCTGGAAAGCGGGCCGGGTCTCCCGGTCTTGGTGCTCCGAGCCGGAGCAGTTGTCAGACGCCTGCGAGGTCCTGGCTCAGCCGGCCCTTGGCCTTGGCGTTGAGGTAGTTGGCGATCGCCAGGGCGCGCCCGTCGGCGATCGTTTCGCCGCTGGAGCGGACCTCGTCCGAGATGCTCCGCTTGCTCAGCGGCTGCTTTCGTGTGAGGAGGCGCTCCACCGCGGCGCGTTCCTTTTCCTCGAGCACCACCTCCTCCTCGTCTCGTTCCGCACCACTGGTGCGCTCCTGTCCGTTCCGGGCGCCGGGATCGTTCCGGTCCGTGCGCCGGTCCGCCCCATCCGGTGCGTGCTGCTTCCGCGCCGGCGTTGCCGCGCCCCGTTCCGCGGTGCGCTCGGACACCTGTGCCCCTGGCGGCGGGTGTTCCGTTCCGATTCCGGGCGGGGCGGAACGCGGCAGTCCGGTGCGGGGCGGAACGCCGGGAAAGTCCTGCTCAGCCTCGGGGTGGCCGAGTGGAACGAGGCTGTCGTTCCACTCCATTCCGCGACCGTGCGCATGGGGCGTCACCCCTGCAGCCTGGATGGTTCCGGCCCAGTGCGCCCAGGTTCCGGCGGGCGTTCCGCCCGGAACGCTCCAGACCGTGCGGAACGACGGAACGGCGCCCGGACCGGCTCCGGAACGAAGTCCGTCGGTCGGCACGCGGGGAATCACGATGCGGTGCAGAGCCGTGCCGGAACGGAGCGCGTTCCGGTCCGCCAGCTCGATGCCGGCGGCGTTCCAGGCGCGTTCCAGCGTGGACAGTGCGGCGTTGTCGATCGTCAGCGACCAGGCCGTCCAGGACCGCACCGGGAACCGGACCCAGCGGATCAGGCCGATCTTCGGCCGTGCCCGGGAGACCAGTCCCTGCTCCCGTAGGTACTGGCGGTGGACCAGGGAGGCATACAGCTCCCACAGCACCATGCCGACGACGCTCATGGTCGCAAAGGCGACGGACGCCTGCGTCGGCCGGCCGCCAGGCCCGCAGTGATGGGCGTAGTTCATCGCGGCCGCGCCGGACGCGAACACCCACGTCATGATCCGGTAGATGGTGCCGGCATCGCCCTGCTGCCGCGCCTGGTGGTACATCCAGCCGGTGAACGCGGTCGTGAGCTCCCAGGCGGCGGCGAAGCCGAGGGCGAAGACGGTCCACCATCCGAACGCTTCCTTGGCGTAGTCGGTCTGGGACCACCAGGCCACGGCCATCGGGGCGAGGATCGGGCCGGCGACGAGGCCCCGGCGGGCCTGGTTGCGAACCATCTCCCGTATCCACAGGCGCCCCTGGGTGAGGCGGTGGGCGAAGGTCGGACGTCCTGCGGCCTCTTTGTGCTCGCGCCGCGCCGTTGCTCGCTGAATGCGGCCCTGCTGACGCAGACGCTTCCGCTCCTGCCTGCGGGCGGCGCGCGAGCGCGCCCGCTCCCAGGCCTCCTGGGCCTGGCGGAGCAGTTGCTCGGCGGCTTCCTCCTTCTCCATCGCTGCGGCTTCCCGGGCGGCAGCCTTCTCGGCAACCGTGGCGGCTCGCTCCTCGGCTGATGCGACCGTCGCCGCTGCGGTGGTGCGCAGTTCTTCGACGTCGCGGGTGGCCCGTTCCCGTTCGGCCCTGATGCCTGCGGCCGCCTGCCGGCGGAGCTCTTCGGCCGCGGACGTCGCCTCACTGCGGATACGTTTTGCCTCTGCCTCTGCGGCGCGCAGCCGGGCATCAGCTGCCTCGGCGTCGCGCCGGGCCGCGCGGGTCAGTTGCTCGGCCCGGAGCCCGGCGTCGTTCAGCTCCTTGTCGGCGGCCAGTTGCGCTTCTTCGCGCAGTCGGCAGGCGTGGGCGGTGGCCTCCTCGATGGCGGCCCGCCCTTCTGCCTCAGCAGTTGCCAGGGTGTCGGCGGCCTGGCGGTCGGCTGCTTCCTTCGCCGCCTCCGCCTGGGCGGCGGCGTCGGCCTTGAGGGCTGCCCCGGCCTCCCGGCCACGGTCCTGGAGCGCCTCGGCCCGGCGCTCTGCCTCCGCTCGGATGTGTGTGGCCTGCGCTTCGGCCGCCACCAGGAGGACAGCGGCCTTCTCCTGTGCGCCGGCCTCGCAGTTCCTGGACTTCTCCTCCGCCAGGTCGACGATGTCGGCCGCGCGGTCGCGCGCATCGGCGAGTACGGCCAGGGCCTCGCGCGCGTCGGCGGAGATGGCCGGGGAGTCGGCTTCCACGGGGCGCGGATTCGGGGCCGGTGGCCCGGGACTGGGGGGTTGGCGGCGTCGACGACGGGACGACTTGCTCACCGTCGTGCTCCTTTGCGGTGGGACGCGTGCGCTGCAGCCGTGTCGCTGAGCGCGGCGTCGGTGGGTGGTCGTGAGGGTGGCGCTGGCTCGCCGAGCTGACGGTGGTCTCCGGCTCCGTCGCGAAGCTGACCTTCCGTCCCGCGGGCTACTCCTCCGCTTCCTGCTCGTCCTCGGCCTCGTGGGGGCCGAACAGGGCACGGTCCAGTTCGGCCTCGTTGGCCAGGGGGCCGTCCAGCGGCGGCGTGACCGCGGGGCTCACGAGGCGGCCTTCCGGCGGCCCAAGGAGTAGAGCCGGGCGCACGTTCCGTCGTCGTGGGCGTCGGCCTGGCTGGTGTACCCGTATCGGGCCAGCAGGCTGGCGGCGATCGTCAACTGGCAGACGGCCGGGCGGCGGAGTCGGCCGCTGTGGAGTCCGCGCTTGCTCGAGGTCGTGGTGAGGGCCATGGCTACTCGCAGAAGTGCTGGACCGGGTAGTACCCGCCGCACGAGACGCAGTAGTACAGCGGCTGCTGCTCGTACCCGATGACGAGGTGCAAGGCGATCGGCAGTCTCATCGTGGATGTCCTTGTCGCTCGGCGGTCCGAGGTCGTGTCATCGCCGTCGGCAGGTGTTGTCCGGCGGCTCACCTCGGCCGTGCTGGATGACGTCCTGCCCTTGCGGTTCTCCGTCGGCCCGGTCGGCGGTGGTGGCGCTGTCGAGGTGTGCGCGCGCTGCCTCCGAGGCGCCGCGGGATACGGCGCCAGTGGTCGGCGGGGCCGGCGGCGGGGCCGGCTGGCTGACCCAGGCCCGGTAGGCGTCGGCTTCGACGCGGGCCTGGTGCCATAGGGCCAGGAGGATGCCGACCAGCGCGGTCGGCTGCGGACCGGCGCCGTCCTGCGCAACGACGGGCACGGGGATGACCGGTAGCGCGCACTTCGTGTGCAGGGCGTGCATCAGGCGGCGGTTGAGGATCCGGAGCTCGTCCTCGTCGGAGCCCTCGGGGGACGGTGCAGTGGTGTGGTCGGTCATGCGGCCCACCCCGTCGCGCGCCGGTGGTTCTTCCGCAGCTGCTCCAGTTTGGAGACTGCGGCGCTGAGCTCGGCGTGGTTCTTGTTGCGGTATTCGGGCTTGACGGACAGACCGATGTGAGACCGGGCCAGCCCCAGCACCTGGCGAGCAGCGTGCAGCCGCATGGTCCGCTGCTCATACGGGGCACGGTCCCGCTCCCGGGCCGCGGCCAGCCGTTCGGCTTCCATGTCGGCGAGGGCGAGCTGGTCCTCCTCGGTGATGCCGCCGCGCACCGCGAGGTCCTGGGGGGCTTCGGGGTAGCGCAGGGCGAGTTCGAGGCATGCCGCGGCGATCGGGCACCGCGCGCAGTACTTGGCGATGGTGTCCTCTCGGCGCGCGTGCCACTGCTCGTCCAGTTCCTCGTCGCGCCGGTAGAAGGCGTCGACATCGTTGGTGGTGCTGCAGCGGCCGAGCAGGAGCGCTTCGTCCAGCTGGTGCTCGCGCATCTGGCCGGCGACGGCGTGCCCGTCGGGACCGGTGAGGTAGCCGCTTTCGGCGAGGGCGGCCGGCGTGTGGGTACTGACGAGTTCGCGTGTGATGTCGTCGCTGGTGAGGGTGATTCGGCTGGCGGTGCCCTGCATGGGGCGACCGGCTGTCATGCTGGTCATTGCGTCGTCTGTCTTTCGTGACGGGAAGGGGTCGGCGTGCATCACCACGGCCTTCGAGGGCTCCAACCCCCTCGGAGGCCGTTTTGCGTGTGGCGCGCCACGGGATGCGGGACCATGCCCACATCTGGCTTATCTGGCTCACGCCAGGTAAGCCAGATGCGATGATGTTGCCCCGCCTTCCGGATCAAGTCAAGGGAGACCGACATGACGATCGCGGCCCTGCAGCCCGCACCGGGGTGGCTGTACGGCAGGATGTCCCGCATGGCCACGCCCCCGACCAGCAGACACGACCTCGCCGAGCGCCTGCGCAAGGAGATCCGCGACGGCGCCCCCGCACGCACCGCCGGCACCGTCGTCTCGGGGCGCCAGCTCGCCAAGGAACTCGGGTGCGCGCGCAACACGCTGATCGGCGCGATGGAGCTCCTCGAGCAGGAGGGCCTGGTGCGGTCGATCCCCAAGGTCGGCTACATGGTGCTGTCCCCCGCGGCCGCCTTCGAGGCGCGCCTCGACAAGCTCGGTCACGTCCACCCCGCCCCCGGGCAGGCCGACGACCGGACCGACATGGTCACTACCGCCGTACGCAAGGCCTCCGCCGACGTGGCAGCAGCCCTGGGCAGTCCACCGGAATCCGCTGTCGTCCTGCGACAGAGCGTCCTCAGCCGGGGCGGCACCCCTTGGGCCATCCGGGAGCTGTACGTCCCGAAGGGCATCGCCGACCTCGCCCGCCGGCTTCTGGACGTCGACCCCGTCGACGAGGACCAGATCCTGAACGGGGCCGGCCTGCCGGAGACCGGGCACTTGCACGCCATCTCGGCGCGGCCGGCATCCGACCAGGAGGCAGCCCTGCTCAAGTCGCGTGCGGTCACCGTGCTTACGGTCCGGCGCGTGAGCTACAGCGGTGAACAGACACGGAGTTGCGAGTTTCTACTCATCCATGCCGATAGAGTCAGTTTGACCGATTCATCAGGGAAGCTGCCCAACTAAGGGGAATTCGCTGTGAAGTGATCCCTGATCAGCGCGACGCGCCGCGTGTACCGGTCCGTCCACAGCCTGTGCACTTCCGGTGCTGTTGGGGATAGGGTGACCATCGATTGATCTATTGCTAGCCCTGACAACACGATGCCCCCAGACCTTGAGCAAGTCCGGGGGCGTATATCGGGTTCGAGAAACCGGATAGGCGGTGTCTCGTGGTGGAGCGTACCCGCACCCACGCACAAATGCACAGTCAGCCCGGCTTCCGCGCTGCGTTCACGACGCCGTCGAGCCGGGGCTTTTTGCTGTGCGGACACCGCACGTCGCTCATCGCCCTCACCGAGGAGGGCGGCATGTCGTAGAACTCTCGGGCGGGCGCTCCCTAGCAAGGAGCGCTCCTCGCCCTTCCCCGCCGGTTCGGAGTTAGCAGCTCCTCTGCCGGCCGTCACCGCTCTTACGGAGTACCAGCTCCGTCGAGCGAAGAGCCAGGCCTCTCGGCCTGGATGATCACTGCCTCCCAGCAGCTAGCCCCGAGGGGCTGACCCCGAAGGGCCTTTGTCATCCCTGGAGTGCACCAGGGTGATCGGAGTACATCTTGCAGTACCGCCATGGCTTTTGTCAGCTCAGCAGGCGCCCGGGACCGCCGTTCTCGGCCATTCACCCCCCAATGGTCACCTCGGTGTCACATTCCGTGACAACCGTTTGGTCCAGTTCGGGGCGTTCAGCGGCTTCTGTGTCGCCGTCGTCGACGAAGGGGCCGAGAGCAGGCTCTTCGCTCTGTCCAACGGTTTTCGCTGGCTGATCCGCTCTCTTGGCCGAGAAGGCGAAGGGACGCGCCGCGCCTCCCTCCCACCTTCGCCAAGGCTGCCCGCGCTCTGCTGCACGGCACACGCCGCCCGTCAGCAGGTGCGCTCGCGGCACAGCACGCTGTACCGCGAGCGCGCCGGGGTTGACATCCCCTCTGATCGCAGCGGGGCGCATGGTCCCATCTGCAAGGCCGTCTCTGCACCCATCCCGCAGAGGCGGCGGCTCGAGCGCACCGTCGACGGATCGTCACTCCGGCAACGGTGCGCGGGAGAAGTGTGTCCAGTTCCCTGCCCCTCACCACCACGTCCGTTGCAGGTCCGGCGCCTCGACCGCGGCCCGCGGATTCGTCCTGCCTGTCCAGCAGTCAGGCGCCCGTACGGCGTCAGCGTGTCAAGGTGCCGCTGCGGTTGGTCGAGTCCCCGTACTACGCGGACGTGGCTCTGGCCGTCTACATGAAGATCAAGGCGCTCGGGCAGCGCCCGGAAGGCTGTACCGCAGGCACCACGGTGCTCGCGTCGTACCTCGGGCTGTCGCGGTCCTCCGTCGAACGCGGCATTGCCCAACTGCGCAGGCCCGGGCCGGACGGGGTGATCGAGCTCCCCGTCAACCAGCGACGGTCGCTGCCTGGCGGGTGCGGCACCACGGCGCAGCGCCGTGTACGGCCGATACAGCGGGACGAACGGTTCATCTGGCTGCCCGTCGCCGCATGCGAGGACCTGACCCCGCGGCAGTTGCGTGCATACGCGGTGCTCTGCTTCGCCCAGGTACAGCGCATTCCTCTCACCGAAGGCGAGCTCGCCGGACACCTCTACCACCACTCCGGTGCGCGCGCGGGGACGACACTGTCCGCGGTGTCTGCGGGGAAGGTCGTGGATGCTCTGGAGGATGCCGGCTGGGTGACCGTGCTGCGCAGGTCGGGCGTGCAGGGGCGGCACCAGTTCATCGCCCATGACGTGCCCCCGGCCCCGGGCAGCACCCAACCCTCCTCGCCTGTGGAGAGCACCTCGCCGTCTTCGCGTCTTGATGAGGGATCGGGTCTGGAAGCCGGTGAGGGATCGCTCGCGACTAAGGAAGACCACAGGATTGACCGACCTGATGACGAGCGCCGCCCTGACTCACCCGCCGTAGGCGAAGTACAGGTAGACAAGGGCGCTCGGCCTGTGGATAACTCGGGCTCGAACCCTGCGCAGGACCAGGCCCAGGACGGTTTCGCGCTCCGCGCGGAGCAGGAACTACCCCGCTCTCAGGCATCCCCAGCCGCCCGCGGCCACTACGACGGCCCGCCGCTGACGCTGCACCCGCGCATTGTCGAGGTCCTCGAACCCGTGCAGGTGCTGTACGAGCGGGCGAACACGTTCATGCAGCGGCGGATCGCCCGCGAGGTCGGCCGCCAGCTCGATCACGGATGTGACTCCGAGCGGCTTCGGCAGCGCTTGCGTAGCCGCTTCGCCGGGGTGTTTCTGTCGGACATCAAGGACCCGGCCCGGTGGCTGATGGGGGTGGCTCTGCCGAGGTGGGGCTGCGGGCATCTGGCCTGCGAGAGCGGAGTGATGTGGCCGAGCGGGGAGCCCTGCGCGGCATGTGCGGACATCCGCGCCGCACGTCGACGGGAGCTCGAGCGGGAGCGCCGGATCGAGCTGGGGCAATGTCCCGACCACGGTCTGGGCGGGCCCGGCGTCACGTGTGCCGAATGCGTGCCACCGGCTCCGCGGCGCCCGGTGCTCGGCAACGCCGCCGCCCCGCCGGCGCCCGCGGACCTCTCCGTCTGCCGGGAGTGCGGCTGCCGGATCCGGTTGGTCGGTCCCGCACTCGCTGATCGGATGTGCAGGCTCTGCCGGGAAGCGAGCCGGCCGGCGCGGGCCGTCGCACGGCATCCCGGCCCGGCGCGGCGGTGCTCCGGCTGGCGCGGGGAAACGTGCGACCGGCCGGCGATTCCGACCCGCAGTGTGTGCGCGCGCCACCGGGCCAGGGAACTGCGCGCCGAGGCTGCCGGATGATGCGCGCGGCCGCGATCCCCCGCGCTTTGGCTGGCGCGCGGCGGGACGCGCGCCAGCGAGGTGCGCGTCCCGCCGCGCGGTCCAGCGCACCGTGGTGCGCGCGCCTCGGGCGCACGGTGCGCGCACGGTCCTCCCTCCGGCACGCACGCGCTGACTGTGCCGGCGCGCGGCGCGCGCACTGCCGCACGTCTCCCGGAGCCGACGCGCACTCAGTCAGCCGTGCCGCGCGCCGGTACTTGAGAGTGCCGGCAGCACTCCAGAAGCCTTCGGTACCGCCGTTCCCCCTCACGGGCGCCGGTGACCATGTGTCACCGCCGACAGGCGAAGCAGGTCCTGCGGATTCGGCCCCTATTCCGCGCATCGCCCCCTTGTCCACGTTCCTGGCGCCTTCCGTGGCACCCCCTTGTCCAGCTCGCGGAATCCCCCCTTCCGCCCCTTGTCCACCTCTGCAACCTCCGGCGTGACCCCCTTGTCCACGTCCGCTACCGCAGGCCGGCGTCCTTGGCCAGGTAGCGGCCGACCCGGGCGGACGGCAGTTCGTCTCACGAAACCCGGCGCTGCTCTTCCCCGCCTCGCCAGTCACCCTGCGTCATATTCTCTGGCCTGAGGGCAGACGAAGCGGGCGCAGCGGGTCTGGGCCCCACGCACTGGGCGCCGCACGGGCGTTTGCCCGGGACGCCAGACCGTGCGGCGCCCGGTCTCTCGCGCGCGGGTACGGCGCGCATCGCGCACGGGTACGGCGCGCATCGCGCACCGGCGGCGCGCGCACCCCGCGGGGAACCGCACGGGCGCGCCGATGCGGTGCGGCGTCGGACCGCACCGGCGCGCCCCCTTCCGCCCTCTCGGTGCGCACCGACGCGCACCGGTGCGCACCCCCTTGTCCAGGTGCGCGCACCGGCACGCGCACCTCGTGCGCACCCCTTGTCCAGGTGTGCAGCCCACGTCGCCGCAGAGCGCGATTCGACGTGTTTCTCCTTGACAGTCCTCGCCGCCCCACGTGGTCAGACCGCGGACAAGGGGGGTCAAAAGATCGTCAGCGGCATCCCCACCGGATGACGAAGGACGGTCACGGATGTCGCACATCACCAACACCCTCAGCTCTCTGTCCGCCTCGGCCACTGACGAGGGCTCCAGCACCCTGCGGAGCCTGAACCGCGACTGGGCGGTCCTGTGCGAAAGCACCCGCGCCGGCGACGCCGTCGCGCACTGGTCGCACGAACACCTCCACTTCGAGGGCGCTCGCACCCCGCAGGACGTGGTGGACCGGATCACCGGTCTCTTCCGTCGTGGCGCCTGGGAACAGCACGACCAGGCGATGCTCTTCCTGCTGCGGCGGGTCCAGGAATCGGGGTCCGACCGCGACCTCGCCTGGTGCACCGCTGCGCGCGTGATGCTGCCCAAGGCCGTGTCGATGGCCAAGTCGCAGCAGCGTGACGGGATCCGATGGGACGACATCGTCTCGTCGATGTTCAGCGCGCTGTTCGAGGTCGTGGGCACCTACCCGCTCGAGCGGCGACCGCGGGGCGTCTTCGCGAACATCGCGATGGACACGCTCGTCCTGGCGCAGAAGACCCTGGCCGCCGACTACGACAACCGCTCGGTGCTGCAGGAGATAGGGGACACGCTGCTGCCGCTCGCCGGCGACCGGGCCGCGGCACTGCTGCCGTCCGTCGGTCCCGACCCGGCGACGCAGGCGCAGCTGGCCGACTGCCTGGTGCGCGCGGTCGAGCTGGAGATCGTCAGCCGCGACGAGCCGGAGCTCAGCTCCGACGACCCCCGCGCCGAACTGCTCTCCCTGGTGATGTGGGCGGTCGACATCCAGGCGCTGAAGATCTCCGACGCGCAGCGGATCGCGAGCTACTACCTCGATTCCTCCGCCACCCCCGAGCGCACCCCCCGTACCCGGCGGTCGATGGGCAGTGAAGGCGCGCGCCTGCGTCAGCGGGCCAGCCGTGCCGTCCGCCCGCTGCGCGAGGCGGCGCTTCAGACGCGGCGGTCGGCCGCCTGAAGTTTTCCGCCCTCCTCTGTCACACGGCGGGCCGAAACCACACCTCTACGGGTGATCCGCGTACGGCCCTCTTCCCCACTCTGACCACCGATTTCACGGGAGTACTCCATGGCTGCCGCCCCCTTCACCGGTCCCGCCCGCTCCGGTCCTCTGGCCGATGAGGACGAGACCCGCGTGGCCTCCGCTCGCATCACCGCGACCCGCCTGGGGACCGCGTTGGTGCGGGACCCCCTCGACCGGACGGTGCACGAGCAGATGCGCCAGTTCCTCGACAACGACTCGGAACCCGCGCTCCAGTCCTGGGAGGCGCTCAAGGCGCGCACCCCCGAGCAGCTGAAGTCCCGCATCGCCGAGCTCCTGACGGCCCAGGCCCAGCGGAGCGTGTCGTGAAGCGGGCACGCCGCAAGGCTCGCCGCGAGCAGCAGGACTGGCCCGAGGACTCGGTCGCCGAGACCAGCGAGCCGGCCCAGACCGAGCAGGACGACGTCGACGAGCAGCAGTCCATCGGGTGGAAGACCAGTACGGCCGGGCTCGCCGGTCTGACGCGGCTGGCCCGGGCAGGCACCTGGGCGCTGATCGCCTCCGGCCCGCTGATCGGGGTCATGGCCCTGTTCGGCTCGTCGGCACCTGCCCAGAGCGCGGCCAAGGCGACGCCCGCGGTCAAGTCGAGCGCCTCCACCGGCCCAGCCGGGTTCGCGCAGTTGTTCGTGGGCGCCTACCTGGAGGCGGGAGAGGGGACGGAGCAGAACCTGGCCCCGTACTACTCGGGCAGCGTGGCCCTCACACACCCGGCCGGGACTCGAAGTGCCCTGCGGACCCAGGCGATGGACGCCCGCGAGGTCTCCCCCGGCTATTGGAGCGTCACCGTGGCGGTCAACGTCGCGGCGAAGTCCAAGAAGGGCGGCTACACGGACGCCGGCGTGCAGTACTTCCGGGTCGGCGTGCAGTCGACCGGCTCCGACGACACCAGCGCGTACACCGCGGTGTCCTTGCCGGCGCAGGTCGCGGCGCCCGCCGCGCTCAAGCCCGGTGACCTCGGATACCCCACCTCGCGCGGGAGCGGGAGCTCCGACCCCGCGTCCGACACCGCGGCCTCCTTCCTGAAGGCGTACGTCGCCGGCCAGGGCGAGCTCGACCGCTACACGTCCCCCGGCGTCCACCTCTCCCCCGTGGTGCCGACCCCCTACACCTCGATCAAGCTCACCAGCGTCCAGGACAACTCTGAGGACAACGCCGGCACGAAGGTGCCCGGCGACGGCGTCCGCAGGCGCCTGCTGGTCTCCATCGACGCCACCGACGCGGACGGCAACACCTTCCCCCTCACCTACGCGCTCGGCCTGACCGCGCGCGCCGGGCGCTGGGAGGTCTCCTCCCTCGACGACGCACCGGCCACCGCCGCGACGAGCAAGCCGTCCAGCGCACCGAACTCGGCGGCGCCCTCCGCCCCTTCGGCTCCTTCCACGCCCGGCGGTTCCGCGCCGCCGTCCGGCAGCTGACCACGTCGCCACGACCGAAAGAGGAATCGTTCATGCACACGCTGACTGCTGACCCCAACACCGTCGTCCTCGCCGGCGACCTGCTCGACTGGGCCACCCTCAAGACCAACCAGATCGGCACGCTCATCAAGCTGGTCGTGGGTGTGATGGTGCTCGCCGCCGTCGCGATGGCGTACTGGAGGACCAAGTCCTGGGTGGCCACGCTCGTCGCGTTCCTCCTGGGCGCCCTCGTGATGTGGGGCATCGCCAACCTGCCGTCGCTGCAGACCAAGGTCGGCTCGGAGATCGAGGACACTGCCAGCGCCTCCGTGCAGGTGCCCGGTCCCGGGACCGGTGACGTCAGGGCGCTGCTGTGAGTGCGTCCGAGGAAGACCTCATCGGGCATTCCTACACCCGCGCCCGCAAGCACCCGCTCGTCATCGGCAAACTCCCGGGCGCCGGACGGATCCCGGGCGGCCCATACACGATCACCCAGATCGTCACCATGGTCGTCGTCTTCGGCTCCCTGGCCCTGACGCAGGCCCTGTGGGCCCACTTCGGTCTCGCGAACATCCTGATCATGATCGCGCTCCCGTGGGGGCTGGCCTGGGTGCTGCGCTACGCGCGCATCGACGGCCGGGACCCGGCGCGCGCGCTGCGGTCCCTGCTCGTCTACGCCTCGGCGCCGGCGGGCGGGCGGCTCGCCGGCCGCCCGCAGCGGCAGTCCCGCCCCCATCTGACCCGCACGACCTGCACCGTCCGCGTCACCAGCCGGCCCACCGACGAACCCGTTGCCGTCGCGCCGGCGCGGGCCCCGCGCGCCGCGGAACCGACACGGCCTGCGCGTCGGACGGCCGGCCCCGCGCCGATCGCCACGCCCACCGCGCCAGCCACCTCCGCGCGCACGGTGGCGCCGCGCACCGGCGGGCGCAGCCAGCTGCAGAGCCTCCTCGCCTCGATCGAGGACCAGAACTCCCGTCCCTAGCGCCGCTGCCCCGCGCGCGCCCTGTTCACGAAGGACTTCCCCATGCGTCTCCCCGTCCGGCACATCAGCGGCCATCTCATCTGGACGACCAACGCCGCCACGTGGGGCGTGTGGAAGGTCGACAGCGAGAACTACACCCACGGTTCGAAAGCCACCAAGCGGGAGCGCCTCGACGCGCTCGAGGCGCTCTTCAAGGCGTTGCGCGGCGAGGCCCTGCTTCTGAGCCTGTGCCCGCAGGTCGACGCGGCCTCCGTCGTCAAGCGCATGACCGCCGGCGTCGACTGGGACAAGAGCCCGGAGTACGTCGACCTCTCCCTGAAGGTGCTCGACCAGTTGGACGGGCTCGAGCTCACCGGGCGCGTCGACTTCCTGGCGATACCTCTGCCGCACCTGGACCTCAAGCAGACCGCCAAGGCTGTTGCTTCCTCCGCCCAGGTCGAGCTCATGGCCGCGCTCGGCCTGCCGAGCCCGCCCATCTCCGCGGCCGAGGAAGCCAAGCGCCTGCTCCAGGCCAACCGCCTCGCCGCCTCGTGGCCAGCCGGTATCAAGCTCAAGGCCGCCACCGAGGCCGAGATCCTGTGGATCTACGGACATGCGGCACGGCGCGGCCTGGACGAGCCGCTGTTCCCCGAAGAGGGAGCGCCCCGCGGCCTGCGCGGCCGGGGGCACACCGTCGCCGCCCACACCCAGGTCGTTCTCGACGAGGGCGGCCGCGGCGGCCAGCGCCGTAAGGGCCCCTCGAACCCCTTCGCCCGCCGGTACGCCAAGGTGACCACCGAACACGGCAGCAGCTACCAGGCCTTCAGCGTCCTGGCCGAGATGCCAGAGAGCTTCCGGTTCCCCGGCTCGGAGTACCTGGCCGCCCTGGACGATTTCGGCTTCCCGGTCGACTGGGCGGTCCGCCTGAACATCGAGGCCGGCTCGAAGGCCGAGCCGAAGTCCCGCAGGCAGCAGCGCGAACTGGCCCACCAGCGCGGCGAGTACGACGGCGAGACCGCCGGCGTTCCCGCGAGTCTGGACAAGGCCGCCTTCGCTCTGGACGAGTACCGCGACCGGCTGACCTCCTCGGCCACCGAGGTCGAGATCCGTGCTTCCGTCGTCACCTGTGTGTGGGGCGCCACCCCGGAAGAGGCCAACGAACGCGCGGCCTCCCTGCAGCACCACTTCGGCGGCAACGACTACACCCTCACCCGGCCCGTCGGCGACCAGGTGCCGCTCTTCCACGCGATGCTGCCCGGCACCAAGACGCCCCGGCCACTCCTCGACTTCACCCAGTACCTGCTGGCCAGGGACTTCGCCATGGCGATGCCGTTCAGCGGCGCCAACCTCGGCGACGACACCGGCTCCCTGTTCGGCCTGCAGCTGTCCGGCGGCGGCGTGCGCCCTGTCCTCATCGACTTCAGCCACGGCCCGCGCGTCAACGCCAGCGCGAGCGCCGCGTTCGTCGGCGAGCTCGGCTCCGGCAAGAGTGTCGCCCTCAAGACCGCGATGTACTCGATCCTGTCCACCGGGCACCGCGCGGGCCAGGCCCGAAGCCGCGGCCGCGCCCTGGTGATCGACCGCACCCCGCAGCAGGAATGGAGCCGCTTCGCCCTGGCCTGCCCGGGCGAGACCCAGATCATCCGCGTCGACGAGACCGCCGGCGTCTCCCTCGACCCGCTGCGGGTCTTCCGCGGCCCGCGCGCGGCCCGCTACTGCGAGTCCTTCCTCACCCCCCTGCTCGACATCGCCAGCATGTCGGTCGAAGGCGTCACGCTCGCCGAGGCCATCGAGACCACGCGCCTGGGCCCCAACCCGTCGATGACCTCGCTCATCACCAACCTCGGCCTGCGTGCCAAGACTCCGGACCCGGACGAGCCGAACGACATAGCCGTGCGCGCCGCGGCCTCCGAGCTCGTCCGCAAGATGCGGGCCCTGGCCAAGAAGGACTTGGGCCGCACGATCTTCGATCCGAATCTGCCGGTCGTCAGGATCAGCAACGCCGACTCGATCGTGTTCGCCGTCGACCGCCTCGCCCTGCCACGCAAGGAGGAACTCGACGAGCACCGCCTGCGCAGCCTGGAGGTGGAGACACGTTTCGGCTGGCGACTGATGTACCTGATCACCGCGCTGTGCCGCGAGGTCGCCTTCTCCAACCCGGCCGAGTTCACCGGGGTGTTCCTTGACGAATGCTGGTGGCTCACCGCATCCGCCGAGGGCTCCAACCTTCTGCTCGAGATCATCGCCGACGGCCGCAAACACAACGCCGGGGTTTACGCGGGCTCGCACGACCCGTACGACATCGGGCCGAAGAACGAGATCGGCGACAAGATCCGCGCCCTGCTCAGCCACATCTTCGTCTTCCGCCACCGCAGCAAGACCCTCGCCGCCCGCTGCCTCGAGTTCATCGACCTCGACCCCGCCGACGACGAGATGATCAAGCTGATCACGGAGAACCTGAGCCCTCTCAACGTGTCCGACGCCGAGCGCAGCCTGCGCGCCGGCGAGGGCCTCTACCGCGACCTGCGCCGGCGCATCGGCGGCATCAAGGTGCTCATCCCGGCCGACGACGAAGCCGCCGACGCCATCCACACCACTCCGGGGCAGATGGATGAGGACGAGCCGGCCGTCGATGTGCCCATCGAAGGGGCACTGGCATGAAGTCCGCCTCCCGTGCCGCGCCGCGCGGCCGCGCCCTGCGGATCTGGCTCATAGCCGTGCCCCTGGCACTGCTGCTGGGCCTGTCCGCCGCGGTCGCGTTCGCCGACACGGTCCCCAATCCGAAGCCGGGACCGGCGCCCACCGCGCCGGACGCCAAACCGACCCCGAAGCCGGACAAGCCCAAGCCCGAGCCCGGCAAGGACAAGCCGGATCCGTGCGACCAACTGCCCAAAGGCAGCGCCCAGTACAAGTACTGCAAGGGGGGCGACGACAGCGGCAACGACGACAAGCCGGAAGCCAAGCCGAAGCCCGAGCCGGAGGACTCCTACAACCCCATGGAGCCCCGGCCCGGCGTGACGCCGCCTGCGCCGCAGCCGGGCGATGAGAACCGGCCGGTCGAGGACCTGAGCAAGTCGCCCAAGGACGCCTCCGACGGGCTGCTGCAGCCGTTCAACGTCAAGGACAGGGACGGCGTCCCGATCAGCGCGTACAGCGTGGATTCGGACACAGGCGACTGGAACGACATCGACCTGAAGATCTGGAACCTGCTCTCGCAGTTCTTCATGGGCATCGCCAAATGGTTCATCGGCTTCTCGTGCTGGCTGATCGACTGGGCGCTCGACTTCGGTCTCGCCAAGATCCTCGTCAAGCCCGCCGACGACATCGCCACGAGCCTGCGTGACCAGGTCATCAACCGCCTCGGCCTGCCGGGACTCTTCCTGCTCTTCTCCGGCCTGTACGCGGCGTGGCACATCCTGTTCAAGAACCGCAGCCGCGGCTTCGCCGAGGCCGGCATGTCACTGGTCGTGGCCGCCGTGGCCACCACGGTGCTGCTCTCCCCGGCCCAGGTACTGCTGGGTACGCACGACCAGCCGTCCCCCGGCGGCTCCACGATGCTGCTGAGCGACGAGGGGATGGTCGGCAAGGCCAAGGACCTGTCGCTCGAGGTGAGCGCGGTCGTGCTGTCGCAGAACCCCGAAGGAGACTCCAAGCCCGAGGACGTCTCCAAACCGATCACCGACGCCCTCGTCGACGCGTTCATCGTCAAGCCGACCCAGCTCATGCTCTACGGCAAGACGTTCAAGGACCCTGCCTGCTCGAAGGCGTTCGCGGAGGCCTCGCTGGTCAAGTACAACTTCGAGCAGATGGGCATCGACTTCTTCGAGGCCAACCGGATCAACCCCACGGGTGAAGCAACCTACGCAGCCCAGCTCACCAACGCCGGCGAGCACTTCACCAAGGTCTGCAAGGTCAAGAAGGGGGACGCGAAGAAGGCGTCGGCCGACATGACCTTCTCGGCCGCGTTCGTCGCGCTCGCCGCGATCATCGTGTCCGTCCTCATGGTGCTGGTCACCGGGACCTTCCTGGTCTCGCAGGGCTGGTTGGCGTTCGAGGCGATGAAGGGCCACTGGGCCCTGGCCGCCGGCATCCTGCCGGGCGGCGGACGCGGAGTGCTGTGGCGCTGGGTGTCCGCGATCGTGAAGGCGATCCTCGGCGTCATCCTCGCGATCTTGTTCCTCGCCATCTTCGTCGTCGTGATCATCGCGCTGATCGACGCGGAGACCGGGGAGATCCTCGCGGTCAAGTTCATTTGCCTCGACCTGGCCGCGGTCGCCGGGCTCGTCGGCCAGAAGAAGATCAAGGAGACGGCGAGGCAGGTCAGCGTCAACCTCAACCGCCGCCTGGCCAACGCCCGCGTCGGCGGCAGCCGCCAGAGCGTCTTCAACCAGTTCGGCCGCTACGCCGAGACGGCCCCCGGCGTCAAGCAGCTGTTCGGCGAGGCACGCGGCGAGGCACGCAAGGTCACCCAGCCGCTCGCCCGAGCCGGACGCAGCGCCAAGCAGATGTGGATGGGACCGCCGCAGCGAGGCAAGCGCGGAGGCCGCCTGCGCTCTGCCGCCCGTCTGGCGGCCAACGCCGCAGCCGCCGTGGGCACCGGCGGCGCCGCCACCGCCGCGAAGGTCGCAGCCCAGGGCGCCGCCAAGCAGGCACTGCGCCGCCGGCTCGCTGCAGCAGCCACAAACAAGCTGTCGCAGTCCCGCGGCGGACGCGCCACCCTCATGGCCGGCAAGGGCGCAGCAGCGAGCGCCCGCTTCGGCTGGAAGGCGACCAAGGTCGCCGCCCTGGCCACCGTGGGCGCCCCGGTCGGGATTCCCCGCGGAATCGCCGCCGCCAAGCGGGGAGGCACGGCCGCAGCCGCGCGGGCCAACGCGGTCAAGGGGCAGCTCACCGCGGCGAAGAACCGGGCTGGTGCCCGGGTCACCGCCAAGGTCGACGGAGCCCGCGCCTTCGGCAACGAGTACCGCCGGAATGTGCAGACCGCCGCGCGGTTCGTCGGCCGTCATGCCGCCAACGCCCAGCTCGGGATGGCTCAGCCGATGGCAGGTGCGACCCGGCCATCCAGCCCTCCCGGCACACGCGCGGCCGCCACCGCTCCCCCGGTCCCCGGCACAGCCCCGGCATCGACACGGTCCGGTTCCTCACCGACGGTTCCCGCGGTGGATCCGGCGTCCGTCTCCACGCCCGTGCTGAACCTCCCGCCTGTCCCCAGGAAGGGCGATGACCCGCCGGCACCGCCGCCGCCCACCGCCCCGCGCGCCATTCGCAGGGCCACGCGGCCTGCCGGTCCGCCCCGACGCCGCAGCTGATCGATCCACGCGGGGGTGAGCGCACCGCGCTGACCCCCGCGCCCGACTCCCCTCACCCTGCCTCGCCTACAGGAGGTGTCCGATGCCCGCACCCCAGCCCGAGAAGTCGAGCCCCTGGAAGATCTTCGTGCTCTTCGCCGCGGCCGCCCTCCTGGCGATCACCGGGATCCTGCTCCTGGTCGTCGACCCCGGCCGAGCCGCCCCGTCTGCCGAGCCGGGCACGGCCACGGCCTCTCCAGGCCCCCTTTCCTCCACTCCGAGCACATCGTCCGAACCGACGCCGACGGCTCAGGACACCGCAGCAGAGGAACAGGAGCCGTCCGCACCGGAATCAGTGCCGCCGAAGGCGGCCGACACGGCACGCCGGTTCGTCCTGGCGTGGGCCTCGCATGACGCACGCCCGGGACACGACGTCTCCTTCAGCGATGCCGGCCGACGTGCAGCCACGTACGCCACCGACGAGTTGGCCGCCCAACTGCGCGAACCGGGCGACCGGTCCACGCGGCTGTGGCAGCAGTGGCTCGCAGACGAGACCCGCGTGAACTGCGCGGTCGATCGCGTCGCCACCCCCGACGGAGCACCCGCCGCGACATCCGAACGGGCGTACGTGCGGCTCCTCTACACCTGCACGACCCGCGCTGCTGGACAGCCGGCCACCCGCTCCCACGACCAGCTCGCAGTCGAGATGCACCACGTGCCCGCAGGCGCGTGGCGGGTCGCCGCGATCGTGAACGCCTGAGGAGACTACGTTGAAGAAGATCCTCACGGGCCTCGGGATCGCCTGGCTGTGCTGGTGCGCCCTCATCATCGCCGCCGTGATGGCCGTCGTGACCAAGCTCGGCAGCGACAACACCGGCAATGACATCCAGAACGCCGGCTTCGGAGGCGGCATCTCCAAGAGCGCCGATGTCCCGGACTGGCTGCGGACCCTGATCGACAAGGCCATCAACGAGTACGGATGCCCTGAAGTGACTCCGGCCCTGCTCGCCGCGCAGCTGTACCAGGAGAGCGGCTTCGACCCCAAGGCCGAGTCCTACAAGATCATCAAGAAGAAGGACGGGACCGAGGTCAAAGTCCCGCTCGCTCAGGGAATCGCACAGTTCATCCCCGGCACGTGGAAAACACACGGCAAGGACGGCGACGGCGACGGCGACAAGGACGTCTGGGACCCGATCGACGCGGTGCCGGCGGCCGTCGACTACGACTGCGACATCGCCGAAGAGGTCCGCAACATCCCCGGCGACAAGTCGGACAACATGCTGGCCGCGTACAACGCCGGACCGTACAAGGTGAAGAAGTATCAGGGGATCCCCCCGTATACGGAGACTCAGAACTACGTCAGGATCATCCGTGCTCTCGCCGAGAAGTGGACCGATGCCATGCAGCCGAGCAGCCCGGTCCCCGCCGGCAGCGGACGCACCGGTCAGGTGGTGGCCGCAGCCCAGACGGCACTGGGCACCGACTACCAGTGGGGCGGCAACTGCCGCAGGCCGTTCAGCCTGCGGGAGAACAACGGATGCGACTGCTCGAGCCTCATGAAGATGGCCTGGGCCAGCGTCGGCGTGAACCTCCCCCGCACCACCTACGACCAGGTCAAACGAGGCACTGAGATACGGTCGACCGCCGATCTGCAACCCGGTGATCTGCTCTTCAGCCGCGGCAGCGCCGCCCGGCCCGAGCACGTCGCCATGTACATCGGCAGCGGCCAGGTCATCGACGCGCCCAAGACGGGGCTCAAGGTACGGATCAAGCCGCTCTCGTACTGGAAGTCCCAGATCCTCGTCATGAAGCGGGTTGGCTGATCCGACCGTCGACCGGTGTACGGCAGTTCACTGCGACTCGTCGCGCCCTGACAGCCGACGGGTCTGCTCCAGCAGCTGTTCCATCTGCGTCGCCAAATCCTGCGGCACCGCGGGGAGCAGGAACGGGAGCAGGCCCTGGTCCCGTTGCGCCCGCATGGCGTCGACGGTCCGCTCCTTATTCCGAAGGTTCCGGTGCGCCTCGATCGCCCGGTACATCTCGACCACCTGGCCGACCGGAAGCGTGGTCACGGTCTTGTCCGCGCCTCCGCGGACCAGCCCGTGCACGACCACTGGAGGTGTGCCGGAGGACGAGCCGCTCACCACGCCCAGCGGGGCGGGTGCGGGCTGGGGGCGGTTCTCGGCGAGCATCCGCACAGCTTCTTCGCGGCCGGCCTGGTCGAGTTTGGCGGGCAGCTGGCCCGCGTCGGCTGCGGCCTTTACGCGCTGCAGTGCCTTCTGGTAGCCGCAACCGGTTGAGCGGTTCAGCTCGCGGGCAATCCGCTGGTGGTTGGTGGTGTTGCGGGAGGACGGGGCCATCGTTTCTCCATCGTCGCGTCCTGACGCTGCGGTTCGTCCCACCACGAGCATGGCCAGGGTGCGCGGTTCGGAAGAGGGCACCGGTCATCACTCGCCCCCGCGCGGCAGCACGGTTCACCGGTAGCTCCGGGGGTGGGCCCGGGCTGGCGCGCACAAGCGAGGTGCGCTGCGTTGAGCATAGCGGTCGATGCTGACAACGTCCGAGGACAGCCGCAGCCGGGCCCACGCAGGGCTGCGGACAGGCGTGGTAGCCCAGGCCAGGCAGGCGACGATCGCCAGGAGACGGGGCGCACCGCCAAGGTCCGCTTCGGTTAAGCAATCCGGCAGCTTCCCGGCTGATGTCGAGGACACCTGACCTCCCACCGCGGCCGGACTCCTTGGCCGGCGGCCTCGGCCGGAGATCAAAAAAGTTCAGGCGCTCATGTCACACGGGCGTCCGAAACCGCACCTCTATAGGCATCCGCACTCCCCGTCTCCCCGGAGTTCCGACATGCCTGCTGCCTCTCTCCTTCCGGCCTTCTCGCGCCCAGGAGCCGCCCGATGACCACGAACGACGTCATCGACCGGCTGATCCAAGTCGGACAAGACCTCCCGGCGTACGGGCAGACCGCCATCACGTGGCTGACCGGCAACATGTGGTGGCTGATTCCCGTGCCGGTGGTCGTCGCTGTCTCCGTATCCGTCGCGCGTCGACGCTTCGGCCGGAAGCCGCTCAAGGACCGGCAGGCGTTCGAGCTCCTCCCGACCACCGGCTTCGATCCGGTGCTCGAGGACGTCCTCCGCTTCGCCAAGCAGCTGGCCCAGGCGCAGCGGAGCGTCTCGCGCTGGGCCTTCACTCCGGTGCGCGGCACGGCGGTGCGCGTGCGGCTGCTGTCCCAGGGCGGCCTGCTGACCATGCGCATTGAAGGGCCGGCCCGGGCCGCGGCGGTCCTTCGCCACCAGAGCTACAGCCAGTGCGAGATGCGGGCGGTCGGTCCCGCCGTAGCCAGCTCCGAGCGGCCGGAGATCCGTCTCGGCGTGGACCTCGACACCAGCTCTCAGACCGCTCTTGCGGCGTGACCTTCCGAAGGAGTCTGTGGTGAGCAAGAAGAAGGCGACATCCCCCCGCGGTCACGGACGCGGGCCGCGCAGGCCCAAGCCGCGCAAGGACACGCCCAAGCAGCAGCACGTAGCGCGCGCCGAGCTGGCGTTGGCGCTGCCGGACCACCTCGCCCTGCGCGAGGTGCCGATCAAGCCCGATCCGCTGGAGGCGCTCGCGGCCGCCGTCGCGGATGTGCGTGAGGACCTGGGTGAACGAGCGGACATCGTCTTGGACTTGGTGCCGATATCGCCCTCCCGGGTCGGCCGTCGGCGCAGCCGCCTGCTGGCGCGAGCGCGTCGCAACCCCAGCGGGATGCCGGCGATACCCGGCCTTCCGCAGCAGGGTTCGGGGGGCGGCTTCGGCTTGGACCGCCTGGCGTCCCTGGGAAGCGAGATCGCGGCGGAGATGCGCGGGCAGCAGGGCCGCGGCGGCCAGCGCCCCGCTCAGCGCCAGCGCATGCCGACTGTGTCCGACGTCAAGGCGGCCATGGGCAAGTTCGGTCCGGGCGCGGATCCGGTGTTCGCCCTGCAGATGCTGATCCGTACCTGCTCCTCCGACCCGGCGCGGCCGCGGATACTGCTGGAGCAGATCATGGCAACGCTCGAGGGCTGGGCCGGCGACAACCACCTGCGCCCGGTGGGTGCGAACCTGCTCGTGACGCGGCTGCGCGCGGACTCGCGGCTCTACCGGCGCAGCTTCGACCGCCGATTCGTCACCGGAGAGTTCGCGCCGCGGCGTTCCAGCTGGGTAACCGGCGCGGAGCTCGCCGGCCTTCTCAAGCCCGCCACGAAGCACAACATGGCGGCCAACGTGGCCCGTTCGGGCGGTGTGGTGCCCCCGCCGCCGCCGAGCCTGCCCACGTGGACCGGCCAGGCGGATCTCCTTCCCCTGGGGTGGGTGGCCAAGCCCGGCGGCGGTGAGCGGCTGGCCGGCCTGCCCCTGGCCTACCTGCTGTTCGGGCTCTTCCTCGGGAAGGCGGGATACGGCAAGACGGAAATGTCGCTGGTGCAGGCCATCGCGCTCGCTCACAACGGGCACGGGACCCTCTTCCTGGATCCGCACGGCGACGGCTGGCAGCGTGCGCGGCCCTACCTCGCTCACCCGCACATCGCGCCGCGGCTGTGGGAGATCGACCTGACCTCGCCGGACCTGGACGCGATGGTGGGCTCCTGGAACCCGCTGTCCATGGAGAACCGTGGCGAGGAGGAAATCCCGGACATCGTCAACGCGATCGTCACCGGCTTCGCGAGCGCTCTGAACTGGTCGGACAGCGCGGGGCGAGCCAAGACCATCCTGACGCGATCGGTGCAGACCCTCGCCCATCTGTCCTGGATGTTGTCGCGGGCCGGCCGGCCCGAGTTGGCGCCGACGATCTTCCAGATCCGCACCCTGCTCAACGACGAGGTGTGGCGAGACGCGGTCGTGCCGTTTCTACCGAAGACGCTGCGGGACTTCTGGGTGCAGACCTACCCGAAGTACTCCAACGAGGCAACTCCCGTTGTCACGAACATCATCGAGCGTCTCGACAGCTCGAACGCCTTGAAGGGGTTCCTCGGGTCCTCGCTGAGCACGTACGACATCCGGCACGCCATGGACAACGGGAAGGTCGTCTTCGTGTGCCCGTCCGGCACCGGCGACACCGACCGCATCGTCTCCTGCCTGCTGATCTACGACCTGTTTCGCGCCGGGCTGTCGCGGCGCACCATGCCCGTCGCCGACCGCAAGGACTTCTACGCCTTCATCGACGAGCTGACCGCGGTGGACGGCGCGAGCAAGGGAACGCTCGCCGCGATCGCCGAGCAGCTGCGCAAGTACAAGGTGAAGCTCCTGGCGATGACGCAGATGGCGCAGCGGCTGTCGGCGACCACGAGGCAGGGCCTGCTGCAGAACCTGTCGATCCTGTCCACCACGGCCAGCGACATCGACGAGGCGCAGATGGTGGTGCGGCGCTGGGGCAAGAAGGTCGCTCCCGACACGATCTCGCAGCTGCAGCGCTACCACTACGTCATGTCCGTCACCCTCGACGGCGGCCAGAGCGACCCCTTCCGGGTCCGGGGTGCGAGCGTCGAGGACGTCTACAGCGACTACCACCGCCCCGATGACGTCCACCACCTGGACGCCGCGGTCAACGAGAACCTGCGCCGGCGCCGGGTGCGGGACATCCTCGACGACCTCGCCAGGCTCGACACCCGCATCCGTCTGTTCATGGCCACGCTGCCGCCGCCCCCGCCGGACGACGACGATCCCGGTCCCGAGGAGCCGCCGGTCGACGATCCGGGCCCCGAGCCGCCGGATGACGGCCCGGACCCGGCCGAGCAGGAGCCGGCCCCCAGCAACGTCACCTACCTCACCAAGACCAAGGGGTCACACGTCGGATGAACACTCAGCCCGAACCCGAACTGCTGCACAGCCCGCAGCGGACCCTCAGCTTCCACGCCGTCGCCAAGTCGGCCCTCGACCTGCTGTACCAGCACCGCCTCATGACCACAGATCAGCTCGCCAGGCTGCTGACGCCGACTGCTCACAGCGCGTCCTACCTGCGGCGGCAGCTGGTGGCGCTCGAAGAGGGCGGCCTTGTCCAGCGCCTGCGCGCCCAGGGGAAGGCCAGCCCGGGCCACGGGTTCAACCGGCCCTACGTGTGGTTCCTGACCGAGACGGGCGCCGACGCCGTGGAACAGGCGGCGGAGATCTTCTCCCGCCGCTACCGGGTGACACCCGAGTCGGCGGCCAGCACGCGCCAGGCCCACACCTTGGCCGTCAACGAGGTCGGCATCGCGTTCGTCGAGCACGCCCGCCGACTCGGGCACGACTGCACGCCCCTTTCGTGGACCCCTGAGGTCGCCCACCGCATCCGCGACGGGCAGCGCCGCTTCGAGGACGATCACGTGATCTCCGACGCCGTCCTGCACTACGTCCACGTCCACCGCGGCGCTCGCACCATGCTGAACGTGTTCATCGAGCTCGATCGGGCCACCATGACCGCGGCCGAGCTCGCCAAGAAGGTCTCCGCGTACGGGCGGCTGTACGAGTTCGTGCCGCAGCACCCCGACCGGGCTCGGCGCTCCGCGGCGTCGACCCGGCCGGCGTGGCAGCACACGTACCCGGCCTTCCCGCGCCTGCTGATCGTCCTCGACGGTGCGCCCGGCCCCACCCTGGCCAAGCGGCTCGCCGACCG
The DNA here is from genome assembly GCF_000225525.1 of Streptomyces zinciresistens K42. GTDB lineage: Bacteria > Actinomycetota > Actinomycetes > Streptomycetales > Streptomycetaceae > Streptomyces > Streptomyces zinciresistens. The sequence continues at coordinate 16,503 of NZ_AGBF01000026.1, read as the reverse complement.
CACCGAAGACCTGTACACGCTCACCCGGGTCGACCCGCGCCTGTCCCGGCTCGCCAGCAACCTCTCCGTCGGGGTCACCACCCTTGCGCAGCTCAAGGAGCACGGCCCGTTCGGGCGGATCTTCACGCCGCTGCTGCGCGGAACACCCGAGCAGCGGCATCCCCTCACCGACATGCTGCTGCGCCGACCGGCCGCGGCGGCGCCGGCTCGCCACCCGCCCGCCCCGCTCCCCGCTGACCTGCACGCATAACCCCTTCGGGGCCGGGCGCCTGCGCGCCTGACGACTACCTGTGAAAGGAGGCTCTGCCGATGACCGTCGCCGTTGAGGAATCCCCGGCCCCTGCGCCTGCCGTACTGGGACTGGCCGAGGCTCTGGAGAGTTCGGAGCAACTGCGCCAGCGTCGTTTCGAGATGCTCCCGATGCGCGGTTCGGTCTACACCGACGTGCAGGGCCGCGGGCCAGGCCCGAGCACCAGCCCTGAAGGCCTCGCCGATCTGATCACCTCGATCTCGACCGTCGGCGTGCTCCATCCCGTCCTGGTGGAGGAACTGCCCGGTCCGGACAACCACATCCAGCGGCGCCTGGTGATCGGCGAACGCCGCTACCGGGCCTGCCGCTGGGGCGCGGTCAACCAGCCCGATAACCCGCGGTTCGACAAGCTGCCCGCCGTCATCTGCCCCGGACCGCTGAGTGACGAGGACCGCCGGACCTGGCAGCTGGTGGAGAACCTGGCTCGCGAGGACCTCCAGCCCGGCGAGCTCGCCAAGGCTCTGCTCCTGGAGCGCAGCGCGATCCTGCGTGCCCAGCTCGACAACGCCGGCATCGAGGTGAGCGAGGACGTCCAGCGGCTGGAAGACCCCGTCGCCCGCTTCGAGGCCCTGGAGAAGTTGCGCGGCAGCGACGCCAACCTCGCCGCGCCGTGGAACCTGGTGCTGCGCCGGCTGGGCCTGCAGATTACCCCGCGCCGAGCTCGCGAGGTCGTTGCCGCGTTCCGGACCCTGCCGCGCGAACTGTCCGCGGACATGGACCAGCACCAGGTCGCGCTCGCCGCACGGACGAATCTCGCCCGCCTCAGCCGCGGACGTCGCGAGGCCGCCGCCGAACTGTGGCAGGCCGTCAAGCGTCTCGGCCGCACGGACCTGCTGTCGGCCGCTACCCGGGCACAGGCCACCAACCCGGACATGCCGGCCGACACCGCCGCCAGTGCCGCGGTCACCGCATACGAGCGAGCCAACGCCGAACGAGCCGCAGCACTTGCCCGGCCGCCGGCGCCGGCCGGCGGGCACGACGACGAGGACGATGCCGCAGCTCCGGACGAGACCACAGCGGCCCCCCTGGCTGACAGCGCGGATGCTGAACAGCCGCGACAGGGCGGCGAAACGACGGCCTTCGACGACATCTCCGAGGAACCGGTAACCGCAGGGTCGGGGGGCGAGCAACATCCGCGCGCTGACGAGCCGCTCGAGCCTGCCGAGCCCGTCGATCCGCCCGTCGTGACCGCCGCCCTTGAGGCGCTGCGCGCGCTCAACACCCAACTCGCAGAAGGCCGCGCCCTCCACCGATTCGACGCGGGCTCACTCCGCATGCTCCTGACCGACCTCCAGCGCCACACCAGCGCTGGCGCCGAAAGGACCGCTGCCGCATGACTGTCCCCCTGCCCATGCCCGGAGTCGGCAAGCCCGTTCCGGCACCCGCCTCCGGCTGCGACTGCAACAACTGCCCCTTCTTCATGGACAACCCCAGGGCCGTCGAACCCGTGTGCTCCGGCTGCACCTCCAGCTGCGAGTACTGCGGCTGCGCCCGCGCCGAGGACCCGCTCCCCGGCAGCGAGCCGGGACTGGCCTGCACTCGCTGCCCGATCCGCTGCGGCACCCGGCCCGACCGCGAGGCCTGGATGAAGGACATCGGCGGCACGATGCATTTCACCGGCCTGCGGGCGCCCGGCACCCTCCCCGACCTGCCCCTGTTCACTCCCCAGGTCGACGGACACGACGTGCCGACCCTCGACGCCCAGCTCCGCTGGCCCGCGTACGCCCTCGGGCTGCGCCGCGTCATCAGCCCCAAGACGCACAAGCTGTTCCCCCGCTGGGAGGGCCAGACCGCGCATCAGTTCCTGAACCTGCGGCCCGAGCAGAAGGCCATCCTCAGCGGCTACGCGGAAGACCCTCTCGTCGAGGCGTACTGGACGCGCCGCAAGGCCGACGGCTTCGCCGAGATGCTCGCCGCCCAAAAGTGGGACCTCGTACTCACCCCGAACGCGTCGATGTACTTCAACCAGCCCCGCGCCGAGAACCTGATCAACATGCGGCGCAACCTGATGCTCGCCGCCGAACTCTCCGCCGCCGGCGTCACTGCAGTCCCCAACATCTACTGGCTCCGCCTCGAAGACCTCGACCGCTACCTCGACTGGCTCGACGAGACCCCCGCTCTGCCGCCCGCCCTGGCCATGAACCTGCAGACGTTCCGCACGCAGGCCGACTGGGAGGAGATGGCGGTCCCAGGTCTTACCTACCTGGCCGCCACCCTCCCGCCGGACCTGCCCATGGTCCTGACCGGAGCCAGCCGCGCCGACCGGATCGCCACCCTCAAGGCCCTCTTCCCCGGCCGGCTCTACCTCATCAGCCAGAACCCGCTGCAGTACGCCCGCCACGGCGCCGTCATGACCGAGGAAGGACGCGTCGACACCCACGCGCGCACCGAGGACCTGTTCACCGCCAACGTCCGCTTCTACGCCGGCCTCGCCGACGGCACGATCACCCCACGGAACGAGGCCTGATTATGGGCTCGGGCAGCCGGATCGACCACCAGCACCACCTCGTCGCCACCACCGCGGCGGGGCTGACCATCGAGGCCCCGGCCGAGCGGGTCGACCTCATGCCCGAGGGCCAGCGTGAACTCATCGACCAAGCTCTGGCGATCCAGGCCCGGTGGGAGGCGAACAACGGACGGGCCTCGCTCGAGGAAGCGATGGAGTACTGGGGCCTGCGCGACCGGCTCCGGTTGGAGCACGACCTGTGGAACGGACACGGCCTCATTGAGGACGCCGAGCGCGAAGACGTCCAGGACCAAGACAGCCCCGGTTTCCCGCCCCGGGCCACCGAGCCACCGGCCGACATCCCCGTCCAGCGCGCTGCCGCTCAGCAGGTCCTGGACGAGGTCGCCGCCGAGCACAGCGCTGCCGCGGCGCTCCAGGTGCAGGCCCGTGACCGGTGGCCCGACGAGCGGGAAGTCAGCTTCGTTGAGGACTTCGAGGCCTTCCGCCAGGTCCACGACGCCGCGTGGGACCGGGAGCTCCGCGGCGAAGAAGCAGTGCCCTACCTGCTCGAAGACGCCACCGGCGGCCTCGGCGCCCGCGAAGGCGGGCGCGGCTTCGGCGTAGAGATCGAGTTCGTCACCGACGGCGACTACGACGACCAGGCGGAGGCACTGCGCGCCATCGGCAGGGACCTGCACGAAGCCGGTCTGGCGCGGGACAGCCGGCAACACGGTTATCACTCACAGGCGGCGGCCGGCTACACCGACGCCCCCAACGCCTGGCGGCTGGAGGACGACTGCACCGTGGCCGGCGAGATCGTCTCGCCGATCCTGTACGACGAGCCGCAGACCTGGCAGAACCTCGCCACCGTCTGCGAGATCGTCCGCCGGCACGGTGGCGGCGCCAGCGAACGTACCGGCGGCCACGTGCACGTCGGCCTGCACGACTACGACCACGACGTCGCCAACCACACCCGCCTCATGCAGATGTACGACCACTACGAGGACGTCCTGTTCCGGCTCGCCGCCAATCGCATCGCCCCCGACTCCGCACACCGCGGGACCGAATGGTGCGAGCCCAACTTCGTGCCCACAGGCGGATACCGCTCACTGAGCGAGGTGCAGCGCAACGGCCACGGCCTCGCGGTCAACCTCTCAGCAGCACACGGCCGGCGCAGCGACCACGGCGAGTTCCGGCTGTGGGACGGCTCGGTGGACCCCGCCGTCATCCAGACGCAGATCAACCTCTCCCTGGGCATGGTGAACGCGGCCGTGCGCGGCAGTGCTGCGCAAACCCGGCGCGGGGAGCGGATGCCGCTCGGCCGCCACCGGCAGGACTGGGGGCCCGATCACCGCCTCAGCGTCGGGGAGCTGGAGACCAACAGCCTCCACTTCCGCCAGTTCGCCGACGAGATCTTCCACCGGCGCGCACAGATGCAGCAGGCGGCTTCGCTCTACGCGGTCACCCGCTGGCAACAACCCGAGTACCAGGGCTGGTAGCGCCCGCCGTCACGTCCGCACATCACGCCGCCGACCTGCACCGCCTCGGTCGGCCAGATCACTGAAAGGGGGCCGTACCCATGGGATCCGGCAGCAGAATCGATCATCAGCACCACCTCGTCGCCACCACCGCGGCAGGCACCACCATCAGCGCTCCCAGCCAGGGAGTCAGCCTGTCCCCCGAGGACGAACACCAGCAGTTGGTCAGCCGCGTGCTGCAGCTCGGCACGGCCGTAGCCGAGCGCCGCGAGAACCCGGAGGAGCTCGCCGAGTTCTACGAGCTCCGCCAGCGTCTACAGGATGAGTTCGGGCATGCCGAGGACTCGCTCGACGAGCAGATCGTGCAGGCCGCCGGCACAGGCGTGTCCGTACCCCAGCAGCGGGACCTCCCGCCGGAATGGGGCAGTGCGGAGGAGCGGGCTGTCCAGCGGGCCGCGGCGCAGCAGGTCCTGGACGAGGTCGCCGCCGAGCACCAGGCCGCCACCTCGCTCCAGGAGCAGGCCCGCGAACAGTGGCCGCCCGACGAGGTCAGCTACACGGAGGACTTCGACGCCTTCCAGCGCGACTACGACGCCGCCCGCGACCGCGCCGAACGCGGTGAGCAGGTCGTCCCCTACATGACGGAGAACGCCACTGGCGGTCTCGGCGCCCGCGAGGGCGGCCGCGGCTTCGGAGTGGAGATCGAGTTCGACATCGAGCCCGGCGTCGACAGGCAGCAGGCGATCCAGAACATCGCCCGTGAACTACGCGACGCCGGCCTGTCCCGCACGGCCCGGCAGTACGGCTACCACTCGCAGCAGAGCGCGGGATACACCGACGAGCCGAACGCATGGCGGCTTGAGTCGGACTGCACCGTGGCCGGCGAGCTGGTCTCGCCGATCCTGTACGACGAGCCGCAGACCTGGCAGAACCTCGCCACGGCCTGCGAGATCATCGAGCGTAACGGCGGCCGCGCGTCGTTCGGAACCGGCGGTCACGTGCACGTGGGCATGCACGACTTCGACCACGACGTCGCCAACCACACGCGCCTCATGCAGATGTACAAGGCCCATGAGGATGTGCTGTACCGGCTCGCGCAGAACCCCGCCTCCGAGGGGAACCAGCACCGGGGCACGCGCTGGTGCAGCCCTAACCCCGTGCCGTCCGAGGGATATTCGGCGATCTCGGAGATCAGTTCGTTCCATGGGCAGGCGGTGAATCTCAGCGGGGCTCGGCGCGGCGGGCAGAGCGCCCACGGCGAGTTCCGGCTGTGGGACGGCTCCCTCAACCCGTCCGTGATCCAGACGCAGGTGAAGCTCTCCCTGGGCATGGCCGCCGCGGCCGTGCGGCAGGACACCGCCGTCTCTGGTCCGCGTATGGAGTTGGGTAGCCACCGTGAGCAGCGACGTCAGGCCGGACTCGGGCAGCGGCGGCGGCTGTCCGGTGACGATTGGCGTACGACTACCGCTAACTTCCGGCAACTGGTCGACTCGCTGTTCCAGCGCCCTGAGGATAAGGCTCAGGCCACCGCTCTATTCCACGAAACCCGCTGGCAGCGCCGCTAACCCCTTGGAGATGTCATGACGTTCATCCGCACCCGCAATGCCTCCTCGGCTGCCACGCCTCTCGACCCTCCGACCAAGGACGACGGCAGCAACTACGTCTTCGAGATGATCTACGACGGCGGGAGCTGGCGCGGTTACGCCGATACCCCGACCGAGCTCATGGAAGGCCTGATCCCGGAGTACCCCGAGCTGGTGAGCCCGAAGGAGAAGGCGGCTGCCCGAATCCGGCTCGCCTTGCGTCTTCAGGTCCAGCTGCAGGCTGTGCTCGCGGCATCGGAGGAGTTCGGGCAGTGCTCCCCCGAGCAGCAGCAGGCAATCCTCGCCCCGCGGGACACGCCGCCGGTTGTCAGCCGCTGGGACGCTCCCGTCCCGCTGGTGCTGGTGACCACGTTCTACAAGCCGGCCGGCCGTCTGCCGCGGCCTGAGGGACCCGAGGGCGCGCTGATCTGGATCGAGCCGGACGACGAGTGGAGCCTGCTGGTCTCGCTGCACCAGGCCGGCGTGATCCACGTGGCCGCCGAGCAGGGCGCGCTGCCGCCCAATGTCCGAGGGGAATGATCGTGGGGTCGGGAAGCCGAATAGACCACCAGCACCACAGCGTCGCGCCCACACGAGGCACGGACACGCTCGTCGCCGAGGCCGCGCCGCTCACCATTGAGGAGCGGCCGGAGCGCACAGCGGTCCGCATCGTCGACACCACCTCGGCCGATGCTCCGATCCTGCAGACCTACGTGGTCAGCGGCGACGACCACCTGCTGTTCCTGCCGCGCAACCCTGACATCATCCGGGGCCAAGTGACCGACGACCAGGACGCCCTGGTTCAGGTGGGGGCCAGCGTCTCCGACGAGGACGGACGCCACTTCATCGAGGGCGACGTCCGGGTCAGCCGCGGCCCGGACGGCCAACTCCAGGTCAGCCCGGAAAACTTGAGGTGCACCGGCGGCGACATGCACGCCGGCGACGAGGACGGCACCTGCGTTCACCAGGGCGCCATAGCCAACCTGGTTCAGGATCAGCTCGGCTCGAGCGGCCGCTCCGCGGTCGACCGGGCCGCGGCCCAGGAAGTCCTCGACGAAGTTGCGGCCGAGCACGCCGCCTCGATCGCCGCACAGGACCAGGCGCGCGCCGAGCGGGCGGCCCAGCCCGCGGTGCGCTCCTACCTGGAGGACATGGACGCCTTCCAGGAGGCGTACGACCAGGCCCGAGAGCGCCAGCGGGCGGGCGAGCCTCTGGTGCCCTACATGACGGAGAACGCCACGGGCGGCCTCGGCGCCCGTGAGGGCGGCCGCGCGTTCGGTGTCGAGATCGAATTCGACTACCCGGCCTCCATGACGCACTCCGAGCGGCAGGCCGCCAGCCGGCGCATCGCGCGCGAACTCCACGAAGCGGGGATCGCACCGGACGCCAACGTGAACGGTTGGCATGCCTCGGCGCGCGCGGGCTACACCGACGCACCGAACGCGTGGCGGCTGGAGTACGACAGCACTGTCGCCGGTGAGATCGTCTCGCCCATTCTCTATGACGAGCCGCAGACCTGGAACAACCTGGCGCAGGTGTGCGAGATCGTCCGGCGCAACGGGGGCATCGCCAGTCCGCGAACGGGCGGCCACGTCCACGTCGCGGTCCCCGACTACGACCACACGGTCGAGAACCACAACCAGCTGATCAACACGGTGGCCGGGTACGAGGACGTCATCTACCGGCTCGCCCAGAACCCCGCTGCCGACCGTCATCGAGGGCTGGAGTGGTGCACCCCGAACACCCAGCCGTCGCGCCCGTACACCTCAGTGTCAGCCGTCCAGAGCTACAACAACAGCCATCACATCGGACTGAACTTCCAGTCCGTGCACGGACGGCAGAGTGACCACGCCGAGTTCCGCATGTGGGACGGTTCCTTGGACCCGGGGACCATCCAGGCCCAGGTCAACGTGTCGCTGGGCCTGACGAATGCGGCTTTGCGGGAGGCCGGCAGCACTCCGCCGCCGCCTCCGCAGCGGGTCGGGCACCACCGTCGTGCGAGGGCTCAGGCCGGGCAGCGTGGACCTCTGACCGGCGAGGCATGGACCAATGCCACGCGTTCGTTCCGCGACATGGCCGACAGGATTTTCGGCCGGGAGGAGAACCGGGCGCAGGTGGCCGCGCTGTTCGCCGGCACCCGCTGGCACGACGGCCGGTACTGAGGCCGGTCAAGAGCGAAAAGGGGCCGGGGCACCGCAGTTTGCGGTGCCCCGGCCCCTTTCTTCTTCCGGGTCGATGACCTACTTGCCGCTGGGAGACAGCCACAGCGGCGCCGAAACGGACCGCGAGCGCTGGGGCTCACGCAGCGTTCGGTGACTGCACACCTCCTCGTCGGCCACCTGGTCCTCGATGCTGAAGCCCCGGTAGGCGACGATGTGCGCCAGCCGGTCGTCCTTCGCCCGCGCCGTCGCGGTGAAGCGGCGGTCGCCCACCAGCGCCGGACTGCCCGAGGAGTAGTCGATCATCATCAGCGTGCCCTCTGGCACCATCAGAATCTCGGCGATGGTCACGTCCGCCGCGCGAGCGGCCTTGCGGAACCATCCGGGGTTGGACGCCCAGTAGAGGTTCCCCTCGGTGTCGACAGCGACGGAGAGCGGGCTCACCGCCGTGCGTGCCAGCATGACCAGCTGCGGCCAGCGCCGGTCGGTCCACACCAGAGCAGCCCGGCCCACGACGGACTCCAGGACGTCGAGGGTGGGCAGGATGACCCCGCCCGCCTGATCGAGAGCCTGGTACAGGACCTCGGTGTCGGTGCCCCCGGTCGGACGCGGGAGACCGAATTCCGACCGGAGCGGCCAGGTGTCCACGTCTCCGTTGTGCGTGCCGATGAGCTGCCCCACCTGTAGCGGGCTGGAGTTGACCAGCGTCGTCCCGCCCTGGGTCGCCCAGCGGGTGTGACCGAGAGCGACCGGAGCCGCGTCGAGCGCGCTGTTGTAGGCGGGCTTCCACACATCGCGGAACCGGCCCGGTCCCTTGATGATCCGCCAGCCGCCCGCCGTCACGTCGCGACGGTTGGTGACCGGACGCCGGTCGAGCTTCTTCGTCGCGGAGATGGCGAATGCCAGCCCCGCCGAGTCCTTACCCCGCTCCTCGGCCAGCTGGCCCAGGGCAACGCACATGATGGTGGCGCGGGTGGGGTCACAGGTCTGGTTTCGGACAACTCCGAACAGACCGCACATAGTTGTTCCTTTTCTGCCTCGATTCTCCGCGAGGAGACCGAGGTGTACTGCTCAAGCCGTCAGGCCGCGCCGCGCGCGGCCTGACGGGTACTGCATGGTGGGGTGTTCATCCGCCCACCCCAGAGGGCGGTGTGGATTTACCGGGACTCCGCCTTGACGAAGTCACCGTCGGGGATCTCCTCGGCGTCGGTGAACCAGCGGCGGGACGACTCGCCCGCGAGGTACACGTACGCCTCGATCTCGCTGCCGTCGGCAAGAGTCACGGTGCGGACCTTGCGGTCGTACATGTTGTTGCGACCCTCGCCCCGGTAGCCTTCGAGCCGGTCGAGCCGACGGAGCACGTCGGGCCACTGCTCGGGGTCCACGTCCATGACCTCGCCGACGACCTTCCGGCCGTCCCGCTGGATCGCGAAGGGGACACCGGAACCGAAGATCGCGTAGTCGTTCAGGATCGCGGGGCGCTCCTGAATCGTGGTGCCCTCCAGGATGCCGAAGTAGTTGCCCTGCCCGGCACGGAGCGTGCCATAGACGAAAACGGGCCTCTGCTCAGTGGTGAACACGGGTTCGCCACCTTTCTGGTACTGCTCGCCGGTCACCTTCTCCGGCGTTGATGACTCAACTCTACAGCACTATTTCCAATTATGCAACTCCCCTGATCGACCACACCTTCCACTCCTCGTGTTGCGTAATTGGATTTACTGCCGTACCTTGAGTGTGTCGTCGGGCGTGAACACTCGCCGCCCGGCGGCCCTGTGAAGGAGCCGCCCATGCCGCCCATGTGTGGCTCAACCTCCGCTGCCCCCTCCCAGCACAGCGGAGGCACAGGCCCCGGGCGCGGCGCCCACTGCGCCGCGCCCGGACCGAACTCCCATGCAACCGGCCCTTCAATCAATGGAGTTGCCCATGCCGTTCATGATGAGCACCCGCGCTCTGGCCCGGCTCGACCACGCGGCACTCCGCGCGGCTGGCCAAAGGTCAGCAGAAGGCCGGCCGAGCCGGGCCGGCGGCACGACAGCTCCATACGCCGTCTTCGCCACCGCCGGCTATGCGCGCACCATGCTGCGCCACGTGCTCCGCCTGAGGCAGTGGGTCACCGTCATCAGCCAGGCCGACGACCTCCATCCCCTCATCGAAGGGGCAGTGAGCCCGGCCATCCGGCTGCAGATCCCGGCCGGAACCGTGTCCCGCGAATTCCTAGCCGCCTACGACAGCACCCGGCATTTCGCCCTGAGCCCCATCGCCCCGTGCCCGCAGTGCGGAGCGCGCGTTCCGACGGTGTGCATCAACAACCTGGCCGACTACGGCGACTGGCTGCGTGGCGCCCAGGACCTCGCCGAGTCCCCGTTCTACCGCACCTCGCCCGCCCATCACGATGACTGCCCGCTCCCGGGTCAGCCACTGACGACGTAGTCGGGTCCGCAGCACCCCGCGTCGCGGCGCCCGAACGCGTCGCAGCGCCCGAATAGATCGAAGCAGTACCGATGACTCGCTCCCATCCCCCGCACCCGCTGCGGAAGCAGGCCGAACCGACCATCACCGTGGTGTCGGTGCCGGCCCCTGCACGACGCACCGAGAAGGAACAGATCTTCCACGACGGCCTCACCGAACACCTCTTGTTCGCGCTGCCGATCGCGATGCTCGAGATCAGCCGCATGCCACCGCACGCACTGGACCCGCTCCGGGCCACGGCGGCCGCGGCCATCGGCGGCCGCGGCGACGTTCTCCAGTTCCCGAGCAAAAAGCACACCGCCGAGGCGGGCCAGCAGTTGGACCTCGGTCTCGCCTACCTGGCGCTGATGACCGCAGGCGGCATCACCAAGTTCGGTGTGCACGCCTGCGCCGCGCCCCATGACGACTGCCCTGCTGACACATCGAGCTCCAACCAGACGGAAAGCACGACATGAACACCAGCTCGACCACCGACACGCCGCACACGAAGCCCAAGGCGCGCCGGTGGCTCCTCACCCAGAACCGGCAACTGCGGGCCGAAGGGATTTTCAACTGGCCACTTCCCGCTTGGGCCGGCCGCTTTTCCGACGGATCGACATACAACGCCTGCCCGGAGGCCGGGGCCTGCGCGAAGCTCTGCTACGCGAGGGTGGGGACCTACCGGTGGCCGGTCGTCCTGGCCGCGCACGAGCGCAACATGTGGATGACGATGCATGCCCTGGACGAGTGGGAAGCCCAGATGGCCGAGGAACTCCGCCACCGGCGGTATCGGGGCAAATGGATTCGCTTGCACGATTCCGGCGACTTCCATTCCGACGAATACTTGCAGGCGTGGCTGCGCATCATGCGGAACGCCCCCGCGGACACCTGGTTCTACTGCTACACGAAATCCGTTTCGCGTTTCCGCCGGCTCGTTGAGCCGAATCCGCCCGAGAATTTCCTGTGGTGCTACAGCCTGGGCGGGAAGGAGGACTTTCTGCTGGACCTGGAGAGCGACCGCCATGCCGACGTGTTCCCCGGCGTCGAGGAACTGGAGGAGGCGGGCTACACCGACCAGACGGAATCCGACCTCCTGTCTGTCCTGAGCGAGTCCCCGAAGGTCGGCATCCCAGCGAACTACATCCCGGCGCTGCTCAAACGGCAGGGTGACGAGACCTTCAGCAGCTTGCAGCGCGCCCTGGACAAGAAGCTCGCCGAGAAGAAGCAGCGCCGCACGGCCGCAGGCAGCCTCGGCCTCGCTTCCTGACCGCCGGCCACCGGCTCGCCGGCCGAGGCCGGGAAATCACCGCACAGCGAACCTCCAGGCGTGCCGGGGAGCACAGGCTCCCCGGCACGCCCGCGTCGGTTCCGGCGGCGATCCACACCGACACACCCACGACGAATTGCTTAATCGCTTGAATCGCTGTACGTTGCGAGCCGGGTCTCTCCCTGCGCCCTTCCAGCCCCGTCCGGGCATCAGCAAAGGCACAGGAAGGGGCCGCTGGCCACGCACAACAGCATCCCCCCGCCGGCGCATCCGCGGCCCGGCAGGAAACGATCAGGCCACGCAGGCCCTGGAGCAGACGATGATCCCCGCAAACTCGAAGATCAAGCAGACCACGGTCGAAAAGATCGCAAAGCGCTACCACGTGAGCGGCTCGACCGCCGCCTCCTGGACGCTCGAGGAGACCTTCCCGCCGTGCCTCGACAAGGGCTGGGGCAAGACCCAGCTGTACGACGAGGCAGCTGTCGATGAGTGGGTCCTGGAGCACAAGCCGGAGGCCTGGGTGGTGGCTCACCCCAAGCAGAAGGAGAAGGCCACCGCGCTGCCTGCCGGCGGGCCCAAGGACCTTCTCCCTCTGCGCCACATCGGAGTGCTCGAGGGCCGGTTCCTCTCACGCGAGCCCACGCCGGTCGCGACCCTGCGCACGTACATCTCCCGAGGCGTGCTCGCCCGGCCCGACCGTCGCGCCGGCGACGGAGGCCAGCCCGAGGTCACGGAGGACATGTGGTTCCGCGAGACGGCCTACAACTACATCACCCGTCCGCGCCGGGTCCGGCGCAAGACCGGCAAGAGCGACGGTGAGCGGAGGGAACCGAGCGAGTTCCTGCAGCGGTACTTCGAGGAGAACCCGGGCCTGCTCACCCTCGAGAAGATCGCCGAGCTCGACGGCCGGGAACACGATCGCGAGCCGACGGCGCTGTCCACGCTCGACAACTACATCTCTCAGGGCAAGCTGGCGCGGCCGGACCGCAAGCCGGGCGACGGCGAGACGCCCGACGTCGACGAGCGGATGTGGATGCCCGAGAGCGTTCTGCCCTACCTGTGCCGGCCGGACAGCCGGCACGGTGCGCCGAAGCCTGCGCAGGAGGAGGCTGCCGCGGTGGAGGCGAGCGAGTTCCTGCAGCGGTACTTCGAGGAGAACCCGGGCCTGCTCACCCTCGAGAAGATCGCCGAGCTCGACGGCCGGGAACAGGGCCGCCCCAAGGCGACCGCCCTGTCGACCCTGAAGGTCTACATCTCTCAGGGCAAGCTGGCGCGGCCGGACCGGAAGCCGGGCGACGGCAAGACGCCGGCGGTGGATGAGCCGATGTGGACGCCCGAGGCTGCCCTGCCCTTCCTCGCCACCCCGCGACAGGCGAGGAAGGAGGCCCCCGCTGCTCCTGCGGAAGGTGAGCTGCGTGAGCCGAGTGCGGCCCTGAAGCGGTACTTCGAGAAGAATCCGGGCCTGCTGACCCTCGAGAAGATCGCTGAGCTCGACGGCAAGGAACAGGGCCGCAGCAAGCCGACCGCCCTGTCCACGATGCGGGCGTACCGCTCTCGCGGCCTGCTGGCGCCCCCGGACCGTCTGCCGAACGACGGCAAGACGCCTGAGGTCGACGAGCCGATGTGGACGCCCGAGTCCGCCCGCCCGTACCTGCTCCGCCCCCTCGGCCGGCGCGGCGCCGCCGCTACGAAGTCCGACCAGTAGTCCGACGCACTCCCGCCCCGACCCTCAAGGACGTCCATGACCAACCGCCGCATCGACGAAGCGGGGATCAGCGCCCGGTACGGGGTCAAGCCGAAGGACACCGCCGTGTGGACCACGCTGGTCAACTTTCCGGCGAGGGGCGAGGACGGTCTGTGGGACGTCGCGCTGGTCGACGCGTGGGTGCAGGCCATGCGGCCGCAGTACTGGCCGCCCCGGCCGGAAACGCCTGCGGCCGGCGCGGTCACCAGCCCCCAGAAGGGGAAGCAGAAGAAGGCTGCGGTCGCGCCCGTCACCGAGACCCGGTCCGAGATGGCCAAGCGGTTCGGCATGACCTTCAACGCCGTGGACGCCTGGACCAAGGCCACGGAACGACGTGACTCCAGCGGCAAGGTCGTGGCGGCCGCGTTCCCCCCGCCAGCGTCGGAGGGGCGGTGGGACGCGAAGACGGTGGATGCGTGGGTGCGCGTCCACCGGCCCCGCGTGTGGGCGGCCTACGCCGGCGGCGAGCCTCAGTTCGCGAAGCCTCTTCCCGCAGGGGACCCCAGGGACTTGCTCAACATCACCGAGTACGGCGTCATCCGTGGGAACGCGATCAGTGGGAAGCCCGCATCGCGGCGCACCATGCAGTCGTATCTCCTTCGGGGACAGATCGAAGCTCCTGACCGGCGGCCGGGCGACCGCAAGCGCCCGGAGGTATTCGAGCCGATGTGGTATCGGGAGACGATTTACCAGGAGATCCGTAGACGCCTTACACGGGGAAAGTTGCAGACGGGCGAAAAAGGCGCAGAGGATTAGCAGATTCTCTCTCCCCATCGTTTCTCGCCAAATTGCACCGGTGAAGGCGAGTCCGTTGTCTTTCAAATTCACCCGCGCCGACCTGGTGGGCTCTGCAGTGATGCGCCGAGCAGCATCCACCCAAACCCGCAAAGTTGCATAATTGGATATACTGCGGTAGCTTGAGGCGGGTCGGCGGGTGAAGCCTCTCCCCGCCCGGCACGAACGAACCACTGCGGTTGCACCGGTCCATGATCTGCGACGGTGCCCCCCACCGAGGAGGTCTGCGATGCAGACAGAACCTCGTCTGCCCGCCACCGACGAGTCCGAAGCTCAGGAGTTTCTGGAGCTTCTCGAAGGCGCCCCGTTCACGGCGCCGTACACGGGGCAGGTCGTCGACTGGCTCATCAGAGACAGCACGGTGCACGCCCCAGACGCCTCCCCGGCAGCCCGGGCAGTCGACGCACTGTGGCGCTACGCCGACGGACACGACCTGGGTGCGGGCGAGATCGCCGAGCGCGTGCGGGATGTCGCGCACGCCATGTCCCTGGTAGCGGACGAGCACTACGCGGCAGACCCGAGCCCACGCCGCCCCCGCCCCGTACACGGGCGCAGCGTGCGCAAGCTGTGCGTGGCTGCCGGCCGCCGAAGGAGCCTGGCAGGCCCCGGGCGGACCGTCGTGATCGCGCAGGGCACTCACGGACACACCGTCTACCGCCCTGTAGCACCCTCCGTGCCCCCCGACCGGGCCGGTGAGACACTTCGGCACGAGGTGCTGACGGTGCTCGCCGCCCATGTCCACCTCGCCGACCGCCGCACCTTCCAGGGCAGCGGGGTGGTCGTCGAATGCCGGCACGAGAGCGTCGAGGTCACCTGGTGGTACCCGGACCTGGAGGCGGAGCCCGATCACTACCATCCCGCCTGGAGCACTGGCGGGGTGCGCCTTCTGTGCTCGGCCCTTCTTCGAGGCGAAGGCATGAAGGTGACCGTCCAGCCCAACGGCGCACTGCTCGTTACACGGTGAGCAGCCCCTCCCACCCTCCTACGCGGACGCCCCGGCCCGCTCACTGTTCAAGGAATCACTATGCGCACTTCGCACCGCTTTCTTCTCGGTCTTGTCCTCGGCACGACCATCACCGTCATCGTCTGGTCCGGCACCGGAAACGCCGAGGCCGCGATCACCCTGGGTGTGGCAGTCCTGGTCCTCGTGTGGCTCGGGCAGTTCATCCTCGACTAGCTCTTCTGAACGATCTTGATGTCACTTCGCTCCCAGTCCTGGACCACAACCCTGTGAACAGCACCCCTCCCTCCGCCCGCGCCTATGAGCGTCTCGTCCAGCGCCTCGCCGACGACGTCGGCACCGCGACTGCGGTCTCCTGGGCCCACGCGACCGCAGTCACCCACCACTGCGTCCGGCACGGCCTGGTCTCCACAACCGAGCCGCCGACCTCACCCGATGCCGTACGCCGGATCCTTGACGAGCTGGCTGGCGCCCACCCCGGGCTCGCCGGTTTCCTCGACCCGCAGGTCGTGCCGCTCTGGACCTCACCGCTCAATACGGCTTCCTGGACAGCCCTCGCCGAGTTCTGGGGAGCAGGGGCTGCCATCGACGACGGGCCGCACCGGGTCGACGGATACCGGCTCGGGGACGCCTACCAGGCGCTGTCGCACGACGCGCGCAGGTCGAGAGCCCTGTGCCAGACTCCGCCGTGGATCGCCGAACTCCTCCTGGAGCTCTCGCTGGAGCCGGCGACCGACGAGGTGGGCCCCCAGAACGTCCGCATGATCGACCCGGCCTGCGGCACGGGGCACATCCTGCTCAGCGCCTTCCACGCCGCCCGCGTCTACCGCCGCCGCGGCCGCGGGCACGGGGTACCGATCGACGCCCGGGCATCGATCGAGCGCGCTCTGCGGACCGTCCACGGCGTCGACCTGGACCCCTATGCGGTGCTCCTCGCCCGGTACCGGCTGCTCGCCACCAGCGCCTCGATTCTCCGTGGCCGCCTCGACCAGCTGCCGCACTCGTGGCCCGTCCAAGTGGCCTGTGCGAACTCCCTGCTGGACCGCGGCGAGCCGCTGCTCGAGCGCGGCCAGTATCACTGCGTCGTCGGGAACCCGCCCTACATCACGGTGGCCGACGCCCAGCAGCGCGATCTGATCCGCAAGGCGTATCCGCGTGTGGCCGCAGGGAAGTTCCCGCTGGCGCTGCCGTTCTGTGAACTCATGTTCTCCCTCGCGGTCCCCGGCGGGCATGTCGCGCAGCTGACCTCGAACGCGTTCATGAAGCGGGAGTTCGGTCGCAAGTTCGTCACCGAGTATTTGCCCCAGTTCGA
>NZ_AGBF01000027.1 GCF_000225525.1 Streptomyces zinciresistens K42 | reverse complement strand
GGTATTCCGGCTTCGCGGGCTTGGCAGGGTACGCGGGCTTGGCCGGGTACGCGGGCTTCGCGGGCTTCGCGGGGTGGGCGGGCTTGCTCGGGTACGCGGGCTTCGCCGGGTGGGCGGGCTTGGCGGGGTACACCGGCTTGGCAGGGTATGCGGGCTTGGCGGGCTTGCTGGGGTACTCCGGCTTCGCGGGCTTGGCAGGGTACGCGGGCTTCGCGGGGTGAGCGGGCTTGGCCGGATACTCGGGCTTCACCGGCTTGGCCGGGTGCGCCGGGTACTCGGGCTTGGCGGGCTTCACGGGATGCGCGGGCTTCTCCGGATATCCGGGCTTCACGGGATGCGCGGGACGGTCCGGCCGCACGGGCTTCGCCGGGTACGCGGGCTTGCCCGGGTGGTCGGGCTTCGCCGGATACGCCGCCTGCGGCGCGTGCGCCTGGTGCGGCTTGTCCGGGTACGGGTGCGGGCTGCCGTGGTCCTCGGCGTAGGCGGCACCCGCGCTCGCCAGCGCGGCAGCGGCGAGCGCGGCGGCCATGGCGGTGGGCGCCAGAACGGATCGCCATCGCGGCGGTGTCCTCATGTTCCACTCTCCTCGACTTGGTTCAGGGACTCGTGACGGCGGGTCAGCACCAAGAGCCGGACAGTGAGATAGATAGGAAATGGGGTGATATGAATAACACTGGCGGGGTCATATGCCACCGGATGGGGTAGCGCCGGAAAGGTGCCGGTCCCGGCGCCGAGACACCCGCCCACCACGCCGTTCCCGTCGATCGCACCCCGGCAGCGGTGCCCCGGGCCCACCTCACCTGAATGCCTGTCAGGGCGTGCACACAGGCGTCCCGCAGCCCGCGGGCGCAGCCGCCACGCGGTTCGTCGCCCGATACCTGGAGCAGAACCACGGCCGTCGTCCCACTGCGTGACGACGGGGACGTCCGAGTCGGCGTACGTGAACCACAGTCCGGGCTCGACCGTGAGCTGGCTGCCGCGACTGCCTCGGCGGTCCACTCGGGGCATATCGCAAGCAGTCGCATCACCGCGCGCCTCGCGCGGGTCACCGACGCCAGCCAGGGAGGACGTACGTGAACAACATGCGCGCTGGACTCGAATTGCGCCGCTACCGGCATGTGCACGTGGCCGCGATCCGTGAGGTCCTCTTGGACGTCCACGACGAGGTGTACGCCGGCGTTGATGATCCGCTCGCCCCGCGCGAGGCATTCAGCAAGTTCGTCGACAGCTGGTCGTCGAAGGACGGGTTCGCGTGCGTCGTCGGGTACGACCAGGGCGAGCCTGTCGGATATGCGTACGGGGCGCCGCTCAGTGGGGCCACGACGTGGTGGGAGAGGGTGACCCCGCCTCTGCCCGGGATGCTTGCTTCGGAGACAGGTACACGGACCTTCGCCCTGTCCGAGCTGATGGTGCGTGGGCCGTGGCGCGGCACAGGGGCCTCGCGGCAGATCCACGACGAACTCGTACGCGAGCGCCCGGAGGAACGGGTGACCCTGCTCGTACACAAGGATCACCTGAAGGTGCGGGCGCTGTACGAGCGTTGGGGCTACCGCACAGTGGGCGAAACGGTGCCGTTCGAGGGAGCGCCGGAGTTGTGCGCGATGCTGCTGGATCGGCGCGACTGACCAGCCGGCTCAGCGGGCACGACGAAAGACCCGTCGCTCCCATGTCGGAACACCCCCGCGTCTGCGGGGAGGGCTCTTTCTGACCAGGGCGTTAAGAGTGGCTTTGCGAGTTCTTTGCGTTGAGGGGGTGGAGGGTGCGCGGCTGGCGTTCGTGCATCCCTGCCACTTTGGACCTCGTCTCGATTCGCGGGTCGGCGGGAGCGGATGAGGGTGCGGGCGATGCGGTGGTGGGGTGGTGAACCGGATGCGATGTGACGGCTGAGATGTTCGAATGGCGGGCGCGCTCGCTCTGGTCCTGTGCTTCAACTCGCCCCGTACGAGACCCCCCTTCGTCGTGGCGGGTGCGTCCGTTGTGCAGGGTCTCCCGGATACGGTTGCCCTACAGGCCGGTGTGCGTCGTCCGGTGGGTGGCGCGTGGAGACGGGGAAGCGCAGGATGCTGGAGCTCATATCGCTGGCGACGGTCACGGCAATGCTGGGGGCCGTGGGCGCGGGGATGGGTAACGAGGCGGGGCGGAACGCGTACCTGATGATCGGCGGGTTGGCGCGGCGGATCGCGGGGCGGGAGGTGCCGGCCCCCGAGCGGCCCGCCGAGTGGGAGGGACTGGCCCGGCTGTTGTACGAGGGGGCGTTGCGCAGTCCGGAGCACGCGCGGGGGCTGGCCGAGGTGGACGCGGTGGTCGGCAGGGCGTTGATCCAGGCGCGCATCCGTACCTCGCCGCAACTGCCCGAGGGCGTCCGGGGTTTCGTCGATCGCGACAAGCAGATGAAGCGGCTTACGCGCGAGGCGTCGCGCAAGTTCGACGGACGTGCGCGCAGGGTCCATCTGTACGGGCCCGAGGGGATGGGCGGCACCTCACTCGCCCTGCGCTGGGGCTGGCGCGAGTTGCAGCGGTATCCGGACGGGCAACTGTACGTGGACCTGGCCCGGGTGCCGGACCCTGCCCTGGCGCTCCGACAAGCCCTGAGCAGCCTGGGGTTGGGCCCGCAGGACATCCCGCCGGGTCTGGGGGAGCGGATGGATCTCTTCCGCCGGCTTGTCGCGGACCGGCGCCTGCTCATCGTTCTCGACCATGTCCAGAGTGCCGCACAGGCGGCGCCGCTGCTCACCTCGGCGCCCGGGGTGTTCACCATCGTCGTCGCCCACCGCCGTCTCGCCCAGGCGGACGCCGAACCGGTCGAGGTGGTGCCGCTGCCCGAGAAGTACGCCGTCGAACTGCTCACCGAGGTCGCGGGGAAGCGCACCGTTCAGGAAGCGCGTGCCCGCGCCGTGCTGGCGCAGGTGCTCGAACAATGCGGCGGATCCCCGTACGCGTTGCGGACGTTCGCGTCGCTGCTCGAAGCGCGCCTGGGAGAGGAGGGGACTGCGACCGTGTCCGGGAACGAGCCCGCCCACGCCGCCGCGCAGGAGCGGTACCGCACGCTCGGGCCGACCGCCGCCCGGCTGTACAGGCTTTCGGCGCTGTGGCCGTGGCCGGCGCTCAGCCCGGCCGTGGCGGGGGCCATGGCCGAGGTCGAGGAGGCCGAGGCCGCCCGGCTGCTCGCTGAGTTCGCCGAGGAGGGGCTCGTCGAGGAGACCGGAACCGGCACGGGCCGCTACCGCTTCCGTCCCGCCGTGCGGCGGCACGCCGAGCGGGCCGCCGCACAGGAGGACGGCATCCCCGCCTGCTCCAGGGCCGTCACGCGCGCGGTGGAGTGGCTGTTGGCGTTCGCGGTGCGCGCCGATCGCGCCGCCCTGCCGGAACGCTGGCACGTGGGGCCCCTGTTCGCCGAGCTGCCTCCCGGGCCGTACGCCTCGAAGGGCGAGGCGGTCACCGCCCTCGGCACCGAACTGGGAAACCTCGTGCAGGCGGTGTTCGCTGCCGAGGAGTACCGTCTCGGGGACACCGCGTGTCAGCTCTGCGAGGCCCTGTGGGCCCTCCAGTTGAAGGACGGGCGCCACGAGGAGATCCTCCCGGCGCTTCGGGTGGGTACGAGGGTCGCTGACGACGTCTGTCCCGGCACCCGGATGGCGGGGCGCATGCACACCCTGCACGCGATGGCCCTGATCGAGTCGCGACGGTTCGACGAGGCCGGGATCCAGGCGGAGGCGGCTGCGGCGGCCGAGCGGCAGGCGGGACACCTGCGGGGTCTGGCAACCGCCGTGGAGACGCTGGGACTTGTGCGGCTGGGGCAGTGGGGATTCCCCGATGCCCACGACCTGTTCGTCGAGTCGGACGGCATCTGGGAGCGGATCGGCCCCGGCGACGACGGCTACCGTGACAAGCCCCGTGCTCGTGCCCTTCTGAAGCGGCACCGGGGGCGCGCGCTGAACGGCCTTCATCGTCCGGACGAGGCCGAGGAGTTGCTGGTGGCGGCTCTCGGGTTCTTCCGCGAGAGGGAGCCGTACAACACGGCCCGCACGCTCACCGATCTGGCGGAGACGTACCGCGGTGCCGGGCGGCAGGCGGAGGCGTTGCCGCTGATCGACGAGGCGATCGACGCGCTCGCGGGCGAGAACGCCCGCTACCACGTCCGTCACCTTCGAGCGCTGCGTGATCGCTGTGTCAACGAGCCGGGGCCCGCCCCCGGGTGACCGACACCCGATGGGCGGTCCGGCCGGTCCGCACGGTCAGTCCGCCCGCCAGGTCCGCGGGGTCCTTGCCGAGGGCGAGCCAGGCGTGCAACGCGGAGGCGTAGACGGCCGGGTCGGCTCCCTGCGCCTCGGCGTCGAGGTGCAGGAGCGCTCCGTCCCTCGTCCGCACCACGCAGCGGCCTGCGGTGGTGACGTACGCGGCGAGTGCGCAGCCGGGGTGGCGTTCCAGCACCTCGGCGGTCCAGTACTCGGGCGGGCCCAGCCTGGGGTCGTCGGGTGAGCCGTGTCTGAAGATGACATCGGCGGTGGCCAGGTGACCGGGGTCCAGGGTGTCCTCGTGCACCGCCGTGTGCGCTTCGCCCGGGTCCTGCGGTTCGTGGCGCGGATCGGCGTAGCGGGTGACCGACACCTCGGTCGCACCCACCACGGACGTCAGCACCCGCAGCGGAGCCGTGCGCACCGGTGGGTCGTAGGAGGGCAGTGGCAGCGGGTCGAGCAGTGCCGGGGCCGGGGGCTCGGGCATCCCCATGACGTCGTAGAAGACGCGGCGCAGCCGGGCGGCCGCCTCACCCGGGGCGGAAGTCGTGAACTCGGCGGGCCCGCGCATCGGTTGGTGCGCGGCCAGCAGAGTGTCCAACTGGGGCCGCAGCGGCGCGTGCGGGTCCAGCCGCGGTGCTTTCCGCACGAAGTCGGCCACCGGTGAATCGGCGGCCAGACCGGTGAGTGCCGCGGTTCCGAGCAGGACGGGGATGCCGAGGGCCGCGGCATAGTACGAGACCGACCCGAAGTCGCCCAGCACGGCGTCCGCCGCCAGCAGTGCCTGCTGCCACCCCTCCAGCGGATCGACGAGCGTCAGGCCGCCGCGTTGCGCCCTGTCCAGCCACGACCGGATTTGTCCGGGCCCGTGGCCGTGCCAGATGTTGGGATGCAGTACTGCCGCTGTCCGGTGCTCGTCCGCGGCGAGTTCGGCGGTCAACTTCGGCAGGAGAAGGGGCAGTACGTCCTCGCCGCCACCGTCCCCGAACAACGACTCGGGGTTCCACGTTGAGTTGAGCACCACCAGCCGCTGCCCGCGTCTCACACCCAACGCCCTGCGGAAGCGCTCCCGGTACGGGCGCGCCGCCAGCATCCTGTCGAAGCAGGGATCTCCCGCGAGCACCGCTGTCGGGCCTGCTTGCGGGCAGGCGTTTCGCAACCGCTCGATCTGTTCGGGATGCGAGAGCACCAGCACGTCCGCGACAGGGACGCCGTCCGCTGCCAGCAGCCACTCGGAGGAAAGCCCGAAAACCGGCCCGGCTGCCCGGCTGCCCGGCTGCCCGGCTGCCCGGCTGCCCGGCTGCCCGGCTGCCCGGCTGGCGGAGTATTTTATTGTAGCCAACTCCATGGGAAATTATTGTCAATTCGCCCTGGATGTCCTGCATTTCGCCGCCGAAACTGGCGGCCAGCGCCAGATCGACCGGAGTGCGCAATGCCTGGTCCCAGGGCAGTACCGGCACCCCCACGCGCGTCAGCAAGTCGTTCACTCCCGACTGGAACGGCGAGGAGCCGGTGCAGGTCGCGAGGAGTTGCACACGCAGGTCGTCACGGAACAGCGGCAGCACGTCCAGCAAGCGGGTGGCCGAGGTCACGTTGTGGACGATCAGCAGCACTTTCCGGCAGTGCCCGCGAGTCGCCCATCCGGTCGATCCGCGCCCCACCGGCACGCGGAGCCATCCGGTCCGTCCCTCGCTCACCCTGCCTCCTCCTGGCGCGCATGGCGCCCCGTGCGTGAGCGCAGCCTAACCAAGCCGGTGCAAGCGCTCGCAGGGTGCCGTGGCGAGTGGCGATGCGGCGCCTCGGCGGGGCCGTCCGGCCCGCGCCCCACGCGTGGGGACATCCGCCGAGCCGGTCGGTTTCCCAGTCGTCCGGGCGTTGGCGACAGGCTCGCGCAGATCCGGAAGGCAGTCCGTCGCTTCCCCCGCCGAGCGTGCCGCGGTCCTGGGTACGACAGCCGACCGGTATCCGTGGCGGGCCGCCGCTGTCGCGTACCAGGTTTCCAAGCGCTGGCGGTGGGGGTGGGGGGCTCTTCGCCGACCCCGTACCGTTGCGTCCGGCCGGACACCACTCTGCAACCCCTCCTGATCCCGGGCGCGGACGATGCCGGGCCCGATGGCCGCCGCTGCCTGCGGGGACCGCCGCTGGTCCGGCCTCGGCCGCGGAGACGGCATGAGCGCCGTACTCGGCCGACGCGACCGCCCTCACCTGCGGACAGGCGTACTTCCCCGGCTCGCGGCCGACTCCGGGGCAGCCGCGGAAGGCGGTACCGGCTTCGGTGCCCGGCGCGTCGGAGGCGGTGCACTCCCGGGCCACCGGGCGCGGCCGATGTCCCCGGTCGCCACCGGTCGGCAGGGCCGGGCAGGCAGCCGTCGGCCCCGCGGCGCGTGTGGCGGGATCCGCACCCGCCGTCCGCGTCCCCGTCCGCACCCGCCGTCCGCGTCCCCGTCCGCACCCGCCGTCCGCGCCCGCGTCCGCACCCGCCGTCCGCGTCCGAGCTGCTGATCGGTCGAACCGCCCCCGCCGGCTCGCCTGCCGCTTCTAGAGTGTGGTCATACGACGACCCGGGGAGCAGAGTCATGGATCCGATCTCGGCGGCAGTGCTGGCAGCCCTGGCGGGCGGCGTGGGCGGAGAGGTCGGACGCCAGGCGTGGCTAGCGCTCACCACCATGGTGCGGCGCCCGTTCCAGCGGAGCGCGGCCCCCGAAGAGGTGGAGATCAGCTCGGGGGAGGCCGAACTGGAACTGCTCGCGCAGGCGCCCGCCGACCCCCTCAGGGCGCAGGCCCTGGCCGTCGCGCTGGGAATGCGCGCCGCGCTGGACGCCGAGTTCCGCACGGGCCTGGCCGAGTGGCGGCCGTCGGCCGAGGAGGCGGCCTCGCAGGCGCAGGTGCACAACGAGATCAGCGGCGGAACACAGGAGACGGTGATCCAGGGCGGGGACTTCTCGAACCTCACGTTCCACGTCCGCGGCGACCGCCCGAACTGACCGGTCCGGGCCGGGCCACGGCCCGCGCGGCGCTCCGACCCGGGGTAGCGTGGTGCCAGATCTCACGGTCGAGCGCGGTGGCAGAGGACGGAAAATCGGCGTGAACCGCGCACCGTGCCTCTCTGACAGACTGTCGCCGTCCACTTGGTCGTGCGGAGGTGCCCCGTGGAGCCCGACAGGCGCATCCTCGTTCCGGTCGGTCCGGACGCACCCCGGTGGCGCACGTTCTGCGCCGGGCGCACCATCGTGGTGGCGGCGCGCACCGTCACGTCCCTGGTGCGGCTGCTCGACGTGGTGCCGGAAATCGTCCACGACGACGCTCGGGTCGCCGTTGTCTTCGCCTACGACCCCTCCTCGGCCTTCAACGACGGCGTCCTGGACCTGCTGCGCTCGCTGCGCTGCCGGACGATCCCCTGGGGCCGCCTGGGCGAGATCACCCCCGACCTGCTGATCTCGGCCAGTGAGAACATCGGCGTACCCGAGGGTTCGTACCCGGTACTCGTCCTGCCCCACGGAGTGGGGTTCCAGAAGCTCGTGCCGGATTCCGCCACGTCCGGCACCCGGCTGTCAGGACTGGTGTCCGACGGGTTGCTGAAGGACCGGCGGGCGTGGCTCGCCGTGTCGCACCCCGACCAGGAGCGCCAACTGGCCTGCGCACGCCCGGAGACGGCCGGCCGAACCGTGCTCGTCGGCGACCCGTGCTTCGACCGGCTGCGGGCCAGCGTGCGCTGGAGGCAGCGCTACCGCTCCGCCCTCGGGGTACGGGCGGAACAACGCCTCGTCATGGTCACCTCCACCTGGGGCGGCGAGTCGCTGATCGGCCGCATCCCGGACCTGCCCACCAGACTGCTGTCACAGCTCCCGGTCGACGAGGCCCGGGTGGCGCTGGTCATGCACCCCAACGTGTGGTCCGGTCACGGCGCCTGGCAGGTACGCACGATGCAGCGGTCGGCGAGGGAAGCCGGCCTGCTGCTGGTCGATCCGACGGACGGCTGGCAGCAGACCCTGCTGGCGGCCGACGTGGTGATCGGGGACAACGGCTCGGTGACGCTGTACGCCGCGGCGCTCGACAGGCCGGTGCTGCTCGCCGCGTTCGGTTCGGAGGCGGTCCCCGGCACGGCCGGGTACGCGCTTCGCTCCACGGCCGGGTGGCTCGACGCGGATGCGCCACTGGACCCCCAACTCCGGGCGGCGCAGGAGGAACACCGGCCGGGGCGGTTCTCGGCGATCGCCGAAGGGGCCTTCGCCGAACCCGGCGCTGCCCTGCCGCGACTGCGCCGGCTCGTCTACGAACTGCTCGACCTGGCCCCGCCGAAGGAGTCGTCCCGACCGCGCGGCGCTCGGGCTTTCGCCCCCGCCGCCGCGGTCGAGGAGCGCCTGACCTCCACCCTGGTGGAGACCGCCGTCCGGACAGCCCCGGACGGGCGAGTGTCCGTGGACGTCCGGCGGCTCCCCGCCCCGGTGGCCCGGGAGGGACAGGAAGGCGACGGAAGGTACTGGCACCTCGCCTGCGACGTGGACGAGCCGGACACCCGTCTGAGCGAGGGGGCGTCGGTCCTGCTGCACACCGCGCCGCACGCCGCCTCGGACGACGCGGCCGAGCTGCTGCGCCGCACCCTCGCCGACTTCCCGGGCGCCCGCCTCACGGCGGCGGCCGTCGACGACGCCTGCCTGATCCGCCTGCGGGACCGCCGCACCGTGACGGCCCGGCCCTCGGACGGCAGCCGTCCGGACCCGGCGATCGCGGCGGCCGCCGTGTACGGGCTCCTGCGGCACGGGACAGAGCTGGACGCCGCCACGGTGGTGGTGCGCCTCGGCCCGCGACGGCAGGAGCTGACCCTCCGCTCGACGCCCGGCCGCGCAGGTCCGCCGGTCGGGCGGGCCTGAACGCGTCACTCAGCCGGCCAGCCGGGCCCTGACCTCGGCGGCGCGGGGGCTCCCGAGCTTCTCGAAGAGAGTGAGCGCGGCCCGCAGGTGGCTCAGCGCCTCCTCCTGCCGATCCTGGAGGTCCGCCAGATCCACCAGGGCCTGCGCCCGGTACTCCAGCGCCTCCTGCCGGGCCAGCTCGGCGGCGGCCTCGGCCAAGGCGTCCCGGGCCTCGACCCGTTGGCCCAGACGGCCACGGATACGGCCCACATCCGCCAGTGCCCGCGCGGCCATCCGCCGGTCGCCGAGGTGGAGCAGCCTGCTCCGGGCCTCACTGACCGCGTCCAGCGCGGACCGGTGGTCGCCGGCCGCGCTCAACGCGCAGCCGAGGAAGTATGCGGCGAGCACCTCGCCGCGCACCTCCCCGGCCTCGATGTTGAGCGACAGCGACTGCCGGTACGCGTCAACAGCCAGCACCGGATCGCGCCGGCTCCAGTAGCGCCCGAGGAATTCCTGGACCGAAGCCTGGAGGACGCGGTGGCCCGACTCCACGGCGAGCCGTTCGGCGGCCACCAGCTCGGTGTGGGCGGCCTCGTCGCGGCCGAAGTCGAGCAGCGGGCGGGAGAGCAGGCTGCGCAGCCGGGCCTCGGCGGCCGGATGCCGGTCCTGAGCCGCGGCCTCGATGCCGAGTTCGAGGCACTCGCGCCAGTCGGTGACATGGCGGTGGTGCAGGAAGAGCACGGTCAGCACCTCCGCGAGCTGCCAGACCTGCCGGTGCAGACCGAAGTGCGCTGCCGACCGCACGACCGCCATGAGGTTGGGACGCTCCGCCACCAGCCAGCTGAGGGCTTCCGCTCCGGGGTCCTCGCTGCGGGCGAAGGGGTTCGCGGCCCGCTCGCCACTCGGGTCGGCGAGGACGTCGTCCGGGCTCAGAATCCGCAAGCGGTCCTCGCGGATCGACAGGTCGGCCAGCAGGGCCAGCGCGAGGTAGTGGCCCACCGCGCGCCGCACGACGAGCCTTTCGAAACCCACGGGTTCGCCCGCGTCGGCCGCCGCCCGCGCGTGCCGGGCGACGACGCTGTGGAACCGGTGCCGGCCGTCGTCCGTCGCGGTGAGCACGCTGGCTTCGTGCAGCACGTCCAGTTGCACCCGGGCGTCCCGCACGTCGCTCTGCGCGGCGAGCGCCGCCAACCCCGTGTCGAAGACGCGGACGGGGAGGCAGCCCAGAACGCGGTAGAGGTGGGCAGCCGGTGCGGGAAGCTCCCGGTGGACGAGGTCGAAAGCTGCCATGACGCCGCGTTCCTCGGGACCGGCGGCCCCGGCAACACGGCTCGGTCTGCGTTGCTCCTCGGCGAGTTCCTCGGCCAACTCCCTCACTGTCAGGCCCCGGTGGGTCATGAGCCGCGTGGCCATGACCCGCAGCGCGATGGGCATGCCCTCGCACAGTCGCGCCAGTTCGGCGGCGGCTGCGGCATCGCCCGCGATCCGCTCCGCACCGCAGAGCGCGACGAGCAACTGCACGGAACTGTCACCGTCCAGAGCGTCCAGGTGCATCAACTCGGCTCCGTCCAGTACGAGTTCACTCAGCCGCGTCGTACTGGTCGCGAGCACGGCGCTGCCGGGCCCGTGCGGTACGAGCGCCGTGACCTGTGCGGCCCTGCTGACGTCGTCCAGCACCACCAGCAGCCGCTTGTCCGCGGACAGGGTGCGATAGCGGGTCGCGCGTTCGGCGGGCAGCCGGGGAATGGCCGCGTCCTCCTCCCCGAGTGCGCGAAGGAGCATGGCCAGGGCCTCCGACACGCCGGCCTCGGCTCCGTTGCGCACGGCCGCGAAGTCCACGAACAACTGCCCGTCGGGGAAGTGCTCGCGGCTTCGGTGCGCCACCTGGGAGGCCGTCGCGGACTTGCCGATCCCGGGCAGCCCGCTGAGCACGCCGATGGGGCAGTCGTCCGCGCCGTCGGCCGCTCTCGTCCGGAACAGGGCGTCGATCCGGGTCAGGACGCTTTCGTGGTTGACGTATCTGCGCGGCGGCCTCGGCACCTGGTCCGGCTTGCCGCCACGCAGCACGGGCGCGTTGGTGACGTGGTAGTTGAACGCGACTCCGCCATGGACGGCGCCCGCCATGACCGTCGGCCCGTGAACGGTGCCGCCCGCGATGCTGTTCCGCACGGTCGGCTGCGAGGAGGCTTCCGGACCGTCCGCCACGCCCATGGGTACCCGCCCTCGCCCTCGCACCCGCCCGCCGCAGCACGGCCGGGCGTTCCCGATCGGTCGAAGGCCACCGTACTGGACGCCCGTCGCCCATGGGGCCGCTCCGGTGCAGCGCACCCACACTGCGTACGACTGACTGTCCCTCACGCGGATGCCGCCGCGGGCGCGGGCGGTCCCGCGGTCATCGCGGAGCAAGGGCGCCTCCCGTGGCACGGGGCGGGGCGGGTGCGTGCGGGGTTGCACCTTCCGTAGCGGCATGTGGTCGGGTGGACGTACGTTCCGACGCCCTGAGGAAGGGTCCCTGCTCATGCGCTCCTCGTTCGTGCCACCCCGCCAGGTCAAGATCGGTGACGCGGCGGCCTTCGTCGGCGTCACGCCGCGCGCGATTCGCCACTACCACGAGATCGGCCTGCTCCCCGAGCCCGAGCGGGGCGGTGACGGCCGGCGCCGCTACGGGTACGAGGACATGATCCGTCTGCTGTGGATTCGCAGGACGGCCGACGCGGGGATCGCCCTGGACGACATCCGTGACGCCTTCGCCACCGGTTCGGCCGTCTCCGGTGTCCACGGCGGCGAAGCCCTCGCGGGCGTCCTGGAGCGGCTGGAGGAGAGTCTCGCCGGGCAGGAGGCGGAGTTGCGGCGGCAGCGGACCGCCGTGCAGCGGATGCGGAGCGAAGGCAGCCGGATGGGCCTGCTCTCCGACCTCGTCACCGACCGTCTCAAGCGCGTGCCGGAGGGCTCCCTGCGCCAGAAGGACCTGGACGGTCTGCTGGTCACCGAGCGGATCTTCGGACCTCTCGGCGCGGCCGTCCAGGCGACCCGTTTCGTCGCCCTGGCGATGCATCCCCGTCTGCGGGAGGAGTCCGACCGCGTCGATGACGCCGAGGAGGCACTCGACGACAGTGTCGCCGTCGATGATCCACGGGTGGCTCAAGTGGCCGCCTTGCGGCACGCTTTCGAATTCGCTCTGCATGACGTCATCGAGGAGTCCGGCCTGGGCAAGGACGACGATGCCCTCTTCGACGCCTGGGACACCGCGCACCCTCCCGGAGCCGATGACGGCGACGCCGGCCCCGGCAGGCGCGAGGCCGGCTCCATGAGCGCGTTCGAAGCCGTCGGCATGATGCCCTACGACTTCTCCCCGGCCCGCCTGCGCTGCCTGGAACTGGCCGGGGAACTCTTCGCACACGACCCGCCCGCCACCGGGGACACGGCTCAGGAGTAAGGGGAGTTCACCTATGTCTCGTGAGGCCGGTGCCGCGGGCAACCCCGCCGCCCCGCAGGCGAAAGCGGCCGTGCCGGCCCCTGACCGTGCTCACGCCGCGCTCGGGACGGTCAGCACTCACCGCGCCACGTGACCTTGGTGAGGGGGCCCGGGGGAGTCCGCGACCACCTTGTACGCTCCCGGACCGGGAGGGACGAGTGGCGAGGAGAACGCCCCCGAGCCCGGGAATCGCGGACAGCCGGTGTCCTCCATCCTCAGTAGCGTGCGGAGCAGGACCCGGCGGCCCCGCCGAAGACGGCGGCGGGGCGGGGACGAAGGCAGGCGGCTGACACGATGAACCGGACCGAACCCCAGCCCGTGCTCGGCACCCGTGCCCTCAGCCGGGCCACCCTGGCCCGGCAGCTGCTGCTGAGCCGGGCCCCGATGACCGCCCTCGCGGCCGTGGAGCACCTGGTCGGGCTCCAGGCCCAGGAGGTCAAGCCGCCGTACTACGCGCTCGCCGCCCGGCTGGAGGGGTTCGCCCCCGAGGAGCTGTCCCGGCTCCTCGGGGAGCGGGCGGTCGTGCGGATGGTCACGCTGCGCTCCACGATCCATCTCCACTCGGCCGAGGACGGCCTCTCCCTGCGCCCGCTGGTGCAGCCCGCCCGGGAGCGCGAGATCACCCACTTCCGCAAGGGACTCGTCGGCGTCGACCTCGACCGGCTCGCCGACCTCGCCCGCGCGCTCGTCGAGGCCGGGCCGCGCACCATGAGGCAGTTGCGTGAGGCCCTGGGCGCCGAATGGCCGGACGCCGACCCGCAGTCCCTGGCCGTCGCCGCCCGCTGCCGGCTGCCCCTGGTCCAGGTCACCCCGCGCGGGCAGTGGGGTCTGAGCGGACAGGTCGCCCTGACGACCGTCGAACACTGGCTGGACCGCCCGGAGAACCCCGGCACTCCCGCGGACGACGTGGTCCTGCGCTATCTGGCCGCCTTCGGGCCGGCGTCGGTGAAGGACCTGCAGACCTGGGCCGGACTGACCCGGATGCGGCCCGTCTTCGAACGGCTGCGGCCCCGGCTGCTCACCTTCCGCGACGAGAAGGGCGTCGAACTCTTCGACCTCCCCGACGCGCCCCGCCCCGACCCGGACACCCCGGCCCCGCCCCGGCTGCTGCCGGAGTTCGACAACCTGCTGCTCTCCCACGCCGACCGCAGCCGGGTCGTCCCGCCCGCCCGCCACGGCCGGACGTGGCAGGTGAACACCTTCTACTGCCCGCTCCTCGTCGACGGCTTCCTCGCGGGGGTGTGGCGGGTCGTCGACGACGCCCTGGTCGTCGAGCCGTTCACCGAACTGACCCGGGCTCGGCGCGCGGAGGTGGCCGAGGAGGCGGAGCGGGTGATGGGGGTGCTGCACCCGGACGGCTCCCGCGGCGTCCGCTTCGGGACCCTCCTCCCCGGGTGAGCCGCGGCGGACGGGCGGCGACCGGGGTCGCGGACGGGCGGCGGACGGGCGGCGGCCGGGGTCGCGGACGGGTGGCGGCCGGGCGGCGGCCGGGGACGCGGGCGTGGAAAGGGGGCGCTGCGAGCCGCTCGTGGAGG
This sequence comes from Streptomyces zinciresistens K42, assembly GCF_000225525.1. GTDB lineage: Bacteria > Actinomycetota > Actinomycetes > Streptomycetales > Streptomycetaceae > Streptomyces > Streptomyces zinciresistens. Next base: position 46,196 of record NZ_AGBF01000027.1, on the reverse strand, counting down.
CCCGCAACGCCCCCCGGTCTTGCACCTGAGGTGTACTCAGGAGACCTGGTTCGACTTCCGTCCCGGCCGGATTGCGACCTGTGCGGTCACCTCGTCCGAGAAGGTGGTCAGCCGGGTGTAGACACCCGGCCGGCCGGGTTGGGCGCACCCCTCGCCCCAGGAGGTGATCCCCGCCAGGACGCCCCCGACGAGCAGGGGGCCGCCGCTGTCGCCCTGGCAGGTGTCGACGGCGCCGGAGGGGTATCCGGCGCAGACCATGTCGGACCGGACGAAGTCCGAGCCGTAGGAGCGCGCGCAGTCGGCGTCCGCGACCGTGGGCACGGTCGCCGTGCGCAGCCGGGCGGAGGAGCCGCCGCCCTCGGAGGTCGTGCCCCAGCCGAGGATCCGGGCGGTGGTGCCGGCCGCGTACACCCCCGTCTGCCCGGCGCCGACGTACGGTGCCGGGGTGTACGGCATCGGGGCCGACAGGGTCAGTACGGCCACGTCGTCGCCCGCGGTGGCGGTCCGGTAGCCGGGGTGCACCCAGATCCCGGCGACCCGGCCCACCGTGCCGCCGCTCCCGCCGAGGAGGGTGCGTCCGCCGACGACCCGGACCGCGGAGGCGGACTCGCCCGCCATGCAGTGGGCGGCGGTGACCACCTTCGTCGGGGAGACCAGTGTGCCGCCGCAGAACTGGTTCTGGGAGGCGTCCGTGATCTGCATCATGAAGGGATAGGCGCGCGTGGTGGTCGTCGTACCGCCCACGATCCGCGAGGAGTCGGCCTGGGCGGCGGGTGCCGTGAGCAGCGCGGCGGCGGCAGCGGCGGCCGCCAGCGCGACGGCCGCGGTCCGTCTGGAGCGGGTGAGCCCGAACATGAGACTCCTCGGTGGGTGGCCGGTGGGGGGTCGCCAGGGGTGGGGGGTCACGGATGCCGTGGGACCGACTGCCGTGGTGCCCTGGGCGAACGGCACATCCACACGGTAGGTCCCGCACGCACCCTGCCCAATGAGGGAACCCCCTAAGGGAGTTGGGCAGGGAAAACCCTCGGTCGTGGACACCAAACCCCCGGCGCAGGTCAATCCGGGTGAACCCGCGTCATCCACCGCCGCGGAACAGCGCGACCCCAGTCTCCGGGCGCCCCCCGCTCACCCCGCGGGCGCCCCCAGGCGCACCACGCCGCCTCCGCGCCCCCCGGTTCAGGGCGTACGGCGGCCCGCCGCCAGCCTGACGATGTCGACCCGCGAGCGGATTCCGAGCTTGCGGTACACGCGGGTGAGCGTCGCCTCCACCGTCTTGACGCTGATGAACAGCCGGCCGGCGATCTCCCGGTTCGTGGCGCCCTCCATCACGAGCGCGGCGACCTGGCGCTCCATCGCCGCGAGCCCGTCCAGGCCGTCGAGACCCTGCGGGACGGGGGCCGGGGCGGCGGCCGGCTGCGCGCCGCGGGCCTCGGCGGCGGCCTCGGCCTGCCGCAGCCAGGGCAGTGCCCGGCAGCGCCGGAACAGCCGGGCCGCCTCGTCGAACGACGCCGGACCCGCCGCCCCGGCGCGCAGCCGGGCCAGGGCGAAGGCGGCCCGCGCCTCCTCCAGCCCGTAGCCGAGTTTGCCGAGCCGGTCCTGCGCCGACGTCAACTGGGCGAGCGCGGCCTCCTGTTCACCGCGCGCCGCGCGCACCAGCGCCTCCGCCCGGTCCAGGACGGCGAGGACGCTCTCGCGGTCCAGCCGCAGCGCCTGCTCGCGGGTGACGTCGATGAGCTCCTGCGCCTCCGCGAGCTCCCCGCTGCGCACCAGCGCCTCGGCGAGGTCGCCGTGCCACCGCCCGCGTGCCGGGTCGGTGATGCCGAGGCCCTGCTCCACCTCCCGCGCCCGGCGCAGCGAACGCACCGCCTCCGGGGCGTCCCCGGCCACCAACTGGGCGTGGCCCAGGGCCGCGAGGGCCCGGGAGACGTACATCTGGTCGCCGTCCTCCTCGGCGTGCTCCCGCGCCTCGCGGGCCAGCGCCAGCGCCCGGTCCACCTCCCCGCCCGCGGCCTCCGCGAGCGAGGCCAGCACGGCGGAGGCGACCTCGCCGATCCCGGTGTCGCGGGCCAGCCGCAGGCTCTCGCGGGCCAGGTCCAGGGCGCGCCCGCAGTACCCGGAGTGCAGTTCGGTCTCGGCCACCCCCCGCAGGAAGTGCACCTCGCTCTCCACCCAGCCGTGCCGGCGCACCTCGCGCAGCAGCCCGGTCACCGCGGCGCGGGCCTCGGGCAGCTGGTCGCTCATGATCAGCCACCGGAAGCGCGAGTAGCCGGCCCCGTTGTGGTGGCAGGCCACCCTCGGGTCCTGCGGCTCCTGGAGGGCGCGCCGGATGGTGGCGGGGGCGTCCGGATGTCCCATGAGGGTCTCGATCTGGGCCTGGAAGGCGAGCGCCATCAGCTCCGTGTAGCGGTCGCCCGCGCGCGCGGCCAGCTCCGCCGCGTAGGCGACCTCCCCGCGCGCCTCGTCGAAGTCGCCCTTGACCAGCAGGGCGCGCCAAGTCAGCTGGTAGTGCACCAGCGCCAGCAGCCTCGGGTCCTCGCCCGCGTCGGCCAGGGCCTGCGGGAAGATCGCGTCGACCTCCGTCATGGCGTGGCCCGCCGTCTCGATCACCGCGATCCACGCCCGCACCCGGTCCGCGGGGACGGACGTACGGGAGAGCACCTCGCGGGCGATGTCCCGGGCGAGGTCCAGTTCGCCCGCGGTGATGGCGTCCTCGGCGGCCTCCAGACGCAGCACCTCCGGGCTGAGTCCGCCCTCGGCGGGCGTGTGCCGGGCGGCCAGCAGGGACAGCTGCGCGGCCATCGAGGGCGCGCCGCGGTCCCGGGCCAGAGCGGCGGCCCCGGCGAGGCGGGCCGCGACCTCGGGGTCGGTGCCGCTGGTCGCGAGGGCCAGGTGCCGGGCGCGCTCGATGGGGTCGGAGGCGGCCGTGGACAGGGCGGCGTGCGCGGCCCGGCGCTCCTGGGCGGGCGCCTCCGCGTACAGCGCGGCCGAGATCATCGGGTGGGCGAACCGGACGGCCGGGCCCTCCGGTTCGGTGGCCAGCAGCCCGAGTTCGGCGGCCTGGGCCGTCTCGGCCTCGGCGTTGCCGCGTCCGGCCGCGTGCAGCAGGGCGAGCGTGGGGCGGGCGCCCGCGCTCGCGACGAGGAGGGTGCGGCGGGCCTCCTCCGACAGCATCTCCAGGCGGTTGAGCACCAGCGCCCGCAGCGAGGTGGGCACCGGCAGGGGCTCGCCGGGGCGCGGCTGGGTGGCGTTCTCGGCGAGGGCGCGGCTCAGCTCCAGCGCGAACAGGGCGTTGCCGCCGCTGGTGCGGTGGATGTCGCGGACCGTGGAGCGGGGCAGGTCGGTGTAGCCGCGGTGGCCGAGCAGCACCGACATCTGGGCGCGCGAGAGCGGGCCGAGCCGCACGGCGAGGGTGTCCGGCGGGGAGGCGCGCAGATGGCGGTCGTACTCCTCGCCCTCGGTGCGCACCGCGCACAGCATCCGCACCGGGGTCTCGCCCAGGCGGCGGGCGGCGAAGCCGAGGAGTTCGGCGCTGGCCGGGTCGAGCCACTGGAGGTCGTCGACGACGACGAGGACGGGGCCCGCCTCGGCGAGGGCGCGCAGCGCGGACAGCACCGCGAGGCGCAGGGCGAGGCCGTCGCGCTGGAGGGAGGACTCGCCGCGCCCGGTGAGCGCGGACTCCAGGGCGGTGCGCTGGGCGGCCGGGAGCCGGTCGGAGACGCCGTCGAGCACGAGGCCGAGGAGGTCGGCCAGGGCCAGGAAGGGGAGGTGCGATTCGGACTCGGTGGGGGAGCAGCGCACGACCGTACGGGCCTGCCCGCCGTATTCCGCGGCCAATGCCCGCAGGACGGTCGACTTCCCGATTCCGGCAGGGCCGTGGAGCAGGACGCTGCCGCCGCGCCCGAGCTGCCCGCGTGCCGCGGTGAACAGCTCCTCCCTGCCGATGACCTGGTCGGGGCGGCAGCTCTGAGGCTCCTTGAAGTCCCGTCGCACGGTCACCGCTCCCCTCCGTGTGTCGTGTTCGGGCCAATATTAGGCAACGGGTCTTTGAAATTCGGACCTACGGGAAGGTGAGGCGGATAACAACGGGTCCGCATGGAGAAATTCAGCGAACGGTCGAATGAATGGCACCTCGTCCGCGCGGGCGGGACCACCGGGCGACAGCTCCGCGCCGGACCACCGCGGCGGCCCTCCCACGCGGCCCGGTGTCTCTCCTGTCGTGCCCGCGCGGCTACGGCAGCAATCCCGTCCGCCGAGCCGCCGCGACCGCCTCCCCGCGTGTGGGCGCCCAGCTCGCGCATGGCCGGGCGCGGAGAGCCCTTGACCGTCTCCGCCCACAGCCCCGGCCGCGCCGCGACCGCCGCGTCGGTCGCCCCGGCGGCGACGCGGCGTAGCACGTCCAGCTGGCGCGCGACGGGGTCCGCGCGAGCCGCACCCCGCCCCGCGCGGACCCTGCCGCCAACGGACCGCAGGCGCCCGACTGGCCTCAGGTGCCCAACTGACCTCAGGCGCCCAACTGGCCGCAGGCGTGCAGCAGTTCCGCGCGCAGCGCCGGGTCGCCGATCCGCGGGGGCCGGCTGCGCGTCCCCGCCCCGTTCCTGATGACCGTGTCCGCCGAGGTGCGCCAGGCGGGGCTGCGCGAGGCGTACGCGGCCCCGGTCTGAGTCCGGCCCGCGGGCGCTACCGGGCGCCGGTGGCGTCCAGGTCGGCGGCGAGGTCGTTGACCGGGCGCGGAGTGCCCGTGAGGTCCAGGACGAACAGGGGGACGCCGAGGGAGTCGGCGGTGGTGCGGGCCTCGGGCGCGTACCCGGCGAGGGAGAAGTAGACGCAGTCGGCGGACTCCGTCATCGCCGTCAGCCACAGGCACTCCACGTCCCGGGGGGACGCCGGGCCGACCGTCGGGTCGACCTGGGCGAGCAGGCCGTGCGCGGCGATGCCGATGCCCGCGGTCGGGCGCTGGTCGGCGCGGCGGATGTCGCGGTAGCCGAGCCGGCGCAGATAGACGGCGGCGGCCGTGACGGCGTCGCGGGCCGTGCGGATGGTGACCGGCCCGAAGGTGCGGGGCGCGGCGGGCGCCCCGCGCCGGGCCGCCTCCCCGGCCTCGGTGCGCGCCATCGGCAGCAGCAGCACCGTGCCGCAGGGGCAGCCCAGTTCGGGCCGGGGCCACTCGCTGTCGCGCCCGCACGCCGCGCAGTGCACGGTCACCCACTCGTCGTCCCAGGAGCGGTGGGTGACGGGCGTGGCGGGCGCGTGGGGGTCGAGCGGCGGCGCGAGGTGCGCGCCGCACGCGCAGGGGCAGACGGGTGGTTCGTAGAGCTGCTCGCGGCGGCAGGCCGGGCAGCGTACCGACAGGCTCTCGGGCATGGCCCACTCCAGGACGCCTGGCATCGGACAGCGGTCCCATCGTGCTCCACCCGGCGCCCGGTTGTCCCCCTCTTGACGGTCTTCGCCCGTCGACCTACATTGCTTCCAGATAGTAGAAAGTAATTTCCGCAATGTGGAAATCACAGGCGGAGTCGACATCGTCACGGAATTGCTCACCGCGGGGCGCGACGGGAGTGCGAATCCGACGGCCGAAGCAGGAGTACCCCATGGCTCGTATGACCGCTGCCCGCGCGGCAGTCGAGATCCTCAAGCGCGAGGGCGTCAGCGACGCGTTCGGCGTGCCGGGAGCGGCGATCAACCCCTTCTACGCGGCGCTCAAGGCGTCCGGCGGCATCCACCACACCCTCGCCCGCCATGTGGAGGGTGCCTCGCACATGGCCGAGGGCTACACCCGCACCCGCGCGGGCAACATCGGCGTCTGCGTCGGCACCTCGGGCCCCGCGGGCACCGACATGATCACCGGCCTGTACTCCGCGTCCGGTGACTCCGTCCCGATCCTGTGCATCACGGGCCAGGCGCCGACCGCCGTGATCCACAAGGAGGACTTCCAGGCCGTCGACATCGCCTCGATCGCCAAGCCGGTCACCAAGATGGCGGTGACCGTCCTGGAGGCCGCGCAGGTCCCCGGCGTCTTCCAGCAGGCGTTCCACCTGATGCGCTCCGGCCGCCCCGGCCCGGTCCTCATCGACCTGCCGATCGACGTCCAGCTGACCGAGATCGAGTTCGACCCGGAGACCTACCAGCCGCTGCCGGTCTACAAGCCCGCCGCGAGCCGCGCCCAGATCGAGAAGGCGCTCGCGATGCTGAACGCCTCCGAGCGCCCGCTGATCGTCGCCGGCGGCGGTGTCATCAACGCCGACGCGGCCGAACTGCTCGTCGAGTTCGCCGAGTTGACCGGCACCCCGGTGATCCCCACCCTGATGGGCTGGGGTGTGCTGCCCGACGACCACGAGCTGAACGCCGGCATGGTGGGCCTGCAGACCTCGCACCGCTACGGCAACGCGACCTTCCTGGAGTCCGACTTCGTCCTCGGCATCGGCAACCGCTGGGCCAACCGCCACACCGGCAGACTGGACGTCTACACCGCCGGGCGCACCTTCGTCCACGTCGACGTCGAACCCACCCAGATCGGCAGGATCTTCGCCCCGGACTACGGCATCGCCTCCGACGCGAAGGCCGCCCTGGAGCTGTTCGTCGAGGTGGCGCGGGAGCTGAGGGCGGCCGGCCGGCTGCCCGACCGCTCCGCGTGGGCGGCGTCCGCGCAGGAGCGGAGGGCGACCCTCCAGCGCCGTACGCACTTCGACGACATCCCGATCAAGCCGCAGCGCGTCTACGAGGAGATGAACAAGGTCTTCGGCCCGGAGACCCGGTACGTCTCCACCATCGGCCTCTCGCAGATCGCCGGCGCGCAGATGCTGCACGTCTTCAGGCCGCGGCACTGGATCAACTGCGGCCAGGCGGGCCCGCTGGGCTGGACCGTCCCGGCCGCGCTGGGGATCGCCAAGGCGGACCCGGAGGCCCAGGTCGTGGCGCTCTCCGGCGACTACGACTTCCAGTTCATGATCGAGGAGCTGGCGGTCGGCGCGCAGCACCGCATCCCGTACGTCCATGTCCTGGTGAACAACTCCTACCTGGGCCTGATCCGCCAGGCGCAGCGGGCGTTCGACATCGACTTCCAGGTCAACCTGGAGTTCGAGAACATCAACTCGCCCGAGCTGGGCGTCTACGGCGTGGACCACGTCAAGGTCGCCGAGGGCCTCGGCTGCAAGGCGATCCGGGTGACCGACCCGGCGGAGCTGGGCGCGGCGCTGGAGCGGGCCAGGAAGCTCGCGCAGGAGTACCGGGTCCCGGTGGTCGTGGAGGCCGTCCTGGAGCGCGTCACCAACATCTCCATGTCGACCACGAACGACATCGGCAACGTCGTGGAGTTCGAGGAGATCGCGACCGAGCCCGCGCACGCGCCGACGTCGATCAGGACGCTGAAGGTCTGACCGGCGCCGCGTCCGGCGCAGGAGGGCGGCCCCACCCGGCGGTGGGGCCGCCCTCCTGCGTTGTCCGGGGGTGCCCGCGGGCGGTCGAGGGAGCGGTCAGGGCCGTTCGTGCTCCTCCGACAGGCCGGGCCAGTCGTCGGGGCCGCCGCCCTGCCAGTCGATGAAGCCGCTGTGCGCCAGGTCCGTGACGTAGTGGTCGGCGAGCCGCAGGATCTCGGCGACGTCGTCCGCGTGCGTGGCGATGCCCAGGGTCTCGTCGCCCTCGGTGACCCGCCGGGAGCCGTCCAGGGCGGGCGCGTGCACGACGATGCGCGGACGGCCGGCCGGTTGCGCTGCCATGCCTTCCAGCCTGCTGCGAAAGCGCCCGGTCCGCACGCCGGACCGCCCCGGAGGGCGGCGGGACGCCGAGGAGCGCCGGGTACGGGACCGTCCGTACCCGGCGCTCCTGGCCGGTGGGCTGTGCGGTTGTGGCCGTCCGGCGGGGCGAGGCCGGGCGCGACAGGACGTTCGCGCCGCCGGACGGGGCCGGGAGGGGGTCAGGACCGCGGCGGCGGCGACGGAACCGGGGCTCCTTCCCTCAGGTCGTAGAAGGAGGCCGGACCTTCACCACCGCACTGGCTCGCACGCCGCCGCGGTCCTCGCGTCGCCCGCGCCCGTCCTCGGGCGACCACCCCTCATCCGGGTCGGCCGGTGACGGGGCGCGGGCGGTGCGTGCGGCTCATGACCTCCCGTCAGGAGCCGCACGCAGCATGGGGGTTGGCGGTCGCTCAGTCCTCGCGCAGGGCGTGGACCGCCTCCGCCACGCGCCTGCCGTACTCGGGGTCGGCGGCGTGGAAGTGGGCGAGGTTCCTCTCGATCACGTCGTCGCGGGAGACCTGCGCGAGGCCGCCGGCGATGTTGGCGACCAGCCGGGACCTCTCCTCGGCCGACATCAGCCGGTACAGCTCGCCCGCCTGGAAGAAGTCGTCGTCCTTGGTGTGCGGCGGGGCCTCGTGGGTGCCGGTGTGGCCGCCCACCGCCAGCGGGGCCGACAGGGGGCGTCCGGTCTCCACCGGGCCGCCGTAGGAGTTCGGCTCGTAGTTCTTCGCGCCGCGCCCCTGGCCGTTGACCGCCATGAGGCCGTCGCGGCCGTAGTTCTGGGCGGTCGTGGCCCTCGGGGCGTTCACGGCGAGCTGCGTGTGGTTGACGCCCAGGCGGTAGCGCTGGGCGTCCGCGTAGGCGAACAGCCGGCCCTGGAGCATCTTGTCGGGGGAGGGTCCGATGCCCGGCACGAAGTTGTTCGGCGAGAACGCGGCCTGCTCGACCTCCGCGAAGACGTTGTCGGGGTTGCGGTCCAGGACCAGCCGGCCCACGCGCCGCAGCGGATAGTCCTGGTGGGGCCAGACCTTCGTCAGGTCGAACGGGTTGAAGCGGTACGCGGCCGCCTCGGCCGCCGGCATGATCTGCACGTGGAGCGTCCACGAGGGGTGCACGCCCCGCTCGATGGCCTGGAGCAGGTCCGTCTGGTGCGAGGAGGCGTCCCTGCCCGCGAGTTCGGCGCCCTGCTCGGCGCTCAGGCAGCGGATGCCCTGGTTGGTCCTGAAGTGGTACTTGACGAAGAACGCCTCGCCGTCGGCGTTCGTCCACCGGTAGGTGTGCGAGCCGTAGCCGTTCATGTGCCGGTACGACGCCGGGATGCCGCGGTCGCCCATCAGCCAGGTGATCTGGTGCGTGGCCTCCGGGGCGTGCGCCCAGAAGTCCCAGACGTTGTCCGGCTCCTGGCGCCCGGTGAACGGGTCGCGCTTCTGCGAGTGGATGAAGTCGGGGAACTTCACCGGGTCCTTGATGAAGAACACCGGGGTGTTGTTGCCGACGAGGTCGTAATTGCCCTCGGCGGTGTAGAACTTGACCGCGAAGCCGCGCGGGTCGCGGACCGCGTCCGCGCCGCCGAGGCTGTCGGCCACGGTGGAGAACCGCAGGAACACCTCGGTGCGCCTGCCCACCTCGCCCAGGAAGTCGGCGTGCGTGAACCCGGTGACGTCGTCGGTCACCTCGAAGTGGCCGTACGCGCCGGAGCCCCGGGCGTGCACCACGCGCTCCGGGATGCGCTCGCGGTTGAAGCGCGCCAGCTTCTCCAGCAGGTGCTGGTCCTGGAGCAGGAGCGGGCCGCCGGCGCCGGCGGAGGCGGAGTTCTGGTTGTCGGCGACCGGGGCGCCGGACTCGGTGGTGAGCACGCGCTTCGACATCGTGGACCTTCCGTGCGGGTGTCAGCGGAAAACTGTTTCCGCTTCGTGGAGCCTAGAAGTGGGCGATCTGGGCGTCAACGGTTTGTTGAAGTCAATCGGCTGCTTCGGAGCGGGGGGATTCCGGGCCGCGGCGACGCCTGGGCGCGACAGGACAGATGTCAGCGGCGCCGCGACCCGGAAGTCTGGGGCGGGGCCCGCTCAGACCCGGGCGCCGGAGAGGCGCTCCACGGCCCGCAGCAGCGCCGAGTGGTCCAGGCCGCCGTCGCCCTGGGCGCGCAGCGAGGCGACGAGCTGGGCGACCACGGCACCGACGGGGAGGGCGGCGCCGACGGTGCGGGCGGCGTCCGTGACGATGCCCATGTCCTTGTGGTGCAGGTCGATGCGGAAGCCCGGCTTGAAGTCCCGGTTCAGGAAGTTGTCCTTCTTGCGGGTCAGCACGGTCGAGCCGGCGAGGCCGCCGTTGAGGACGTCGAGCGCGGCCGCGAGGTCCACGCCGGACTTCTCCAGGAAGACCACGGCCTCGGCGCACGCCTGGATGTTGACGGCCACGATCAGCTGGTTGGCGGCCTTCACGGTCTGGCCCGAGCCGTGCGGGCCGCACAGCACGATGGTCCGGCCGAGGGCGTCGAAGAGCGGCTCGGCCTCGTCGAAGTCGGCCTGCTCGCCGCCGACCATGATGGACAGTACGGCCTCGATCGCGCCGGCCTCGCCGCCGGAGACGGGGGCGTCCAGGACACGTATGCCCTTGTCCTTCGCCGCCCTGGCCAGGTCGACCGAGGTCTGCGGGGTGATGGAGGACATGTCGATCAGCAGCGCGCCGGAGCGCGCGTTCTCCAGGATGCCGTCCGGGCCGTAGGCGATGGCCTCGACCTGCGGGGAGGCCGGGACCATCGTGATCACGACGTCCGCGTCGGCGACGGCCTCGGCGATCGAGCCCGCGGCCGTGCCGCCGGCGGCGGTCAGGCGGTCCAGCTTGTCCTGCTCCAGCGTGTAGCCGGTGACGGCGTAGCCCGCCTTGACCAGGTTCTCGGACATGGGGGAGCCCATGATGCCGAGGCCGATCCACGCGATCTTGGGGAGGTTGCTCATGAGGGGGTGCCTTTCGGGTGCGGAGGTCAGCGGGACAGCCAGTCGAAGGCCGCGGCGCTCGGGCGGTCGCCCGGCTTGTACTCCAGGCCGACCCAGCCGTCGTAGCCCGCCTTCGCCAGCCGGCCGAGGAGGTCTTCCAGAGGAAGCGAGCCGGTGCCCGGGGCGCCCCGGCCCGGGTTGTCGGCGATCTGCACATGGCCGGTCACCGCGGCGTACCGCTCGATCACGGCGGGCAGGTCCTCGCCGTTCATGGACAGGTGGTAGAGGTCCATCAGGAACCGGGCGTTGTCCAGTCCCGTCGCCTCGTTGACCCGGTCGACGACCGCGACGGCGGCCGGTGCCGACACCAGCGGGTACAGCGGCGACTCGGGCGCGTTCAGGGCCTCGATCAGCAGGACGGCGCCGGCGCGGTCGGCCGCGCGGGCCGCGAGCGCCAGGTTCTCCAGCGCGAGCGCGTCCTGCTCGGCCGGGTCCACGCCCTCGACGCGGTTGCCGTACAGGGCGTTGAGCGCCGTGCAGCCGACGGAGGCCGCGAAGTCCGCGGCCACGTCCACGTTGGCGCGGAACCGCTCCGACTCCTCGCCGGGCACCGACAGGGCGCCGCGGTCGGGGCCGGGGAGCCGGCCGGCGTAGAAGTTGAGCCCGGTGAGCCGGACCCCCGCGTCCTCGACGGCCTTCCTCAGGGCGTCGAGTGCGGACCGCTCGGGCGTGGGCGAGTCGATCCAGGGCCACCACAGCTCGACCGCGGAGAAGCCGGCCGCCGCGGCGGCCGCGGGGCGCTCCAGGAGCGGGAGTTCCGTGAAGAGGATCGACAGGTTGACGTTGAAGCGCTGCTCTGCGAATCCCATGTCGCCGGCGCTCCCTTCCGTGTCAAGATTCCGTATTGCGGAATTTTGTTTCTGCTTATTGGAAGATTGCCGTCGGGTGTCCGGGCTTGTCAAGAGGGATCGGCGGATGGTGCCGCCGCGCGTTAGGTTGAGCGTGTGCGATTGAGAGTGGAGTTCACGACCGAGCCCTTCGACCTCGACGAGGCGCCCGCGCACGCGGTGGCCGCGCGTGACGTCATCGAGGCCGCCGCGCTCGACGCGGTCGACGTCGGCCCCTTCGGCAACACCGCCGAGGGCGGCGCCGACGCCGTGCTGACGGCCGTGGACGCCCTGCTGCGCAGGAGCCTCGCGGCCGGAGCCACCCGGATCTCCCTCCAGGTCAACGTGGTAGGGGAGGGCGAGGCGTGAGCGGCGGCGACGAGCCCTTCATCGCGGCCGTGAAACCGCTGGTCGACGCCATGGGCGGCGAGATGCTCCCGCCCGACGAGGCCGGACCTGAGGATGTCGTGCTCTCCTGGGAGGGTGCCGACGTCGTCGCCGTGCGGCTGCCCCAGCTCGCCGACTCCCTCGACCACATCCTCGCGGCCATGGAGCGCCGCAAGGGCAGACCGCTCGCCGACCTCGACCGCAAGGCCAAGCAGGAGGTCGTACGGACGCTGGAGGCGCGTGGCGCCTTCTCCGTGCGGCACGGCGTGGAGACCGTGGCGAGCGCGCTCGGTGTGAGCCGCTTCACCGTCTACAACTACCTCAACCGTGAAAAGGGCGCCTGAGCCGGCCTGACGCTGGGGCCGGGGCGGTCCTCGGGGGCCGCCCGATTTCGTAACCGGGAATTTTCAACAAAGTGTTGACGTCTGTCGTCGCAGGGCCTTAGCTATCGGCACGCCCGTTCAGCACGAAGGCCGTTCGCGGCCACGGAGGCTCCCGTGACGTCGAATTCCACGCCCCCGGGCCTGGCCCGGTTCAACGCTCTGGAGGAGCACGCGGCCCACGCCGCCCTCCACGAGGCGTGCGCCTCCACGGCGTGGGCCCGGCTGCTGGTCGCCGCCCGGCCCTTCGCCGGGACCGGCGATCTCTACGCGGCGAGCGACGCGGCCACGGCCGCGCTGAGCGCCGGGGACCTCGCCGAGGCCATGGCCGGCCACCCGCCGATCGGCCGCCCCGCGCCGGGCGACCCCACCTCCGCGCGGGAGCAGCGCGGCATGGCCGGCGCCTCCGAGGAGCTCAGGGAGGAGATGCTCGCACTGAACCTGGCCTACCAGGAGCGGTTCGGCCACGTCTTCCTGATCTGCGCCACCGGCAGGACCGGCGAGCAGATGCGCGACGCCGTCCGGGAGCGGATCGGCAACGCGCCGGAGCGGGAGCGGGAGATCGTCCGCACCGAGCTGGGCAAGATCAACCGCATCCGGCTCGCCCGACTCGTCGAAGAGGACGCCTGACCATGAGCGCCAGCACCACCGCCTCCGTGTCCACCCACATCCTGGACACCAGCGCCGGCCGCCCCGCCGGGTCCGTCGCCGTCCGCCTCTTTGCCCGACCGGGCCGGGACGCGCGGTGGCGGGAGCTCGGCGGTTCGGCGACCGACGCGGACGGGCGGTGCAAGGACCTCCCGGCGCTGCCGGAGGGGACCACCCACGTACGGCTCGACTTCGCGGTCGAGGCGTACTTCGAGAAGAAGCAAGCCGATGCGCAGCAGGACGCCCCCGCGAATCGGGACAGCGGTGCCGTGTTCTTCCCCGAGGTGGCGATCACCTTCGCCGTACGGCCCGGGGAGCACTACCACGTGCCGCTGCTGCTCAACCCGTTCGGCTACTCCGTATACCGAGGGAGCTAGCAGACACATGACCGACTTTTCCCGCCCTGCCCGCCCTGTGATGCTGGGACAGAACCAGTACGGCAAGGCCGAGAACCGAGTCGTGAGGATCACGCGGGACGGCGCCACCCACCACATCAAGGACCTCAACGTCTCGGTCGCCCTCTCCGGCGACATGGAGGAGGTCCACTACTCCGGCTCCAACGCCAACGTCCTGCCGACCGACACCACCAAGAACACGGTGTTCGCGTTCGCCAAGGAGCACGGCATCGACTCCGCCGAGCAGTTCGGCATCCACCTCGCCCGGCACTTCGTCACCTCCCAGGAGCCCATCCACCGGGCGCGCATCCGCATCGAGGAGTACGCCTGGGAGCGCATCGCCTCCTCCGACGCCACCTCGCGCTTCATCGGCGCCGACGACGTCAGGCACTCCTTCGTCCGCAAGGGCCAGGAGACCCGGCTGACCCAGGTCACCTACGACGGCGACAGCTGGGAGGTCATATCCGGCCTCAAGGACCTCGTCGTGATGAACTCGACCAACTCCGAGTTCTGGGGCTACGTCAAGGACAAGTACACGACGCTCAAGGAGGCCCACGACCGCATCCTGGCCACCGAGGTCTCCGGCCGCTGGCGGTTCAACTGGACCGACGACGAGCAGCGGATGCCGAACTGGGAGAAGTCCTACGAGCAGACCAGGAAGCACATGCTCCAGGCATTCGCGGAGACCTACTCCCTCTCGCTCCAGCAGACCCTGTACCAGATGGGCTCGCGCATCATCAACCACCGCGGCGAGATCGACGAGGTCCGCTTCTCCCTCCCGAACAAGCACCACTTCCTGGTCGACCTGGAGCCGTTCGGACTGAAGAACGACAACGAGGTCTACTACGCCGCCGACCGCCCCTACGGCCTGATCGAGGCCACCGTCCTGCGGGACGGCTGCGAGGCGCTGATCCCCGTGGATCTCACCAACCTGTAAGCCAGCAGCTCCACTTCGGCACCCGCGGCCGGAGGGCCGGCCCGCACGGGCCAGCCGGCCGCGGTACTCAAACCACCCGGGTCCTGCCGTGCCCCTCCACACCAGCGCAAAGGACGAACCATGGCAGCAGCCCAGCGCATCGTCATCGAGAACTGTTCGATCGCCACGGTGGACGCCGACGACACCGAGTACGCGGCCGGCCACCTCGTGATCGCGGACCGCCGCGTCGAGTCCCTCGGCGCGGGCGACGCCCCCGAGGGCCTGGAGAACGTCGTACGCCGTATCGACGCCACCGGCCACCTGGTCACGCCCGGCCTGGTCAACACCCATCACCACTTCTACCAGTGGATCACCCGGGGGCTGGCCACCGACCACAACCTCTTCGACTGGCTCGTCGCCCTCTACCCGACCTGGGCGCGCATCGACGAGGAGATGGTGCGCTCGGCCGCGCGGGGCTCCCTGGCGATGATGGCCCGCGGCGGCGTCACCACCGCCATGGACCACCACTACGTCTACCCGCGGGGCTCCGGCGACCTCTCCGGCGCCATCGTCGGCGCCGCCCGCGACATGGGCGTGCGCTTCACGCTGGCCCGCGGCTCCATGGACCGCAGCGAGAAGGACGGCGGACTGCCCCCGGACTTCGCCGTCGAGAGCCTCGACGGCGCGCTGGCCGCGACCGAGGAGACCGTGAAGCGCCACCACGACACCTCCTTCGACGCGATGACCCAGGTCGCCGTCGCCCCCTGCTCCCCGTTCTCCATCTCCACCGAACTGCTCCGCCAGGGCGCCGAACTGGCCCGCCGCCTCGGGGTGCGGATGCACACCCACGGCTCGGAGACGGTCGAGGAGGAGAAGTTCTGCCACGAGCTGTTCGGCATGGGCCCCACCGACTACTTCGAGTCCACCGGCTGGCTCGGCGAGGACGTGTGGATGGCGCACTGCGTCCACATGAACGACTCCGACATCGCCGCCTTCGCCCGCACGAGGACCGGCGTCGCCCACTGCCCCTCGTCCAACGCCCGCCTCGCGGCAGGCATCGCCCGCGTCCCCGACATGCTCGCCGCCGGTGTCCCGGTCGGCCTCGGCGTCGACGGCACGGCCTCCAACGAGTCCGGCGAACTCCACACCGAACTGCGCAACGCCCTGCTCATCAACCGGCTCGGCGCGCACCGCGAAGCCGCGCTCAACGCCCGCCAGGCCCTGCGCCTGGGCACCTTCGGCGGCGCGCAGGTCCTCGGCCGCGCGGCCGAGATCGGCTCCCTGGAGCCGGGCAAGCTCGCCGACCTGGTCCTGTGGAAGCTGGACACCCTCGCCCACGCCTCCATCGCCGACCCGGTCACCGCACTCGTGTTCGGCGCCGCCGCGCCGGTCACCGCGTCCTTCGTCAACGGCCGCCAGATCGTGCAGGACGGCCGGCTGCTCACGGCCGACGAGGACGAGATCGCCCGCTCCACACGGGAGCAGGCCCGGCGGCTGGCGGAGATCGCCGCCCGCTGACCGCCTCCGTGCCCGCCGCGCGCGCCGCGGGCACCGCACCACAAGGTCTCCGGCCGGGAGGGACGGCTCCCGGTCGGCAGCCGTGGACCCGAGCGGGGTCCATGGCGGCCGTGTCCGGGACGCCCGCGCACGCGGGCGTCCCGGAGCGGTCACCGTTTCTCCGGGAACGGGCCGTCCGGGTCCCGCACGACCACGCGCACCACCTCCCTGAAACCCGTGCCAGAACCGGCACGTACCCGACCGGAGGAGCCGTCTGTGTCCGTCCACCCCGTCGACGAGAAACTTCCCGCGCCGAGAATGGCCGCCACCGGCCTTCAACACGTGGCTGCCATGTACGCGGGAGTCGTCGCCCCACCCCTGATCGTCGGTGCGGCCATCGGCCTCTCCGCGAGCGAACTCACCTTCCTCACCGGCGCCTGCCTGTTCACGGCCGGCATCGCGACCCTGCTGCAGACCCTCGGCATCTGGAAGATCGGTGCCCGGCTGCCCTTCGTCAACGGCGTCACCTTCGCGGGCGTCGCCCCGATGACCGCGATCGTCGCCTCCACCGACGACAAGTCCGACGCCCTGCCCGTCATCTTCGGCGCCGTCATCGTCGCCGGACTGCTCGGCTTCCTCGTCGCGCCCTTCTTCAGCAAGGCGGTCCGCTTCTTCCCGCCGGTCGTCACCGGCACCGTCATCACCCTGATAGGCATATCCCTGCTCCCGGTCGCCTTCGGCTGGGCGCAGGGCCCGAGCCCGGCGGCCTCCGACTACGGTTCGACGACCAACCTCGGCCTCGCCGCGGTGACCCTGCTCATCGTGCTGCTCCTGCGCCGCTTCACCCGCGGCTTCGTCAAGCAGATCGCCGTGCTGCTCGGCCTGGTCGCCGGCACGCTGGTCGCGATCCCGTTCGGGGTCACGGACTTCAGCCCCGTCGCCGACGCCGACATCATCGGCTTCCCCACGCCGTTCCACTTCGGCGCCCCGCAGTTCCAGCTGGCCGCGATCATCTCGATGTGCGTGGTGATGGTGGTCTCGATGACCGAGTCGACCGCCGACATGCTCGCCCTCGGTGAGATCGTCGGCCGTCCGGCCGACGAGAAGACCATCGCGGCGGGCCTGCGCGCCGACACCCTCGGCTCCGCGGTCAGCCCGCTCTTCAACGGCTTCATGTGCAGCGCCTTCGCCCAGAACGTCGGCCTGGTGGCGATGACGAAGATCCGCAGCCGCTACGTCGTCGCCGTGGGCGGCGGATTCCTGGTGCTGATGGGCCTGTTCCCGATGGCCGCCTCGCTCATCGCCGTCGTGCCGCGGCCGGTGCTCGGCGGCGCCGGGATCGTCCTGTTCGGCTCGGTGGCCGCGAGCGGCATCCAGACCCTGGTCCGGGCCGGCCTCGACAAGGACAACAACGTCCTGATCGTGGCCGTCTCGCTGGCCGTGGGCATCGTTCCCATCACGGAGCCGGAGTTCTACCGCTCCTTCCCCGAGACGGCCAAGATCGTGCTGGACTCCGGCATCTCCACCGGGTGCCTCGCGGCCGTCGCGCTGAACCTGATCTTCAACCACCTGGGCGGGAGGGGCAGCGACGCCCGGGACGTGACCCATCCGATGGAGGCGGGGGAGGAGATCGGCGGCGCGAACCGGGCCCCCGCCACTCCATAGGCCGGCGAACGGGTAGGAGACCGCTGAAGATCTTGCTCCGGCCGCCCGACTCGCCCTGGATTGCCGATAGATGTCAATCGTCGTCAACCAGGGCAAGCCGGGCGCCGTTTCAAGATCTTCAGGACGTTTCTAGTGTCCTGAGTCTTAGAAAAGCTACATTTCTAGGGTTTGGGGTTCGGTAGGCGGTTCAGGTAGCCGGCGAGACGTTCGAAGATCTCGTCGGCGGACTTGGTCCAGGTGAACGGCTTGGGGTCTTCGTTCCAGTGGGCGATCCAGTCGCGGATGTCTGAACCGCCCCGTGTCGACTGGAGGCTCGATTCCATGAAGGGATCGGGTCATGGCACGACCTTCCCGTAATCCGCTTGAGGTCCGCCGGCGCGCGGTGCGCATGGTCGTCGAGGTGCGCGACGACTACCCGGACGAGACGGCCGTCCTGCAGGCGGTCACCGACAAGCCCGGCATCGGCTCCCGCGAGACGCTGCGGAACTGGGTGAAGCAGCACGAGATCGACGCGGGGACGCGGCCGGGGACGACGACGGAGGAATCGGCCCAGCTCAAGGCGTTGAAGAAGGGGATCGCCGAGCTGAAGCGGGCGAACGAGATCCTGAAGGCGGCGGCGAGTTTCTTCGCGGCCGGGCTCGACCGGCCACACACGCGCTCGTAGCGTTCGTCGACGAGCACCGGGACCTGGGCCGGAGTGGTCTACGCCGCCTTCGTCGTGGACACCTTCTCCCGCCGCATCGCCGGCTGGTCGCCGCGGCATCGAAGGAGACCCAGCTCGTGCTGGACGCTCTGGAGATGGCACTGTGGCAGCGCGACCGCGATGAACACCCGCACGTGCGCGGAGAGTTGACACACCACAGTGATGCGGGCAGCCAGTACACCAGTTTCAAGCCGGCCGGGCACCTGGACGCGGCCGGCATCGCGGCCTCGATCGGATCCGGCGGCGACGCATACGACAACGCCCTGACGGAGAGCACGATCGGCCTGTTCAAAACCGGGCTGATCAAACCGCAGCGGCCCTGGAAGACCCTCTCCCAGGTCGAGCTGGCCACCGCCGAGTGGATCGACCGGTACTGCCACCGACGCCTGCACGGTGAGACAGGCCACGTCCCACCCGTCGAGTTCGAGACCAACTACTACCTGACAACCACGAAACCCCAGGTCACAACCACCAACTGAGACCTCTACCGAACCCGGGGCGGTTCAAACCCTCCCGACTGGATGCGCCGGATGAACCGCTGGACCGGCGGCGTTATGTTCTACTCCTCCGTCTGGCGTGGTACATACGGCAGCTGGTGCGGATGCGGTCCGTGATCAGGGTGACGACTGACGCCCGATAGGCAAGGGATCGGCCGCCGTTCCGTCGGCGGCCGATCCCGTTCGCTGTCTCTGAACAGAAGGACTGAGAAATGAATGAAACGCCTCAGCTCTGGAAAGTGGTCATCGCCTTGGAGGCCACCTCGGAGCAGGTGGAAGCCCTTACCGACCGCTTCGTCGAGACCATCTGCCCAGACCCGAGCCATGAAGGCTGGTGCGATACGCCCTGGGCCCTCCATGTAGTCGAGGGTGACTCGCTCAGCACAAATGAGCAGGAGCGGCTCCGGGACGAGATCAAGGACACCATGGAAAGCTGACCCGCAACGGCACCAACTACCGACGGTCTCATCTGGTGTCGACGACCGCGTGATTCCCCAGGTGCGGCACCACTTTCCCCAGGTGGGCGTTCGATTGCGTAGCGAGGTCGAGGGCGGGCCGCCCGCCTGGAAAGTGTCGCGGGCCCTGACGGCCGGTCAAGGGCGCCTACGGCGCCGCTACCGCGGTGAGCTGCGCTCATCCTTGACAGCCCGCCACGACCCACAAGATCCGGCGGCTGTCGGGCGGCCGGGGGAGGAGCGGCATCCCCCTGGTCACGCAGACGCAGCGCCGGGATCCCCGATCCCCATGGGGAATTCTCTGGCGCTGCAGCTGGGGAATATCGCCGTCGTTCACACATCTGGCTCAAGGAGGCAACTCCGAGGGGGCAGCCAGTTCGCTGTAGTCCGGGAAGACACCCGCTCAAGACCATCGCACTCCATCGCCAGCAATAGCCCAAAGGCCAGCCTCGATCTTTCGTGATGGGCCGCCGACGGAGTCGGTGGCCCATTTCGTTGCCGATGACTGTGGTTGGGCAGGCCGGTGGCCCGAGTGTCGTGTCGGGTGAACGCCGGGTTCCACTGCTCCGGGATGGAACGTTCTCTCGCGCGGATGGGTGGATCTGCTGGTCAGCCCGGGTTCGGGAGCGCGTCGAGACGCTTGGTGGCGTCCGTGACGACGTCGGTCCAGGGCCAGTGGTGTGCGAATCTCAGGTGACGGCGGCGGGCGGTCGTGACGAGCTGGGCTGCGGCGGAGAAGAGGCGGAGCCGCAGTCGGCGGGGTTCCCACCTGCGGGTCTCGCCGGTCAGGGCGAGCATGGGCATCCAGGCCGGCACGTCCAGGGCGAGCTGGACGATCTCCAGCCAGATCTGGTTCTGTGCCGTCTTGTGCAGGGGCAGGTTGCGCAGGCCGGGCGCGCGCGGCCCGGACGCGGTCCTCGGCGCGTGCCCGCTGGCGGTGTCGCAGTTCGACTGCGGCGATCGGGGCGTGGGTGGTGTTGGTCGCGAACGCGGTGAGCCGCAGTCGGTCTGCGTCGGTGAACCGCAACTGAGCGCCGGGGTGCGGGCGTTCTTTGCGGACGATCAGCCGCATCCCCTGGGGCCGTCCCCCAGGTCCACGATCACTTGGCCGGCGGTGTCCGGCGAGGAGGCTCGGGTCAACTTCCAGACGCGCTCGCGCGCTTCGGCCCGTGCTGACCGGATCGCGGTCAGGGCCCTCGGGCCAGCTGCGGCCAGGGTGTCAATGAGGCGGGAGACGGTCGGGCCGGAGGGCGACCGGGCCGAACACGGCCGGCTCGGCCCGCAGCATTCCCACGTCGGCCAGGCAGTCCCCGCCCAGTGCGACCGCGAGGGCCACATCCAGCAGGATCTTGCCCGGATCGTGCACCGCCCGAGCCTTCCGCCAGGGTGCCGGCACCGCGGATATCGCGGTGTCCAAGCCGGCTTTGCGGACAGTCTCGACCAGCAGCACGCTCCCTGCCTGGGACACCACCGCCCGGCCATCGCCCTCGATGCGGACACGCGGATAGAACCCGATACGCTTCCTCACCTGGAAAGTGCCTCCGACCGGGGCGGGAACAGGGACCTAGGCAATCCTCATTCTCGCTGGTCAGAGGCACTTTCTGCGTTCCTGACCACCCATCGGACAGTCCGGTTCATGAAAGCGCGAGGTTAAGGGCCTGCAGCGTGATCGCCGAGGCCAGGATCTGCGGCGGCATGCTCGGCCGCCCGTTCGCCGAGGGGTACATGTCCGCGAACATCTCCGCCGGGAACAGCGCACCGCGATGCCCGGCCAGGAACGCGAACACACTCCCGGCCGGGATCAACTCCCGGCAGGTCATGAGCCTTCTAGTGCCGCGGCAGGCGACGTTCGCCCCGTCTTGACGGGTGAACCCTCCCTGCCGCGCCGGCACTTGGCCCGCGCGACGGCGTCCCGGGCCCCGGCGACCGCCACGGGCCCAGCGTCGAGTGGGGGCCGGGGGCGGCCCGTCCGCCTCCGGGCCGACGGAGATCCGGAGGCCGGCTCTGACGTGTCGCGCCGCCAGGGACCGCGAGCGTTGCGGCCGGCGGACGCCTCCCGCATCCCGGATTCCGCCCGTCGCCCCGTGCGCGGGAACGCCCCGGCAGGACCGTGAAGGCCCTGCCGGGGCGCACCCGTCGCCGCGCCGGTTCAGCGGGTGAAGGTCGCGCGCCGCTCCTTCAGGGCGCCGCAGTTGGAGCCCGTCACCTGCACGTAGACGTTCTTGATCTGGCCGCCCCAGTCCACGCACTCGCCCTTGCCGTAGACGTAGGTCGGACCGGCGTACGAGGTGAACCGGCCGTAGTCCTGGTCGTACTGGTCGATGCCCGGGACGTAGAGCCACGCCGCCATGTCGACGGCCGTCCCCGGGCTGTTGCGGATGGTCGTCACGCAGTTGAAGCCGTTGGAGGCGTTGTACGTCAGGTACACCGTGCCCATCGAGCCGACGGGCATCGAGTTCACCGTCTTGTAGCCGCTTCCGCAGACCTTCTGCGCCGTGGTGTTGGGCGCGGCGGAGGCGGGCGAGGCCAGCACGGCCGTACCCCCGGCGGCCAGCGCCGCCACGGCCGTGACGGACAGGGCGGATCGGATCAATCGCATATTTCCCCCTGGTGACGATTGCGGGTGGTTGTTCCTGCATGGTGTGACCCGCGGGTCCCGCGAATGGTTGTGCCGGTCGAGGGGGATTCGCGCGGGAGGCCGGGTGCGTGCAGCCCCGTCAACCCTGCGCGGAGGGGGAGTCGGCAGGTCGGAGTCCGAACAGGCCCGGATCGGAGGCCAGTTCCCGGAAGCAGTCCTGCGGGCTGTCCACCATCCGGCGCGCGGTGAGGTCCAGCAGGCCGCCCAGACCCGTCAGTTCGGCCGCCACGGTCCCGTCGGCCCTGCGCATCACCTGCACGATGCGGAACGTCTTGCCCGCGGTCCACTCGAAGACGCACGTCACGTCGACCTCGTCGCCGGCGACCAGCTCCCGCCGGTAGCGGATCGTCGTCTCCAGGGCCACCGGACCCACGCCCCGGGCCACCAGGTCCTGCTGGCTGATGCCCGCGGCCTGGAGCAGCGACCACCGCGCGTGCTCCGCGTAGTTGAGGTACACGCTCTGGTTGACGTGTCCCTGGGTGTCCGTCTCATAGCCGCGGACGGTGATCCGGACGGAAAACGGCTCGCTCACCGGTGCTCCTTCGCACGGCCGGTGCCCGCTGCACCGATCACGCCCCCGATCCTGGCACGCCCCTCACACCCGGCGCGGGGAGGCCAGCAGATAGCGGGCCGCGGTGCGGGGCCCGGTGTGCTCGCCCACCTGCCAGCCCGCCTCCCGAAGGGTGTCCGCGCAGGCCCGCAGCCGCGCGCCGTCCGCCTCGTACACGGCGACCGCCTCCGGCTGGGGCGTGGCCCGCACCCGGTAGCCGTCCGCGGGGTCCGGCCCGGCCGGCGGGTGCCCGGCGGCCTCCAGGGCGAGGGCCGCGGCCCGCACCAGGTGCGCCCGCTCCCAGGCGCAGGGCCGGTCCACGGCGCCGTCCGGCGAGGTCATCCGGCGCAGCTCCAGCAGGCCCTGCCAGGCGCTGTGCACCTCACGGGCCCGGGACGGCCCGGCGGGCCCCTCCTCCCCGCCGACCCGCGCGGCGAAGACACCGCCCGCGGCGGGCTCCGGGGGCGGGGCGGGCGTGTCCGGGGGAGAGGCGGCGGGCTCCGCCTCCCGGACGCGGTGTCCGGCCGGGGTCAGGAAGTGGTCGTGCGGGGGCCGCGGGTGCCGGAAGGCGAGGCCCCGCGCCACCAGCGCCGTCAGCTGCGCGGGTGTGCCCCGCAGCCGTCCCGTGACCGGGTCGGCGGCGTCGATGACCCGCCGCTGGGCGGCGGTCGGTGGTCGCGTCACGGTGTGCTCCTCCCGCGGGCCGGGGCACGGGCCCCGCCGCAGGGCGGGACGCGCGCCGTCTGCCGGGAAGGCTACGGCCCGGGACTGACATTCCAGCCGGCGATCACCGGCCGGCCGTGCTCGGTGCTCAGCCGGCTCATCGTTCCCGTGGCGAGCTGGAACAGCGCCCCGGCGGCGGCGGGCAGCCCGAGCCGCCGGGCGGTCAGGACCCGCAGGAAGTGCCCGTGGCCCACCAGCAGCACACTGCCCCCGGTGCCGCCGAGCGCGGCGTCCGCCCTGGCCAGCATCCGGTCGGCCCGCCGCCCGACCTGCTCCGGGCTCTCCCCGGGGTGCTCGGGCGGCCCCGGCTCGACGCCGTCGGTGAACAGGAACCAGTCCGGCCGCTCCTGCTGGATCTCGGCGGTGGTGACGCCCTCGTAGCCGCCGTAGTCCCACTCCCGCAGATCGGCGTCGGTCCGCGCCTCGCGCACCCCGATCAGCTCGGCCGTCTCCCGGGCCCGCTCCAGGGGGCTGACGAACGCGGCCCCGATGCGGTGCGCGCGGAGCAGCGGCGCCAGTGCGCGCGCCTCGTCGCGGCCGTGCCCGGTCAGCGGCACATCCGTCCAGCCGGTGTGCCGCCCCGTCCGCGACCACTGCGTCTCACCGTGCCTGACCAGCAAGAGATCACTCACGCCCGCACCCTTCCCGCTCGCCTGCGAGCACCCTGCCACACCCCCGCCGGGGCCCGCAGGGCGGGCTGGGCCGGACGGCCGCCGCCCGCCGGGCTCAGGGACCCGGCAGGGCCTGCACCGACTGCGCGAGCTGCCCGACCGCGACGACGAGCGGTGCCACGGGCTGCACGAAGTCGTTCAGGCGGGTCAGTGCGCGGCGCAGCACCGAGGGCTGCGGCTCCTCCTCGTCCAGTTCCTCGCGCAGCCGCCGCAGTTCGCGCACCGTGGCCTCCGGGTCGGCGAGCGCCGCGCGGTGCTCCCGAAGCAACTCCTCCACGAGTGTGAGGAGTTCGGCGGTCCGGGCGGCCTGCCCCGGGTCCTGCTGGAAGGAGGTCGCGCCGGAGAACGCCTGGGCTCCCCGCCCCACGGCCTGGTTGCCGACGTAGTGGGTGCCGCCGCTGATCACGAGGCCGTTGTTGACCGGCGGCTCCTGCCGTCCGTCGTCGTCGCGCATGGGGCTCTCCTACGTGTCGGAGCCGGCGGCGGCGCTCTGGGCCGCCGGACCGGACTGCTGGGGGATGTGCTGGGTGGCGTGCGCGCCCGAGCCGATCGCCTGGTTGCCGACGATGCTCGTCCCGCCCTGCTGGATGACCCCCTGGTTGAGGATGGTCTGCTGCTGGGCGCGGAAGTCGGTGGTGTCGTAGCCGCGCGCGTCGAGGAACTCGCGGATCGCGGCGAGGGCGTGGCGTCCCGCGAGGGCGGTGACCCGGCCGGCGTCCACCACCTGGAAGTAGTTGTGGTAGTCCGGGCTCAGTGCCATCTCCCGGATGCTCACGCGCGCGCCGTGGTCGTACACCGGGTCCTGCTCCCTGGCCTTCAGCTCGTCCGCCGCGCGCCGGCTGTGCCGGGTCTCGAAGCGGACGTACCGCAGCACCCGGACCGGGGAGGCGAGGAGCGCCCCGCCCGTGCGGGCCATCGCGTCCAGCAGGAGCCCGCGCCGGGCCCCGGGGCCGAGGGGGCCGCGCAGGCGGTCCACGGCGTGGTAGGCGGCCCGCACCGGGCCGAGTGCATGGTTGTCGCAGTGCAGGTGCAGGGTGCGGCCGGCGGTCGAGAAGTGCAGGAAGACGCTGGGCACCACGTCCCCGCCCCACAGCGGCACATGGACCGACAGGTAGTGGCGGACCGCGCCGGTCGGGCTGAGCATGATCCGCTCGACCTCCTCGGGCGACAGCCGGGCGGCCGGGGCCGGACGGGCGGGCTTGACGAACCGTTCGTCGTCCCCGACCGCGACGCCGCTCGCGAAGACGCGGTCCTCGACGACGAGCGCTCCGAGCGCCTCCCCGCCGTCCCCGGCCGCCTCGCCGGTGACGCCGCGCGCGGCGACCGAACGCAGCCGTTCGCGCACGTGGTCGACGATTTCCGGGACGGTGAACGCCCGCGGACCGTCGCGCCGCTGCCCGGCCGGGTCCCCGGCGGGCAGCAGCGGCACGGCGACCGACCACGTGGAACGGGTGTTCGCGTAGCCGACGAACGGGCTGAAGCCGCTGTACACGGTGACGTTGCCGGTCTGCGCCTCGCGGACGGCCTTCAGCCGCTCGGCGATCCACTTGCGCTGCGGCACGGACGGGCGCGGTCGGCGCGGGAACGCCTCCCGGGTCATGGTCGTGCGCAGCAGCAGGTCGGTGTCGAGGTCGTGCCGGACGACCGCCGCGTACGCGAAGGCCGTCGCACCGACCGCCGCGAGCACCGCGGGGACCCCGCCCAGGTAGGCGCCGAGCAGCCAGCCGGCGAAGCCGGGCGGGGACAGGGCCGGGAGGGAGACGGCGAGGGAGCAGAGGATCAGCAGTGCCAGCGCGGCCGAGACGCCCGCCGCGACCAGCGCCCTGTGCCCGGGCTGGCGGTGGCCGCGGGTGGCCAGGCCCGACCGGGCGTCCGAGGCGGCGCGCCGCGCGGCCGCCGGGACCGTCGCCACGGCCAGGAGCCACAGCGGCGCGAGGACGGCCACGGCGGCGAACGCCGCCGCCAGCCGCAGGTCGCGCCGCTGCCGCAGGTCCCTGGCCGCCAGGCTGTGGCGCACCACGGCCACCAGGTCCACGTCGGGGGAGGGGGCCACCGCGCCCGCCTCGTCCGCCAGGACCTCGTCCACGACCCGGTCGGCGAAGTCCTCGTCGAGGTGGGCCGCGGCGCACAGGTACCGGGTGACGTCGCCCGGTTCGCTCCCGACCGGCGTGCGGACCGGCGCAGTCGTCATGCCTGGCCCTCCCTCTCTCCTGCGACGGGCCGGCGCCGTCGCGGCCCCGGCGGAGGATGCGGCGTACGGTCCGGCGGGCCCGGCGCTCAGCAGCGCCAGCAGCAGACCGGCGGCGAGGCCGAAGAGCAGGCCCGAGCGCATCAGGTCGGCGAGCACCTCACCGGAGAAGTCGATGTAGCGGGCGTCGGGCCGGAACAGCTCGGGCACCGCCCACGCGAACAGGGCGCACGCCTCGGTCACCAGCACGCCCGCGGCGAGGCAGCGCAGCCACACCGGGAGCCGGGCCGGCAGCAGCGCGGGCAGCAGGGCGATCCCCGTGAACAGCACCAGCGCGGCGACGAGGTTGCCGAACAGATAGCCGGCGCCGCCGTAGTAGAAGGCGCGGTACTCCCAGGCCGGGGTGAACGCGGCCATCAGCAGCGACCGGGTCGGCTCGCCGTCGATGTAGTGGATCAGGAAGTACTCGCGCAGCGGGCGCTGCGCCCAGGGGCTGCCGGCGGCGGTCAGGAGCAGGAGGAACAGCGCGAGCCGGCCGCGTAAGAGCGACGGCGTGCGCGAGGCACGCCCACGAACGACCTTCACCTGGGATTCCCCCGTCCCCCCGGTCCCGCGGTTCAGTGGCCGCACTCTATGGCATCCCCCCTGCGGACGACGGTGAATCCGCGAACATCACGGACTACTGCCGGTATCCGCTCAGGAACCGCCCGATCCGGCCGATCGCGGCCTCCAGGTCGTCCGCGTGCGGCAGGGTGAGGATCCGGAAGTGGTCGGGGGAGGGCCAGTTGAAGCCGGTGCCCTGCACGACCTGGATCTTCTCGCGCAGCAGCAGGTCGAGGACGAACCGCTCGTCGTCGTGGATGCGGTGCACCTTGGGGTCGAGGCGGGGGAAGGCGTACAGCGCGCCCTTCGGCTTCGCGCACGACACCCCGGGGATCTCGTTGAGCTTCTCCCAGGCCACGTCGCGCTGTTCGAGCAGCCGGCCGCCGGGCGCGGTGAGGTCGGTGATGGACTGCCGGCCGCCGAGCGCGGCCTGAATGGCGTACTGCGCGGGGGCGTTGGCGCACAGCCGCATGGAGGCGAGCATCGTCAGGCCCTCCAGATAGTCCTTCGCGTGGCCGCGCGGCCCGGTGACCACCAGCCAGCCCGAGCGGAAGCCCGCCACCCGGTACGTCTTGGACAGCCCGCAGAAGGTCAGGACCACGAGGTCGGGGGCGAGCGCGGCGGCCGAGTGGTGCACGGCGCCGTCGTAGAGGATCTGGTCGTAGATCTCGTCGGCGAACACCATCAGGCCGTGCCGGCGCGCGAGGTCGAGGACGCCCTCGACGATCTCCTCGGGGTAGACCGCGCCGGTGGGGTTGTTCGGGTTGATGAGGACCACGGCCCTCGTCCGGTCCGTGATCTTCGACGCCATGTCGGCCAGGTCCGGGTACCAGTCGGAGCGCTCGTCGCACAGGTAGTGCACGGCCTTGCCGCCGGCGAGCGTGGTCACCGCGGTCCACAGGGGGAAGTCCGGTGCGGGGATGAGGACTTCGTCACCGTCCTCCAGGAGCGCCTGGACGGCCATCGAGACCAGTTCGGAGACACCGTTGCCGAGGAGGACGTCGTCGACGTCCACTTCCAGGCCGAGTGCCTGGTAGCGCTGGGCGACCGCGCGGCGGGCGGAGAGGACACCGCGGGAGTCGGTGTAGCCGTGTGCCCGGGGGAGCATCCGGATCATGTCCTGGACGATCTCCTCCGGCGCCTCGAAGCCGAAGAGGGCCGGGTTGCCGGTGTTCAGCCGCAGCACGCTGTGGCCCGCCTCCTCCAGCGCGTTCGCGTGCTCGATCACCGGGCCGCGGATCTCGTAACAGACCTCGTTCAGCTTGCTCGACTGCCGGAACTCCATGCGCGCTCGCCCCTCCGGGTTCGTGTGTTGCTTGGTTTTACCAAGTTCGAGCTTGGAAAGTCCAACAACATGTCTAGACTGCGTCGCATGCCACCTCGCCGAAGCTACGACCAGTACTGTTCCGCCGCCCGCGCGCTCGACCTCGTCGGCGACCGCTGGACCCTGCTGATCGTCCGCGAACTGCTGGGCGGACCGCGGCGCTACACCGACCTGCACGCCGACCTCCCCGGCGTCAGCACCGACGTACTCGCCTCCCGGCTCAAGGACATGGAGCGCGACGGGCTGGCCACCCGGCGCAGACTGCCGCCCCCCGGCGCGGCCTTCGTGTACGAACTCACCCGGAGGGGAACAGAGTTGCTGCCCGTTCTCCAGGCGCTCGGCACCTGGGGCGAGGCCGAGCTCGGCGCGCGGCGGCCCACCGACGCGGTGCGCGCCCACTGGTTCGCGCTGCCCCTGCTGCGGTCCCTGGAGGGCGAGGGGCTGGTCGAAGTACGCCTGGACGAGGGCGAGTTCCATCTCCACGTCGGCGCCGAGGAAGGCCCGGCCTACGGGGACGGCCCGGCCCCGGGGGAGCCCGACGCGCGGCTGACACCGGACTCCGGGACCTGCGAGACCCTCGCGCGCGGCGAGTCCACCCTGGCGCACGCGGTGCGGGACGGCCGGATCGGGGTGACCGGCGACGGGAGCGTCGCCGAGGCCCTGCGCGAGGCCCGGACGCCGTGAGGCCCGCCGTACCCGAGCGGTACGGCGGGCCCCACCGGGTCGTTCCCGTGTGCGGTCAGGCCCCGGGCGGCACCCGGCCCGGCCGTCCCGCGCCCCGGGTCAGCGCGTAGCCGCCGATGCCCGCGAGCGCGGCCAGCAGCCCGCCGGCCGCCGTCCACACCCAGCGGTCCGACCACCACCCGGAGGTCCAGCCGTCCGCGGGCTCCAGGCTGGAGAGCACCGCCGGGTCCGGCGAACCGCCCTCGTCCTGCACCGACTTCGCGGCCACGCCCGGCACCAGCGGCGCCGCCAGCGAGCCGTCCACCGCCGCCGCGCCGCCGGCGTCCGCCGAGTCGGCCCGGACCCCGGCGCCCACCGGCAGCCCCCGGTCCGCGGCGGGCAGTCCCACGGCCGTCAGCCGGACGTAGTACGTGCCCGGCAGCGGATCGTCGGCCCACGGCTCCGACCAGGCGCGCACGGTACGCAGCACGCAGGCCAGCTCCACCGAGGAGGCGCCCGGCGCGGCGGTGCGCGTCTGCGCCCCGTACTGGCACGCCTGGCGGCGCCGCAGACCGTCGTACACGTCGAGCTGCCAGGTCTGCGCCGCGTGCCGCCCCGGCAGCTTCACCGTGGCCCTGACGGTGGGCCGCTGCCCGGCGTCCGCCGGGAACGACCAGTACAGGTAGTCACCCGTCGAGGCGGTCGCGGTGGCCCGCTGCCCCTGCTCGATCTCGGTCGCCGTACGGAAGGAGGTGCCCGCACGCGTCGGCCCCCGCCCGTCCTGCGAGGCGCTCGGGGACGGCGAGGAGTCGGCGGCGGCCGGCCCGGCCGCGAGCCCGAGCGCGATCAGCGCCGCGCCCAGCACACGTGCTGTACCCATCAGTTGGTCCTCCAGACCGCGACGCGCCAGCGCGAGAGCCAGCCCCGGACGGCACCGGCGAGGAAGCCGGCCAGGATCAGCGCGCCCAGCAGCCACCAGCCGCGCCCCAGGCCGAAGGAGGCCACGTCGGCCGGGCGCGAGGGCCCGTCCACGACGTCGACGGTCAGCTCCAGCGGCAGACCGGGCCCGGCCTCGACCCCGGAGGCCGCCGAGAAGGAGTGCGTCACCTGGAGGCACACCGCCTCCGCGGGGGCGGTGTCGTCGTCCGACTCCGCCTTCGGATAGCGCAGACCGGTCGATATCACGTCGGTGCGCCCGGTGCCCGCGGCCTCGCCGCGCACGATCTCCCGCCCCTTGGCCGTCACGGCCCGCAGCAGCACCCCGTACGAGGGATCGACCGGCCGGTCGGCCGACACGCTCACCGCGGCCCGCAGTTCCCGGCCGGGACGCACGTCCACGCGGTACCAGCGCTGCTCGCCGAACGCCTCGCGGTCGGTGTACAGGCCGGACTTGAGCGTCGGCGCCTTCGCGCACGCGTCCGCGCCGGACGCGGCGACCGGTGTCACCACGGGATCGGCGGCACGGTCCACCAACTGGTTCACCTTGTCGGTGAGTTGGTCAGTGCGTTCGACGGAGGTGAAGGTGCCTCCGGTGGCCTCGGCGATACAGCTGAGCTGCCGGCGCAGCGTGACGTCGGGCACCAGGCCCAGGGTGTCGATGGTCAGGCCGATGCCCTTGGCGGCGATGTCGCGGGCGACCTCGCACGGGTCCAGCGGAGCGCAGGTGTCCTGGCCGTCGCTGATCAGCACGATCCGCTTCGAGCCCGTGCCGCCGCCCAGGTCGTCCGCCGCCTTCAGCAGCGCGGGCCCGATCGGCGTCCAGCCGGTCGGCGTCAGCGTGGCGACGGCCGTCTTGGCCTCGGTGCGGTCGAGCGGGCCGACCGGGTAGAGCTGCGCGGTGTCCCTGCAGCCCGTCTTGCGGTCGTCGCCCGGATAGTTCGCCCCGAGTGTGCGGATGCCGAGCCGGACCTCCGGCGGGGTCGCGTCGAGCACCTCGTTGAACGCCTGCTTCGCCGCGGCCATCCGCGACTTCCCGTCGATGTCCTTCGTCCGCATCGAGCCGCTCACGTCGAGGACGAGGTCGACCTGCGGCGCGTTCGCACCGGTCTCGTCGGCGACCGCCCCGGCCGGGAACGCGATCCCGGCCATGAGCGCGGCGAGCAGGGCGCAGACCCCGGCCACCAGCCGTTGTGTTCTGATCATCGGCGGATCCTATTGACCAGAGGTGTGCCGCTTCAAACGAGGTCAGAACACCTCCGTGAGCAGGGGGTTGGGCAGTGCGGCCCAGTGGTCGCCGGGCGCGTCCGGCGACAGCCGCATCAGCGTGAGCGCCTTCGCGGGCAGCGGCTCCCCGCGCAGCGCCGCCAGATCCGCGGTCCGCGGCAGCAGCGGCACGGCCGCCGCCAGCGCCTCGCGCAGCGCCGCGCCCGAGCCGGCCGTGCCCGCGAGCGCCCCGGCCACCAGGGAGCCGAACAGCTTGCGGCGCAGGGCCGGTTCGTCGTCGGTGACGATCCGCCCGGTCAGCTCCGGCAGCGGGACGCCGTGCCGGGCGAGCCGCTGGGGACTGACCCGGATGTCGGCGAGGTCGCGGTAGACCAGCCGGACCGGCGAGCCGTCCGCCGCCAGCACCACGAGCAGGTTCTGCCCGTGCGCCTCCAGCGCCACCCCCAGTTCCAGCAGCCGCAGCCCCACGGTGAGCGCGAGCCCCGCGAACGCGGCCAGCCAGGGGGCGGAGCGCGGCAGCGCGGTCGTGGCGAGCGCGGCCACCGGCACCACCCGCTCGCCCTCGCGCGCGTACACCGCGGGCGACTCGCGGACCACCGCCGCGAGGTCCGGCGAGTGGGCGGTGGCCGCCCCGAGGGTGCGGGTGATGTGCAGCAGCCCGTCCGTGCGCGCCGCCAGTGTCTGCGCGAACTCCGACAGCGTGGCCGACATGCCGATGGAGTACACCGAGATGTCCCTGACCGACGAGGTCAGGCGCGCGCTCAGCGCGGTCTTGAGGTGCGGCCCGCCGGGCACGGCGAGCGTGCGCAGGGACATCAGCGGATGCGCGTCGACACCCGCCTCGAACGGGTCGCGCGGCCGCTTCAGCACATGCTCGGCCTGCCAGGGGTGCACCGGGACCAGCAGCCGCTCCCCGTCCCGCAGTTCCGCCGGCCAGACGCCGCTCACCAGGCACTCGCGGGCCCGCACCGGCACCAGCCCGAGCCGCACCACCGGCCCGTGCTCGGGGCCGTAGGCCAGTTGCTCGGCGACCGAGAACCCGGGCCGGGAGCGGCAGTTGGGGTGGAACGGATGGCCGTCGACGATCCGCTGCTCCCACTCCCAGTCGTGCACGGGCCACTCGTGCGGGAGCGGGTCCCGCGCGGCCCGCGACAGCGCCGACGAGGCGACGCTGTGGCCGAGTTCGGCCGCGAAGGACGTGCCGTGCGGTACGGACAGCGCGGTCACCAGCGCGGCGGGATCGCCGTAGGACGCCTCGTCCAGCCGCAGGCGGGTGACGTACCCGCCGGTGGCGTAGGGGTCCGCGGGCGGGCCGGACAGCCGGCGGCCGTCCGAAAGACGCAGCAGGAGACCGTCCCGGCCCCGCTCGCGGCCCGCCACCCACGGCAGCGGCTCATGGGCGAGCGCCCGCCACAGCCTGGTCAGCACGGCCGTCCGGGCCCCTGGGAGCGCGGCCGCGTAGCGCGCGGCGAGGTCGGGACGCACCTCGGCCAGTTCGGCGGCGACCTCGGTCTCGGCGCTGGAGGGACGGTGCACGGGCGGACTCCTCGGATGCGGGCGGCGCCGGACCGGTGCCGGCGACAGACATACTGATCGTCTCCTGTCCGGACGGACCGCAGAGAACGAATGGATCGCGTGCACCTCACCCCCCCGACCGCGGCCGGCGTGGCCGAACGCGCCGACGCCCTCGCCCTCGCCCCGCTGCTCAACTGCCTCCTGCGCGAGGCGGCCGTCCCCCTGGCGGAGGCCGACGCGGCCGACGGGCCCCGGGAGAGCGGCACGGCCGGGCCCGACGGCGTACGGCGGGTGCACCGGCTGCGCGGCTCCGGACGGCTGCTGCGGGTCCTCGGCGAGCGCCGGCCCGCCGAGCCCGAGCTGCGGGTGTCCGGGGCCTGGCGGCGGCTCGGCCACGCCGAGGCCGTCAAGCTCGTGTCCGACGAACTGCGCCGCCACACCGGTCTGTCCAACCACGAACTGCCCGCCGAGATCACCGCGAGCCGCGACACCCTGGCCGCCCTGCTCACGGCACGCGCGCGCACGGCGCTCCCGGACGACCCGTACCGGCGCTCGGAGCAGAGCCTGCTCACCGGCCACCCCTGCCATCCGGCCCCCAAGGCGCGCGGCGGCGGCCCGGCCGCGAGCTGGCTGCCCTACGCCCCCGAGGCGTACGCCCGCTTCCCGCTGACGCTGCTCGGGCTGCGCGAGGACCTGGTCGCCGAGGAGGGCGACACCGCCGCCCTGGACGCGCTGGGGCAGGCCCCGCCCGGCTACCGGCTGCTGCCCGCGCACCCCTGGCAGCTGGAGCTCGCGGCCGCCGAACTGGCCCCGGCGTTCGCCGACGGCCGGCTGGTGCGGCTCGGCACGACCTCCTTCGACACCTGGCCCACGGCGGCCGTGCGCACCCTCTACGTGCCCGGACGCGATCTCTTCCTGAAGTTCAGCCTGGACGTGCGCATCACCAACGACATCCGCCGGCTGTGGCGCCACGACCTGCTGCGACTGCGCCGCACGGACGCGGCGGCGGCCGCCGCGTTCGCGGCCCCGGGCGGCGCGGCCTGGCTCGGGGACCGCGGCTACCGCACGGCGGGCTTCGCCTTCGAGGCGCTCGCGGTCCTCGTCCGCGACGGGCTCGCGGACGCCGTGCCGCCGGGCGCGACCGCGCTGCTCGCCGCCGGACTCGCGGAGGGCTTCGAGGGCAGTCCGCTCGACGGCGCCGCAGACCCCGCGGCCTGGTGGGAGGCGTACCTCGCCCGGGTCGTACCGCCCGCCCTGGCCGCCTTCGCCGAGCACGGCGTCGTCGTCGAGGCCCATCTGCAGAACACCCTGGTCGCGGTGGACGGCGACGGGATGCCGGTGCGGGCGGTCTTCCGGGACGCCGAGGGCGTGAAGCTGCTGGGCGAGGTGTCGCGCGCGGCGGGCTGGGAGCGGCTGGTGTACTGCCTGGTCGTCAACCACCTCCTGGAGATCGCCGGCGCCCTGCGCGCCCGCAACCCGGCCCTGGACCCCTGGCCGGCCGTCCGCCGGGAGCTGGCCCGCCACGACCTGCCCGAGATCCCGGCCCTCCTCGCGTCGCCCACCCTGCCCGGCAAGACCAACCTGCTGCTGCGCTGGACCGGCGCGGACGGCGCCGACGCCCGCTACCTGCCCCTGCCGAATCCGCTGGCCGGGTGAGTCCTGGCTTACCCTGGCGGGTGTGCTGCGCGATGTGACTGCTGTCCGATACGTGACCCCGCTGCGGTCCGGCGGCTCCGTGCCCGCGGTCGTCGAGGCCGACGACGACGGCACCTACGTGGTGAAGTTCACCGGCTCCGCGCAGGGCCGCAAGGCGCTGGTCGCCGAGGTGATCGTCGGTGAGCTGGCCCGCGCCCTGGGGCTGCGCTTCCCCGAACTGGTGCTGGTGCACTTCGATCCCGCCATCGCCGACGGCGAGCCGCACCAGGAGGTGCGCGAGCTGCACGCCGCCAGCGCGGGCGTCAACCTCGGCATGGACTTCCTGCCGGGCGCGCGGGACTTCACGCCCGAGGTCGCGCGCACCTTCCCCGTGGGATCGCCGGAGGCGGGCCGGATCGTCTGGCTGGACGCCCTGACGGCGAACGTCGACCGCACGGTCCACAGCTCCAACCTGATGGTCTGGCCGACGCTCGGCACGGTCCCGCCCCGCCTGTGGCTGATCGACCACGGGGCGGCCCTGGTCTTCCACCACCGCTGGGACGGCTCGGACCCGGAGCGGGCCTACGACTTCCGCCACCACGCCCTCGGCCACTACGCCCCCGACGTGCGCGCCGCGGACGCCGAGCTGGCGCCGAGGGTGACCGAGGAGCTGCTGCGCTCGATCGTGGCGCGGGTCCCAGACGCCTGGCTGGCGGACGAGCCCGCCTTCACCGCGCCCGACGAGCAGCGCGCCGCCTACGTGGCCCACCTGCACGCGCGCGTGCGGGCCTCCGCGGCGTGGCTCCCCACCGACTTCCCCACCCGGGAGGAGATCGCCGCCGAGGAGGCGCAGCGGGCGGCCAGGACGCAGCGGGGCCGGCCCGCCTGGCTCCGGCAGGTCCCCGACCTGCACGGCAGGCCGGCCGCGGAACAGGACTGGTCGGGGCATCTGGGATGAGCGGCCGCGTCGAGATCGAGTACTGCACCCGGTGCGGCCGGCTGCCGCGCGCGGCCTGGCTCGCGCAGGAACTGCTCACCACCTTCGAGGCGGAGCTGTCCGAACTGGCCCTGCGGCCGTGCAGGGGCGGGGTGTTCGTGGTCCGGGTGGACGGCGAGGTGGTGTGGGACCGCCGCGCGCAGGGGTTCCCCGAGCCGACGGCCGTCAAGCGGGCCGTGCGTGTCCGGGTGGCCCCGGGCAGATCCCTGGGCCACCCGGACACGCCCGCTCCCTGACGTCAGCCCGTGAGCCGCTCGTACGCCGGCAGCGTCAGGAAGTCCGCGTAGTCGTCGTCGAGGGAGACCTCCAGGAGCAGGTCGTGCGCCTGCTGCCAGTGGCCGGCGGCGAAGGACTCCTCGCCGATCTCGGCGCGGATCGCGGCCAGTTCCTCGGCGGCGACCTTGCGGGCCAGCTCGGGCGTGGCCCGTTCGCCGTTCTCGAACGCGACGCCCGCGTTGATCCACTGCCAGATCTGGGAGCGGGAGATCTCGGCGGTGGCCGCGTCCTCCATCAGGTTGAAGATGGCGACCGCGCCCAGTCCGCGCAGCCACGCCTCGATGTAACGGATGCCCACCTGGACGGCGTTGACCAGCCCGGGGTACGTGGGCCGGGCGTCGAGGGAGTCGATCGCGATGAGGTCGGCGGCCGCCACGCGGACGTCCTCGCGCAGCCGGTCCTTCTGGTGCGGCCGGTCGCCGAGCACCTTGTCGAAGCACTCCATGGCGATCGGGACCAGGTCGGGGTGGGCGACCCAGGAGCCGTCGAAGCCGTCGCCGGCCTCGCGGTCCTTGTCGGCGCGGACCTTCTCGAAGGCGACCTTGTTCACCTCGGCGTCCCGGCGCGAGGGGATGAAGGCCGCCATGCCGCCGATCGCGTGCGCGCCGCGCTTGTGGCAGGTGCGGACGAGGAGTTCGGTGTAGGCGCGCATGAACGGGGCGGTCATCGTCACCGCGTTGCGGTCCGGCAGGACGAACCTGGGCCCGCCGTCACGGAAGTTCTTCACGATGGAGAACAGGTAGTCCCAGCGGCCCGCGTTCAGTCCGGAGGCGTGCTCGCGCAGTTCGTAGAGGATCTCCTCCATCTCGTAGGCGGCCGTGATCGTCTCGATCAGGACGGTGGCGCGGACGGTGCCCCGCGGGATGCCGACGTAGTCCTGCGCGAAGACGAAGACCTCGTTCCACAGGCGGGCCTCCAGGTGTGACTCCGTCTTCGGCAGGTAGAAGTACGGTCCCCTGCCGAGGTCGACGAGGCGCCGGGCGTTGTGGAAGAAGTACAGGCCGAAGTCGACCAGGGCGCCCGGCACCGGCTCCCCGCCGAGCTGGAGGTGGCGTTCGTTCAGATGCCAGCCGCGCGGGCGCATCACGACCGTGGCGAGCTCCGCGTCGGCCTTGAGGGCGTACGACTTGCCCGACGCCGCGTCGGTGAAGTCGATGGCGCGGGTGTGGGCGTCGCTCAGGTTGAGCTGGCCGAGGACGACGTTCTCCCAGGTGGGCGCGGAGGCGTCCTCGAAGTCGGCGAGCCAGACGCGGGCGCCGGAGTTGAGGGCGTTGACGGTCATCTTGCGGTCGGTGGGACCGGTGATCTCGACACGGCGGTCCAGCAGGGCGGGCGGGCAGGGCGCCACCCGCCAGGAGTCGTCCGCGCGCACGGCGGCCGTCTCCGGGAGGAAGTCGAGCGTGGACGTGCGGGCGATCTCGGCGCGGCGCTCGGCGCGGCGGGCGAGGAGTTCGTCACGGCGCGGCGTGAAGCGGCGGTGCAGCTCGGCCACGAAGGCGAGGGCCGCGTCCGTGAGGACCTCCTCCTGCCGGGGCAGGGGCTCGGCGCCGACGATGGCCAGCGGGGACGGCGCTGGTGCGGACATGAGCTGTCACTTCCTTCAGCGGGCTACGAGGACGAACTGCCGGACCGGCACCGGGTGCCAGTCTGCGCGGATACGTCGGACGGCGCCCGTGGAGGGGACGAGCGCTTCTGATCAGTGGATACTAGTTTCCTCATGGTGGAAGTTCAATGGTTTGTTGATGTCGAGACTCTCCGGGTCGAGGCAAGGTGGCTCCCCGTGCCACCCCCCTCACTCAAGGTGGGCCAGATCGTCCGGTGTGTCGATGTCGTACGGCTCGGCGAGGTCCCCGCACTCGATCAGCGTGAGCGTCCCGGCGTGCGCCCGCAGATACGCGCGTGCCCCCTGGTCGCCCGTCGCGCCCGCCGCGATCCCCGCCCAGTGGGCCGCGCCGAACAGCACCGGATGGCCGCGTACCCCGTCGTAGGCGGCCGAGACGAGCGACGTCTCGTCCTCGAAGGCGCCGAGCACGCGCGCGACGGCCGCCGCGCCGATGCCGGGCTGGTCGACGAGCGACACCAGCGCCGCCCGTGCCCCGGTGCCCGCCAGCGAGCGCAGCCCGGCGCGCAGCGAGGAGCCCATCCCCTCGGCCCAGTCCGGGTTGTCCACCAGGACGCAGCCGTCCAGCCGGGCCCGCGCGCGCACCGCCTCGGCCCGCGCGCCGAGCACCACGTGCACCCGGGCGCAGCCCGCCGCCCGCAGCACGCCCGCGGCGTGCTCGACCAGTGGCCGGCCGCGGTGGGTGAGCAGTGCCTTGGGCCGTCCGCCGAGCCGTCGACCGCCCCCGGCCGCGAGGAGCACTCCGGCCACCTGGGGCGCCTGTTCTTGCGTCATGCCTCCTGCATACCTGACACATGCGCGCGTGCTCGCCCCCCGCGGGGCTGAATTTGCGTCCGCGTGGTGGTGCTCGGATACCGGGTGGCGTTTACTGACCGGCGTCCCGGCGCCCGAGTTGCCGCGAGGGGTGCTTGGAGGGGGTTGCGCGACCGCGGGCGCACAACGGCGTGCGAGGGGGAGAGCTGTGGTGCGGAGCGTGAGGCAGAGGCCGGTGACGGGCAGCGACGAGGACCCGAGGGTGGTGCGACTGCGGACGGCCGTGTCCCGGCTGCGCCGCGAACTCGCCGCGCATCCTTCGGAGTTCCCCGACCGGGGGATCGCCGAGGACGAACTGGCGGCGCTCGCGGCGATGGCCCTCTCGGGGCGGCCCGAGCCGCCCCGGCTGCGCAGATCGCTGCTGCTGATCGCCGGGGCCATCGGATCGGTGAGCGCGCTGTCCCCGGGGCTCACCCAGGTGCGGGACGCCGTCGAATTGTTCGGCCCGCCCGCGCGCGGACGCGGCTGAGGAGGGCCGGTGGCGGGGGCCGCCCGGCCCGGATGCCCCCGCCCGCTCGCCCGCGCCACGGGCGGCGGCGCCCGTGTCCCTTCCGGGCCGGCCGCCCTGCGGGTCAGGCGCTGTTCTGGGTGGCCAGTGCCTCGGACAGTTCGGCGGCGACCTGGAGGAGCACCGGCACGATCTTGTCGGTGGCCGCCTCGGTCACCCGTCCGGCCGGGCCGGAGATCGAGAGGGCGGCGGCGGTGGGGGAGTCGGGGACGGGCACCGCGAGACAGCGCACCCCGACCTCCTGTTCGTTGTCGTCGACCGCGTAACCGGTGCGCCGCACGTCCTCCAGCGCCGCGAGGAAGCCGTCCGGCGTGGTGATCGTCCGCTCCGTGGCGGCCGGCATCCCGGTGCGCGCCAGCAGCGCCCGCACCTCCTGCGGCGGGAACCCGGCGAGCAGGGCCTTGCCGACGCCCGTGGAGTGCGGCAGGACGCGCCGGCCGACCTCGGTGAACATCCGCATGGAGTGCTTGGAGGGCACCTGCGCGACGTAGACGATCTCGTCGCCGTCCAGCAGGGCCATGTTCGCCGTCTCGCCGGTCTCCTCGACCAGCCGGGCGAGGTACGGGCGGGCCCAGGTGCCCAGCAGCCGGGAGGCGGACTCGCCGAGGCGGATCAGCCGGGGGCCCAGGGCGTAGCGGCGGTTGGGCTGCTGGCGGACGTACCCGCACGCGACCAGGGTGCGCATGAGACGGTGGATGGTGGGCAGCGGCAGCCCGCTGCTGGCGGACAGCTCGCTCAGGCCGACCTCGCCGCCCGCGTCGGCCATCCGCTCCAGCAGGTCGAAGGCGCGCTCTAGTGACTGGACCCCGCCGCCGCTGGACCTGGCGGAGTCGGTGGTGCTGGCGCTGGACGTCGGCACGGCGCGTTCCTTTCGGGACCGGTGGGAAGGCAGAAGCCTACCCGCGGGTCGGTCGACTTCCCGTTTGTGCGTCACTACGTTCTACCTGTCGGAATTGTATTTCCGCTTTGTGGAAACGTCCAGAGGTGCCGTGGCGGGTGCACCGGGGAGAAGTGTGCCCTTGACGGCGCGGGGGCGGGGGATGAGACTTTCAACAGAAAGTTGAATTCCGCCTCGCGGAAGCAACGGGGCGGCAGAGAGGGGTACGGGTGTCCGACGCCGAACTGGTGCTGCGCTCCACGCGCGTCATCACCCCGGAAGGGACGCGGCCCGCCTCGGTCGCCGTCTCCGCCGGCACGATCACGGCCGTACTCGGCCACGACGCCGACGTCCCGCCCGGCGCCCGGCTGGAGGAACTCGGCGACGACGTCCTGCTGCCCGGCCTGGTCGACACGCACGTGCACGTCAACGACCCCGGCCGCACCGAGTGGGAGGGCTTCTGGACCGCCACCCGCGCCGCGGCGGCCGGCGGCATCACCACCCTCGTCGACATGCCCCTCAACTCCCTCCCGCCGACCACCACCGTCGACGGCCTGCGCGTCAAGCGCGAGGTCGCCGCCGACAAGGCCCACATCGACGTCGGCTTCTGGGGCGGCGCCCTGCCCGGCAACGTCAAGGACCTGCGCCCCCTGCACGAGGCCGGCGTCCTCGGCTTCAAGGCGTTCCTCTCCCCGTCCGGCGTCGAGGAGTTCCCGCACCTCGACCAGGACGGGCTCGCCCGCTCCCTGGCCGAGATCACCTCCTTCGGC
Organism: Streptomyces zinciresistens K42; assembly: GCF_000225525.1. Classification (GTDB taxonomy): domain Bacteria; phylum Actinomycetota; class Actinomycetes; order Streptomycetales; family Streptomycetaceae; genus Streptomyces; species Streptomyces zinciresistens. The sequence continues at coordinate 6,565 of NZ_AGBF01000027.1, read as the reverse complement.
GGCCTGCTCATCGTGCACGCCGAGGACCCCCGCCACCTCGACGCGGCCCCGCGGCACGGCGGCCCCCGGTACGCCGACTTCCTCGCCTCGCGCCCGCGCGACGCCGAGGACACCGCGATCGCCCAACTGATCGCGCAGGCCGCCCGGCTGAACGCCCGCGTGCACGTCCTGCACCTGTCCTCCGGCGACGCCCTGCCGCTGATCGCGCGGGCCCGGCGCGAGGGCGTCCGGATCAGCGTCGAGACCTGCCCGCACTACCTCACCCTCACCGCCGAGGAAGTCCCCGACGGCGCCAGCGAGTTCAAGTGCTGCCCGCCGATCCGCGAGGCCGCCAACCAGGACCTGCTCTGGCAGGCGCTGGCCGACGGCACCATCGACTGCGTGGTCACCGACCACTCGCCCTCCACCGCCGACCTGAAGACCGACGACTTCGCCACCGCCTGGGGCGGGATCTCCGGACTCCAGCTCAGCCTGGCGGCCGTGTGGACCGAGGCCCGCAGGCGCGGCCACGGCCTGGAGGACGTCGTGCGCTGGATGTCCACGCGCACCGCCGAACTCGTCGGACTCGACGACCGCAAGGGCGCCATCGCCCCCGGCCGCGACGCCGACTTCGCCGTCCTCGCACCCGACGCCGCGTTCACCGTCGACCCGGCCGCCCTCCAGCACCGCAACCGCGTGACGGCGTACGCGGGCAGGACGCTGCACGGCGTCGTGAAGTCCACCTGGCTGCGCGGCGAACGCATCGTCGCGGGCGGCGAGTTCACCGACCCGAAGGGGCGGCTGCTCACCCGCACCAGCTGAATCCCACCCATCGAGCCCGAAAGGCAGACCTGATCACCGTGACGGCGATCCCCACGTTCACCGGCGACGCCCACCCCTACAGCGGCGGCGACCCCTACGCGGACTACCGCACCGCCGACTTCCCCTTCACCCGGTACGCCGACCTCGCCGACCGCCGCCTCGGCGCCGGAGTCATCGCCGCCAACGACGAGTTCTTCGCCCAGCGCGAGAACCTGCTGGTGCCCGAGCGGGCCGAGTTCGACCCCGAGCGCTTCGGGCACAAGGGCAAGATCATGGACGGCTGGGAGACCCGCCGGCGGCGCGGCGCCTCCGCCGACCACCCCTGGCCGACCGCCGAGGACCACGACTGGGCGCTGATACGCCTCGGCACGCCCGGCGTGATCCGCGGGATCGTCGTCGACACCGCCCACTTCCGCGGCAACTACCCGCAGGCCGTGTCCGTCGAGGCCACGGCGGTGGCCGGCGCCCCGTCGCCGGAGGAACTGCTCGCCGACGACGTCAAGTGGACGACCCTCGTCCCGCGCACACCCGTCGGCGGCCACGCCGCGAACGGGTTCGCCGTGGCGGCCGAGGCGCGCTTCACCCATCTGCGGGTCAGCCAGCACCCCGACGGCGGCATCGCCCGGCTGCGCGTCCACGGCGAGGTCGTGCCCGACCCCCGCTGGCTGGAGGTCCTCGGCACCTTCGACGTGGTCGCCCTGGAGAACGGCGGCCGGGTCGAGGACGCCTCCGACCTCTTCTACTCGCCCGCCACCCACACCATCCAGCCGGGCCGCTCGCGCAAGATGGACGACGGCTGGGAGACCCGCAGGCGCCGCGACCGGGGCAACGACTGGATCGACTACCGGCTGGCCGCGCAGTGCCTGATCCGGGCGGTCGAGATCGACACGGCGTACCTCAAGGGCAACAGCGCCGGCTGGGCGGCCGTCTCGGTCCGCGACGGCGAGGACGGCGCGTGGACGCCCGTCCTCGAACGCACCCGCCTCCAGCCCGACACCAACCACCGCTTCGTCCTGCCGGTCCCCGCCGTCGGCACGCACGCGCGCGTGGACATCTTCCCCGACGGCGGCATCTCCCGGCTGCGGCTGCACGGCTCGCTGACGGAGGCGGGCGCGGCCGGGCTCACCGCCCGCCACCAGGAGCTCGGCGGCTGACAGCCCCCCGCGGGCGCGGTACCCGTGGGGCGCGACGGGCGGGACAGCACCGGCGCGCCCCACGGCCCGCACGCCGCGTGAGGGCCGTCGACGGTGAACTCGGCACCCGTGACGAACCCCGCCCCGCGAGATGCGCGACCGCGGAGGCCACCTCGATCATCGTCACGCGTGCGTCCCCGCGCGGCCCGCACCGCGCCACCGGCGGCCACCGGACGCCGCGTCCCCCGGCCCGCCACCGATGAGTTGCGGGTGCCCGGGGGGTCTGAGGTGATGACAGCAGGACTCACCCCGGAAAAGAGGCACTCCCCATGGGCACGCTCGTCTCCACCCTCTTCGTCACGCTCGACGGCGTCTACCAGGCGCCCGGCGGCGCGGAGGAGGACACCCGCGGCGGCTTCCCGCACGGCGGCTGGAGCTTCCCCTACAACGACGAGGACTTCGGCCGCTTCGTCGGCGGGGTCTTCACCCGTCCGGCCGCCTTCCTCCTCGGGCGCCGCACGTACGACATCTTCGCCTCGTTCTGGCCGAAGGTCACCGATCCCGCCGACCCGGTCGCCGCCAAGCTGAACACCCTGCCGAAGTACGTCCCCTCCGCCACCCTCACCGACCCCGCCTGGGAGTCCACCACGGTGCTCGCGGGCGACCTCGGCAAGGAGGTGGGCGCCCTCAAGGAGCGCACCGACGGCGAGATCCAGGTGCACGGCAGCGGCGCCCTCGTCCGCTCCCTGCTGGCGCTGGACCTCGTGGACACCCTGCACCTGCTGACGTTCCCCGTCGTGCTCGGCACCGGCCACCGCCTGTTCCCCGAGGGCGCCCGGCCCACCGCCTTCCGGCACACCGGCGGCAGCGTCACGGGCAAGGGGGTGGCCATCAACTCCTACGCCCTGGCAGGGCGCCCCGAGTACGGCACCTTCGAGCTCCCCGGGGAGGGCTGAGCGCCCCGCGCCGCGCGCGCGGGACGTGGGCCTTCGCCGCGGAACCGGCGAAGGCCCCGCGGACTCAGCCCGCCTCGGCGGCGATCCAGGCGTCCAACTGCTCGCGGGTCGTCGCGGGATCCGCGATCAGCTCGGCCAGCTCGTCGTCGGCCCGGTGCCGGGTCGAGACGGCCGGACAGCGCCGGCAGGCGTCGACGCCGCTCTGGCTCCACCACTGGCACCGGGTGCGCAGATGGCACCGCGGGACCCCGGCCGCCCCGGCCGGAGGCTTCGCGAGCACCCGCTCGACCAGCGTGCAGTCGTCGCCCCTGCGGTTCACGCAGCCGCTGACGCAGTGCGAGGCGAACCGCAGGATGCGGCGCGGGTCCACCCCCTCGGGCACCTCGCCCAGCACCCGCGACGCGGGCACGGGGTCGGCCAGGTAGACCACCGCCCCGTCCTGCCCGGACCGCACCCCGAGGACGACCGCCTCGGGCGCGTGCGCCTCACCGCTGGGACACCAGCTCGTCGGGACCTCGTCCTCGTCCACGGTTCCCGCCCTCCGTGGGTCAGAAGGGGGCCACGGCGGCCCGGCCGACGGGGTTCGTGCTCAGGTCCGCGCCGCCGTCCGCCAGCTCCGCCGCCGCGGCCTGCTGGATGCTCGCCGTCAGCTGCGCCGCCGAGGTGATGCGCTCGGCCTTGGCGGGGGCGGCGCCGGCCGCGCCGGCACCCGCCGCGAGGAATCCGGCGGCGAGCAGGGCCGCGGCCCCGGTCGCCGCAGCCGTTCTGGTCGAGTTCTTCATGACGACTCCTTCACTGTGGAGCGGTCCCGGGCACCGCCGTCGGACGGCGCGAGACCACCTGGACGGACACGCACGGCCGCGACGGATTCGCAGCCGCTCACAAGGGCAGCAGGCTAGGCGCCCGGTCGCGCCACGGGCGGCAGTTGCGGCGGCGGCCGACCGGCAGAACACCGCCCTACAGGGGCCGAAGGGAACTCGGCGGGTGCAGGAATGGCCGGTTTCTTTCCGGCCGCGGGGGAATTCCCGGGGCGCCGCGATCGGGCCGCGATATCCGCCCGGAAGTTCCGCCGCCACGAACCGGCCGCCCTTATTCCACCGTCATTCGTCCCCATCGAGCCACCCTCTCGCCACGGCCCGGCAACCGGCCTGGAAGCGGCTGCGGGCACCCAGGAGTTCCATCAGGTCGGCCGCGATGCGCCGCGCGGTGCGCGGGGAGACCCCGAGCCGCTTGGCGACCACCTCGTCGGTCAGCCCGCGGCTCAACAGGCGCAGAGCCTCCGCCTCCTGGGGCGTCAGACCGCGCTCGTTGCGGTCGCGGGCCGCCGTCCCGAGCGGCACGGCGTTCTCCCAGAGGGTCTCGAAGAGGGCGCTCAGGGCGGTCAGGGTGCCGCTCCCGGTCAGCACCAGCGCGCCGGCCCCGCTGTCCTCCTCGTCGGTCGGCACGATGGCCGTGCGGTGGTCCAGGATCATCAGGCGGATGGGCAGGGACGGGGCGGTACGCACCTCGCCGCCCAGCCCGGTGAGCCACTTCGCGTAGGCGTTCGTCGCGGGGCTGTTGCGCACGCTGTCCAGATAGACGGTCCGCATCCGCACCCCGCGTCCGAGCAGTTCCAGGTCCTGGGGATGGGCCGCCTCCATGTTCTCCGTGGTCTGGGCGCCGTCCGGCGCCAGCGTCATCACGTCCGAGGCGACGTCCTTGACGAGGATGCTGATGCGGTCGCGTATCTCCTCGATGCTGTCGAGGCGTTCGACCTCCTCGGTGAGGTGCCGCGGCCGGGCCAGCGAGAACTCCGCCGTCAGATGGGCGGCCGCGAGCCGGAGTTGCTCGATGCGCTGCTGCTCGGTGGCCAAACGTTCCTGCTGGCGTGCGATGAGCGCCTGCACACCGATCTCCGGATCCACGGCCCGAAAGGAGTGCGGAGCCTCTGAGGAGGTCCGGATCAGGGCCAGTTCACTGAGCTTGTCGAGCGCGCCGCGCAGGTCCGCGTCCGAAAGGCCCAGCTCCCGCCGCAGTTCGCCCAGGCCGGACCGCGGCCGGGCGAGCAGTGCGCGGTAGACGGATTCACAGGTCCGGTCAAGACCGAGTGCAGCCAAAACCATGCTCTCCCCCGGGCTGTTGGCTGTTCGACAACGGGGGACATCCAAGCACGCATACCCGGGTGTCACCAGTTCCCGGAGAAATCCCGAGGGTTCCATTGCCGGGGAAGGTGGCCATTTCAGGCACTGGCAGAAAGCGTCCAGCTTTCCGGCTTGCCGGTGCCGGGTTGCTTGCCGAGTGTCGGAGGATGCATCTCATTCATGTGCGCCTGCACACGCCCCGCGACTTCCGGGTGCCGGACGATCTGGCCGCACAGTTCATCGCGCAGGCCACGTCCGCGGAGGGTGTCGAGCACGTGAGCGTCCACCCGTGCGGCGGGCAGGCGCTGACCGTCGGGGTCTACGTCACCGCCGAGTCCCTCCTGGTCGCCGAGGAGTCCGCGCTCGCGGTCTCGCGGCGCAGCGTCGCGCGCGTGCCCGCGCTGCGCAGGAGCCGGATCACCAGCTGCTCGGCGGCGCTCGTGGGGGTGTACTTCGACCGCCTCCTGGAACACCCTGGTGGCGATGGACGGACTATGCGGCTGCCGGATGAGGACACGTCCGCGAGCTGACAGACGCTCGGCGCCGGGCCGAGAGTGGTGGCACCGGAAGACGGAAGCCCTCCACGGGGCGGACGTCACCGGGACCCGGAGGCCCGCACGCGGCCTCCCGGCAGATCCCCACGATCCATTCGCCGCACCGTCGGTCAGGAGGCCGTTTCATGTCCGCTATGTCCAACATTGTCGCTAAGTTCGCCGCCACTCTCGCCCTCGTCGCGGTGCCCGCCGTCGGCCTCGCCGCGGTCGGCGCGCACGCCGGGTCCGCCGGCGCCGGCATGCGGGTCGTCGCCGACGAGACCACCGCCACCCCCTCCGCCGACCCGACCGCCGGCAAGGACACCACCGGCTGGCAGTGAGCGCCCCTCCCTGGCGGCGGAACGCGAGACGCCGAGGCACCGAGGCGCCGAGGCGCCGAAGTACCGAGGCGCGAGACACCGAAGTACCTAGGCACCGAAGTACCTAGGCACCGAGGCACCGAGGCACCGAGGCACCGAGACACCGAGACACCGAGACACCGAGACACCGAGGCACCGAGGCACGAGACGGGGGACAGGAACCGTGACCACGCCCACCAGAACCAGCCCCTTCGGATCTCTGCTCCAGTTCCACCGCATCCGGGAGGGGTACACCCAGCAGCAGCTCGCCGACTTCTCGGCGCTGAGCGTGCGCGCCATCCGCGACCTCGAACACGGGCGCGTCGAACGGCCGCGGCAGGACACCGTACGCCTGCTGGCCGACGCCCTGCGGCTCGACGAGCAGAGCCGCGACCACTTCGCCAGGGCCGCCCGCGCCGTCCAGGCGGACCGCGCCGGCGCCGCCGAATGGGCCGCCGTCGCCGCACGGACCGGGTACGAGTACGCGACCATCCTGCTCGCCTCCCTGTCCCCCGACGCGGGGGACGGCGCCTGGGAGTCCGCCCTCAACGACATGGCCAAGCAGTCCTGGCGCCTGCTCGCCGTCGACCAGGGCGTGGCGTTCCTGGAACGCCGGCTCGCCGTCTGACACCGGGCGCCCCGCGCCGCCCGCGCCCCCACGCG
>NZ_AGBF01000028.1 GCF_000225525.1 Streptomyces zinciresistens K42 | reverse complement strand
GCTCACCGAGCACGACTGCGAGATCGCCCCTTCCCCCCTGCGGCGCCCACGAGACGCGAGCGGCCTCCCGTCCGCCGGTTCCGTGCGGGACACGGAACTCAAGGAGCTGGTCCGGCAGGTCCACACCGACAACTGCCGTTTCCGCGGGGCCCGGAAGATCCGGCGGGAGCTGAACCGGCGGGGTCACGCGGTGGCCCGCCGCACCGTCGAACGGCTGATGCGCGAGCCGGGCATCGCCGGCGCCATCCGCGGTGAGAAGGTCGCCGCCGCCGGTCAGCCTGTCACCGTCGAACTTCCACCCGACTCTTCCGTTCTCTACATGTCCCCAAGATCCACCGTGAAGGCGAAGGGTGCGGTGGCTTTCACGGTGCCGGTGAAGATCTCGCCGTCCCGGTAGGCATGGGTGGCGGGATCGAGGACGTAGGTGTACACGATCGGAATCCCGGTGGCGGCCTGCTCGACCCGCCAGTAGAAGGGGATGCCGGCCTTGGCGTACTGGTCCACCTTCACGATCCGGTCGGTGGTCTCCGAGCCGGGGCCGGGTGAGGCGGGCTCGTCAGTGTTTCACCGGTCGTGGCGGACGCTGTGAGAGGCTGGGGCGTATGAACCGGTTGGCTGGTGTGACCTCGCCTTATCTGCTTCAGCACGCTGACAATCCGGTCGACTGGTGGCCGTGGACACCGGATGCCTTCGAAGAAGCCCGGCGGCGCGGCGTCCCCGTGTTCCTGAGCGTCGGCTACAGCGCCTGCCACTGGTGCCAGTGAACTCGCAGACCCAGTAGTCGGTGGTGCTACACGTCTCTGATGATCACGCGCTTCCCGCAGAGCTTCGACCAGTCGTCACGGTCGGAGGTCAGGACGATCACGGGGGCCGGGGTGCGGAGCGCGAGCGCGGCGACGAGGGCATCGATCGCGTACTGGTGTCCGTGCAGACCGCCTGCGTCCTGAAGCAACGCCACCGCGGTCAGCGAGTCCTCCTGGCTGACTGGTTCCACCCGCAGCCGGGAGAGCACCCACTTCAAGCGTGCCAGATCGGTCTTCCCGTGTACGGCTTCAACAATGGTCAGCGCGGACACGAGGACGGGAACCCCGACCTGCCGGGATGCCTCGATGCGAGCCGCCATACCGCGGTCGTTGCGCAGGAGCAGTGAGAGCGCCTCCGAGTCGAGCACCAGCGACCGGGCCGACTGCTCCTTCACGCAGCGCCCCGCTCGACATCCTCGGTGTTCACGTCTCCGAACAGCTCGCGACGAGCGGCTTCGATCTCCTGCTCCGTGAGCGAGCCGTGCTCCTCCTCATGGGACGCCACGATCTCCGCGAGCCCGTCCATGGCGAGCTGGTGCCTGACAGCCTCGGTGATGTAGCTGGACAGCCCGCGTCGGCCGGTTCGGGAGCGGAGCTCGCCGACCAGCTCGGTGGGCATGGACACAGAGATGTTCTCGGTGGTTCCGGGGCGGGATGGCTTCATGGCCCTAGTGTAATACATTGTCTATTATAGGGAGAGGGTTTGTCGGGGAGCGAGGGCTTGCGGTGCTCCGCGTACTCCGAGGTCGACATGGCGGGGGAGCCCTCTCGGCCCGTCGCGAGAACAGCAGGCGGGACTGGTGGAGTGGCGGTTCGCAGGGGGTGAGGAACGGAATCCCCGCCCGTCGGAGTCCGGCACTTGGTTGGGTGGGCGTCGTGTCTCTCTCGAACGGTGAATTCCGCCTGCCAGTCGACGTCCGTCTGATCTGGGGGAAGCTGGGCGACGGTTGTCGGCCGCACCCCCTCATCTGTCATGCGTTGGACACCGCGGAAGTGGCGTACCAGTTGTTCGACCTATGCCTCGGGCCCTACCTCAGGAACCGTCTGGAAGCGGCGCTGGAGCCGCTCGGGGACGCGCGGGAGTGGGCCGCGAGGCTGGCGGGACTGCACGACCTGGGCAAGTGTTCACCCACCTTCCAGGGGTTGAGGGCGGACGTCGCCAAGACGCTGCTGCCAGAGTCCGATCACGCTGCCATCGACCGGTTGCGGGAAGGTCCGAGGAGTTCGGGGGCGCGGACGGATGTGGCGCACGGGCTGATCAGCGCGCTGTACGTACGGAAACTGCTGGTGAAGTGGGGCGCCTCGGCGGAGACTGCCGAGGCCATCGGGGCCGCGCTTGGTGCTCACCACGGGTACGTTCCGGGACCGGCCGATCTCCGGCAGGTCTCCTACAAGCGTGGTGCGATCGGAGGGGAGACCTGGGCCACCCGTGTGGAGGCGCTGGCCGACGAGTTGTGCAGGTTGCGTCGCACCCCGGAGGGTGAGCCGAGTGCGGCCGACTGGGCGCGGGTGATGATGGACGGGCCTGCGGAACTGGCCCTCGCGGCGCTCACCTCGGTCAGTGACTGGGTCGCGTCCGATCGGAAGGAGGTGGCCCACGCCGGTGCGGGTGTCGACCTGACCGCGTACGCCGCCGGAGTGGCAGCGACCGAGCAGCCGAAGGTCAAGTCCTTGGGGTGGGAGGCGTGCACGGTACCCGAGGACACTTCCTTCGGATCGTTGTTCCCCCAGAGTTCCGAACGGCGCGACCTCCAGACCCGGCTGGAGCAATTGGTCGCCAGTCTTCACGATCCGGTCGGTGGTCTCCGAGCCGGGCGACACCACCTCGACGACCAGGAGCACGTGCTCGGGGCGGGTGGGCGTGAGGTCGATGGTCTCCGCCCGACAGACGATGACGTCCGGACGGCGGTTGCACACCGCTCACTCGGAAGGGAAGGGGTCGACCGCCACGTCATGGCGCATGAGGGCAATCCGGCCGGGTGAGGCGGGCTCGTCAGTGTTTCACCGGTCGTGGCGGACGCTGTGAGAGGCTGGGGCGTATGAACCGGTTGGCTGGTGTGACCTCGCCTTATCTGCTTCAGCACGCTGACAATCCGGTCGACTGGTGGCCGTGGACACCGGATGCCTTCGAAGAAGCCCGGCGGCGCGGCGTCCCCGTGTTCCTGAGCGTCGGCTACAGCGCCTGCCACTGGTGCCACGTCATGGCCCACGAGTCCTTCGAGGACGACGACACCGCCGCGTACCTGAACGAGCACTTCGTGTCCGTCAAGGTCGACCGCGAGGAACGCCCCGACGTCGACGCCGTCTACATGGAGGCCGTCCAGGCCGCCACCGGGCAGGGCGGCTGGCCGATGTCCGTGTTCATGACGCCGGACGGGGAGCCCTTCTACTTCGGTACCTACTTCCCGCCCGCACCCCGCCAGGGCATGCCGTCCTTCCGCCAGGTGCTGGAGGGTGTGCGCGGCGCCTGGACGGACCGGCGCGACGAGGTGGCCGAGGTCGCCGGGAAGATCGTGCGCGACCTCGCAGGACGCGAGATCTCCTACGGCGGCCCCGAGGCCCCCGGTGAGCAGGAGCTGTCACAGGCACTGCTCGGGCTGACGCGCGAGTACGACCCGCAGCGCGGCGGATTCGGCGGCGCGCCCAAGTTCCCGCCCTCCATGGTGATCGAGTTCCTGCTGCGCCACCACGCGCGCACCGGCGCCGAGGGCGCGCTCCAGATGGCCCAGGACACCTGTGAGCGGATGGCGCGGGGCGGCATCTACGACCAGCTCGGCGGCGGCTTCGCCCGCTACTCCGTCGACCGGGACTGGGTGGTGCCCCACTTCGAGAAGATGCTGTACGACAACGCGCTCCTCTGCCGCGTCTACGCCCACCTCTGGCGGGCCACCGGCTCCGAGCTCGCCCGGCGTGTGGCGTTGGAGACGGCCGACTTCATGGTCCGTGAACTGCGCACGGGCGAGGGCGGTTTCGCCTCCGCGCTCGACGCCGACAGCGACGACGGCAGCGGGCGGCACGTCGAGGGCGCGTACTACGTGTGGACGCCCGCGCAGTTGCGCGAGGTCCTCGGGGACGAGGACGCCGGACTCGCCGCGCGCCACTTCGGGGTGACCGAGGAGGGCACCTTCGAGCACGGCGCCTCCGTGCTGCAACTCCCCCGGCAGGACGAGGTGTTCGACGCGGCGAGGATCGCCTCCGTGCGCGAGCGGCTGCTGAGCCACCGCGCCGGACGGCCCGCACCGGGCCGTGACGACAAGGTCGTCGCCGCCTGGAACGGGCTGGCCGTGGCCGCCCTCGCCGAGACCGGCGCCTACTTCGACCGCCCCGACCTCGTGGAGGCCGCGCTCGGCGCCGCCGACCTGCTCGTCCGGCTGCATTTCGACGACCAGGCCCGCCTCACCCGCACCAGCAGGGACGGGCAGGCCGGCGCCAACTCCGGTGTCCTGGAGGACTACGCCGATGTCGCCGAGGGCTTCCTCGCGCTCGCCTCCGTCACCGGGGAAGGCGTCTGGCTGGACTTCGCCGGGTTCCTGCTCGACCACGTCCTCACCCGCTTCAGCGACGAGGAGTCGGGCGCCCTCTACGACACCGCCGCCGACGCCGAGCGGCTGATCCGCCGCCCGCAGGACCCCACCGACAACGCCGTGCCCTCCGGCTGGAGCGCGGCCGCCGGAGCCCTCCTCGGCTATGCGGCGCAGACCGCCTCCGCGCCCCACCGCCACGCCGCGGAGCGGGCGTTGGGCGTGGTCAAGACGCTCGGGCCGCGCGTCCCGCGCTTCATCGGCTGGGGTCTCGCGGTGGCCGAGGCCCGGCTCGACGGGCCCCGCGAGGTCGCCGTCGTCGGCCCCGCGCTCACGGACGAGGCGACGCGCGCCCTGCACCGTACGGCACTGCTGGGCACCGCCCCCGGCGCGGTCGTGGCGGCGGGCACCCCGGACAGCGGGGAGTTCCCGCTGCTCGCCGACCGGACGCTGCGCCAGGGCGCGCCCGCCGCGTACGTCTGCCGCGACTTCACCTGCGACGCCCCGACCACGGACCCCGAGCGGCTGCGGGCCGCGCTGAACGGCTGAGCGCGCGGCGTCAGTCCGCGTAGTCCGCGAGGGCGCGCTCCACGATGGCCACCAGCTGCTCGTGGTGCGCGCCCTTCCAGTAGGCGCGTCCGCACGAGGCGCACTGGGCGAAGACGTCGTACGAGCGCCGGGTGCCGCCCTCCAGCCGGTCGGCGACCTCCTCCTTGGTGGCCGCCCTCAGCAGGCCGTTGCAGGCGGTGCAGCGCGTCCAGGGCCGCAGCTCGGGGCGGAACCGGCCGAGTACGTCGTGCAGTTGGTCCTCGGGGCGGGTGCTGTAGACGTACGCGCCGGCCCACAGCTCGCGGCGGCGCAGGAGTCCCCGGTCGCGGCTGAGCATCACCCGGCGCTCGGCGGCGGAGAGGGAGGCGAGGGCCGGGTCGCCGAGGTCGGTCGACTCGTAGGCGGTGTCCACGCCGAGGAGGCGCAGCCGGCGGGCGAGGGTGCCGAGATGGACGTCGAGCAGGAAGCGCAAGGGGGCGCCGGGCACCGGCTGGGGGCGTGCGACGGGCCGGACCGCGACGGACTCGCCCGCGGCCGGGACGTGGGAGACCGGTACCTCGCGGCCGTCCACGAGCAGGGTGCCGACCTCGGTCAGCGGGACACCGAGGGACTCGACCACGTGGCCGAGGGTGGCGACCCCGTCGACGGTGACGGGGCCGGTGCCGGAGCGCCGGGCGCCGGGGAGGAAGAGGCGCAGCTCGGGGGCGAACTCGACGTGGATCTCGGGACCGTTCACGCGGTCAGGATGCCATGGGCGGCGGCCCGTTCCTCAGGGGTTCTCCACGGTCAGGCCGTGCTCCAGGACGGTGAGCGCCCGGTCGAGGAGCGTCCGCAGGTCGTCGCGGAAGCCGTTCTCCGCCCAGTACAGCGCGATCTCCGCGAGGCCGCCGATCAGGGACATCGTGTACACCCGCACCTCCAGGCCGTCCCCCTCGCGTCCGGTGCGCTCGGCGACGGCGTCGGCGAGCAGCCGGCCGGTGACGGACATGCTCTCCGTCATCCGCGAGCGCACCGCCGGGACCCGCGCCATCAGGTGCGAGCGCAGCCGGGTGATCTCGGGTTCCTGCTGCATGCCGATGTCGATGGCCGTGCGCATCACGTACCGCAGGGAGTCCGTCCACGGTTCGCCGGCCGGGCGGGCCCGCAGTTCGGCCAGCAGGAGGGCGTCGTACTCGTCGGTGAGCACGATGTCCTCCTTCGTGGGGAAGTAGCGGAAGACCGTGGACGGCGACACCTCGGCGCGTTCGGCGATCTGCTCGATCGTGGTGGCGTCGTAGCCCTGTTCCCGGATGAGCGCGTACGTCGCCTCGCGGATCGCCGTCCGGGTCTTGATCTTCTTCCGCTCGCGAAGCCCCGGCTCGGGGTGTTCGGTCAGGGACGGAGTGCGTGCGGGCGTCATGGGAGTCATTGTCGGGCATCGGCCTGTCCGGCAGTCATGCCGCGGTCGCCGGCGCCCTCGCCGGGCCCGTCCGTCCGGTGCCCTCGCCGGGCCCGTCCGTCCGGCGCCCGGCCGGGCGGCCGTCGTCGTCGGCGCCGCGTTGAGGATCGTCGTGTCGGAGCAGAGCGTGAGCATGCTCGCGATCAGGGCGCCGAGCGCCCACCAGCGGCGGGCGGAAGGGCCACGGCCGGATCGGCCGTGGCCCTGGTGCCGGGTCGTCCGGGTGCGTCTACGTGTGCTGGTAGGCCACCAGCGAGATCCCGATGTAGTGGGTGATGAACGCGGCGAGCGTGAAGGAGTGGAACACCTCGTGGAAGCCGAACCAGCGCGGTGAGGGGTTCGGCCGCTTGAGGCCGTAGATCACGCCGCCCGCGCTGTAGAGGAGGCCGCCCACGATCACCAGGACCAGGACGGCGATGCCGCCGGCGCGCAGGAAGTCGGGCAGGAAGAAGACGGCCGCCCAGCCCATCGCGATGTAGCACGGGGTGTAGAGCCAGCGCGGCGCGCCGACCCAGAAGACGCGGAAGACGATGCCCGCCGCAGCGGCGCCCCAGATGCCCCACAGCAGCCACTGGCCCTTGGCGCCCGGCAGCAGCAGCATCGTCAGCGGGGTGTAGGTGCCCGCGATGATCAGGAAGATGTTGGCGTGGTCCAGGCGGCGCAGGATGCCGTCCATGCGCGGGCTCCAGTTGCCCCGGTGGTACAGCGCGCTCACGCCGAACAGCAGGCACGCCGTCAGGACGAAGATCCCGCAGGCCAGCCGGCCCCGGGGGGAGTCGGCGAGGGCCGTGAGCACCAGCCCGGCCACCAGGACGGCCGGGAACATGCCCAGGTGCAGCCAGCCGCGGAGTCTGGGTTTGATCTCCTCGCCGAGCTGCTGGGCGGTGTGGGCGAGCTGGTGCGGCAGGGACGGCGCGCCGGAGTCGCCGCCGGTGGCCGGCGTGTCCGTGTGCGCGTCGGGGACGGGCGCGGTCATGCCCTGAATGGTACCTACGGAACCGTAAGTTACGCGTCGGAGGGGCGAGATGGGGTTCCGAAGTGGTCATCGTCTCATGCCCGGCCGAACGGGCGCGTACCAGGGGTGACGTCACGGTGACGCTTCGGAAACATCGCGAGGAGTGGCGATGCTCACTCCGCTCACCTGTGATGCCCTCTGGACATATGGGCGCACCCGTCGGATGATCAAATGAGTGCGGTCGGCACCGGATGAGCGCTGAAGATCCAGTCCGCGAAGCGTCCGGGCCGCAGCCCCCACGGGGCAGACAAGGGCATAGCAAGACCAATCACGACAAAATCCCTCTCTTAGGAGCAACCGTGGCGCGCGACATCGCGGCTCCCCCCGTCGTCCCCACCGAACACCGCGAGCTGATCTCCTGGGTGAACGAGATCGCCGAACTGACCCAGCCGGACAACGTGGTCTGGTGTGACGGATCCGAGGCCGAGTACGAGCGCCTGTGCGAGGAGCTCGTCGCGAAGGGGACCTTCCGCAAGCTCGACCCCGTCAAGCGCCCCGGCTCCTACTACGCCGCCTCCGACCCCACCGACGTCGCGCGCGTCGAGGACCGCACCTTCATCTGCTCCGAGAAGGAGGCCGACGCGGGCCCGACCAACCACTGGAAGGACCCCGCCGAGATGCGCGAGGTCTTCCAGGGCGAGAAGGGCGTCTTCCGCGGCTCGATGAAGGGCCGCACGATGTACGTCGTCCCCTTCTGCATGGGCCCCCTCGGCTCCGACCTGTCCGCGATCGGCGTCGAGATCACCGACTCCGCCTACGTCGCGGTCTCCATGCGCACGATGACCCGCATGGGCCGGCCCGTCCTGGACGAACTCGGCTCCGACGGCTTCTTCGTCAAGGCCGTGCACACCCTGGGCGCCCCCCTCGCCGAGGGCGAGGCCGACGTCCCGTGGCCCTGCAACCCCACCAAGTACATCTCGCACTTCCCCGAGACCCGCGAGATCTGGTCCTACGGCTCCGGTTACGGCGGCAACGCCCTGCTCGGCAAGAAGTGCTACGCCCTGCGCATCGCCTCCGTCATGGCCCGCGACGAGGGCTGGCTCGCCGAGCACATGCTGATCCTCAAACTCACGCCCCCGCAGGGCGAGTCCAAGTACGTCGCCGCCGCCTTCCCGTCCGCGTGCGGCAAGACCAACCTCGCCATGCTGGAGCCCACGGTCTCCGGCTGGACCGTCGAGACCATCGGCGACGACATCGCCTGGATGCGCTTCGGCGCGGACGGCCGCCTGTACGCCATCAACCCCGAGGCCGGCTTCTTCGGCGTCGCGCCCGGCACCGGCGAGCACACCAACGCCAACGCGATGAAGACGCTGTGGGGCAACTCCGTCTTCACCAACGTCGCCCTCACCGACGACAACGACGTGTGGTGGGAGGGCATGACGGAGGAGACCCCGGCCCACCTGACGGACTGGAAGGGCAACGACTGGACGCCCGCGTCCGGGACGCCCGCCGCGCACCCCAACGCCCGCTTCACCACACCCGCCGCGCAGTGCCCGATCATCGCGCCCGAGTGGGAGGACCCGCGGGGCGTGCCGATCTCGGCGATCCTCTTCGGCGGCCGCCGCGCCAGCGCCGTACCGCTCGTGACCGAGTCCTTCGACTGGAACCACGGCGTGTTCCTCGGCGCCAACGTGGCCAGTGAGAAGACCGCCGCCGCCGAGGGCAAGGTCGGCGAACTGCGCCGCGACCCCTTCGCGATGCTGCCCTTCTGCGGCTACAACATGGGCGACTACATGGCCCACTGGGTCGACGTGGCCAAGGACAAGGACCAGTCCAGGCTGCCGAAGATCTACTACGTCAACTGGTTCCGCAAGAACGACGAGGGCGCGTTCGTCTGGCCCGGGTTCGGTGAGAACAGCCGGGTCCTGAAGTGGATCGTCGAGCGGCTGGACGGCACGGCGGAGGGCGTCGAGACGCCGATCGGCATCCTGCCCGCCAAGGGGGCCCTGGACACCAAGGGCCTCGAACTGGCCGACGCCGACCTGGACTTCCTCCTCAGCGTCGACAAGGAGGTCTGGCGCGAGGAGGCCGCCCTCGTCCCCGAGCACCTCAACACGTTCGGCGAGCACACGCCGAAGGAACTGTGGGACGAGTACCGCGCCCTGGTGCAGCGCCTGGGCTGAGGCCCCGAAGACTCCGCGGCCGGTCGACCGAGCGTGCCCTGACCAGCAAGATCGTCACGGCCGGCCGCGGTGCACCACCCCTGTGACCGGCGAGGTCCCGTACAACGGCGTACGGGGCTGTGGGCCTGTCGTCCCGTTCCGCCCGCCCCGGCGGAACGCGCGACGACAGGCCCTCGCCGTCTCCGCCCGCGCCGCGGCGGCACGAGCGCGGGACCGGCCGCCCCCCGCGGCCGGCGGCACGTCACACCGCCCCGTCCCGGTCCTCCAGATACCGCGTGTGCGACGCCTGGCGGCGGGCCTCCGCCTCGCGCAGCCCCTCCGCCAGACGCTCCGCTTCCCCGCGCAGCAGGCCGAGCTGACGCTCCAGATGCAGCTCCGGCGCCTCCCCGCCCGGGGTCATCCGCGTCCACCAGCGCGCCCGTACGAAGCTGTCGACCGCCTCGGGAAGGTCGCGCCGCACGATCCGCGCCAGCACGTGCGCGCCCTCCGGGTCGTGCGCGAGCAGCTCCGCCCGCCAGCCCCGGTCGAGCAACGCCTCCAGCAGCACGGTGAGTTCACGCAGCCGCGCGGCGGCGGTCACCGACAGCTCGACGTCCGCCAGATAGCCGCGCAGCTCCTCGAAGTCGCCCCGCACCTCCTCCAGCCGCGCGGACGCGCCGGGGAACCCCGGTGGCGCGGGCCGCTCCGGCGGGGCGATCAGCGCGCCCGCGCCGTACAGCCCCGCGACCACCACCGGCCAGTACGCGCCCGCCGCGCCGGTGAAGGTGAGCGCGAGCCCGGCCAGCCCGCACGCGCTCCCCGCGATGTTCCTGCGGGACTCCAGATACGCCACCGCTCTACTGGTAGCCACGGATCTCCTCGAAGGCGCCGCCCAGCGAGTCCTCACGGCCGTCGAAGAGGCGGCCGCCGGTCAGAGCGGCGATGGACTCCAGCTCGGCGCGGTCGGAGTCGCCGAACAGGACCGGGAACACCGGAGTGACCCGCCGCTCGGCGTCCAGCCCGGCGTACCACGCCCGGAACTGCGCCGCGTCGGCGCCGGCGGTGTTCTCGCCGTCCGTCATCAGCACGATCGAGGTGAACGTGTCCCCGGCGGCGCCCAGATGGTCGTAGGCCGCCTGGAGCGAGGTGTAGATCGCCGTGTCGCCCCGCGCGTCCAGCGCCTCGGTGTCCCTGCGGATGCCGGCCGCGCCGGCCCCCGGCCGGGCCGGGTCCACCACATGGCTGCGCACCCGCTTCACCGCCGACCCGAACGGCATCAGCGTGACCTCCTCGCGTTCGCGGAAGTCACCGGTCAGAGCGGTCAGCGCCTTCTTCAGCCGGGCCAGGCGCTCGCCCCGCATCGAGCCGGAGGTGTCCAGGACGTAGACCGTGCGGGACGGCCGGCGCAGCTTGTTCTCATAGGCGTCGAGCAGTCCGTCGGCGACCGACCGGCTGCCGGGGAAGGGCAGTTCACGCCGCCGGGCGCGGTCCAGGCCGGGCGCGGGCGGCACGGAGGCGACCACCGGGCGGCGCAGGGTGCGCTCGGTGATCATCCGCTGGACGCCGGGCGAGCGGAGCGCCTCGGCGAGGCGGCGGACGTCCTCGCGGGCCGCGGCGCCCGCCGACGCCAGCGACGACAGGGGGTAGTCGGCGGTGACCACGCCGTCCCGGGGCCGGATCACCGTCAGACCGGGGACGCCCTTGAGGACGGACTCGTAGTTCAGCAGGGCGTCGACCGTGCCGCGCCGCTTGTACGCCGCCGCCAGCCAGCCCGAGGAACCCGACGTCAGCCGCTGCCCCGCGAAGAACTCCCGGAGCCGCGGCGTGGCCTGCGCGACATCGCGCCCGGTCAGCGCCGACTGGGCGCCGGACAGCGCGGAGGCCACGGAGACGAGCGCGGCGAAACCGGAGTTGGAGCGGGACGGGTCGGTCATGCCGTACGTCAGCCTGCCGTCGCGGACGGCCCGCTCGATCCGCGACCAGGTGACGTCGTCCCGCTTCCAGCCCAGCGCGTCGAGCGTCGCGGCGCGCACCCCGATCGCCACCGGACTGGCCATCACCGGTGTCTCCGAGACGACCTTGCGGGCCGCCTCGGGACGCAGCCGCAGATAGTCGTTGGAGGACAGCCACAGCGCGTCGTAGCGCCCGTCCGCCCGGCCCTCGGCCAGCAGTTGCACCGCGTCGAGGGTGCCCGTGTAGACGGGCTCGACCCGGACGCCGGTGTCACCGGCGATCCGCTCCAGCACCGGGGCCATGTCGGCGAGTTCGCTGGAGGCGAGGACGCGCAGCGTGCCGGGGCGCGGGGCGCCGGGCTCCGGGCCGTCGGCCCGCCGCGCGGTGCAGGCGGTCAGCAGGGTCAGCACGGCGAGCGCGCCGGCGAGGACGCGTGCTCTCACGACCGGCCCCCCGCCAGCGCGTCCTGTGTCCTGCTGCGCTCCAAGGAGGCGTCGGCCGCCCGGAGTTCGGCGGTCAGGTGCTCCACGGTGGTCGCCATCGCCTCGGTGGCGCGCACCTTGTAGGCGTCGATCGCGTCGAGGGTGCGGTGGATCTGCTGGAAGGCGGCGCGCAGGGTCTCGGCGCCCACCGCGGGGTCGGCGGCGATCCGCTGGACGTCGCCGCTCTGCGTGCCGAGCATCTCGGCGTTGCCCCGGATCAGGTCCTCCGTCGTCCCGCGCAGCGCGTCGACCTGTTCGACGACCTTCCTCTGGTGCTCCAGCGCCGAGGCCAGCATCACGGCGATGCGCAGGGCCGACACGGTGGTGGTCGCGGCCCGGTCGACGCCCTTGATCAACTCCTCGTTGTTGCGCCGCACCACGTCCATCGCGAGGTAGCCCTGCGCGCACACCGCGAGCTGGGTGAGCAGGTCCTGGTGCTTCTGCCGGACGGGGAAGAGGACGTCGGCGCGCAGGGCGTCGGCCCGGCCGGGCTCGGCGGCGCGGGCGATGTGCTCCTCCACCGCGCCGTCCAGGGCCTCGGTGAGCACGGCGTACTCCTGGAGCCTGCCCATGGTCTCCCACAGCCGGGTCCGCTCGGTCTGCAGCGCGGCGTTGTCGCGCCGCAGTTCGTCCTGCCCGCCGCGCAGGGCGGAGACGATCCGGTTCAGGGTGTCCTGCGCGGAGGCGTACCGGGCGAGGTGGTCGCGCAGTCTGCCGCCGCCGGGCAGCCGGGAGAGGAACCTGCGGCCGCGGGCGGCGGGCAGGTCGCGCGGGTCCAGGTCCTCCACGACCCGCCGCAGGGCGACGAGCGAGCCCGCGACCTGCGTCTGCGCGTCCCCGCCGGTGTCCGGCAGGCCGCGCAGCGTCCGCTCCAGCATGCGGTTGGACTGCGCTGCCGCCGTGCGCATCTCCCCGGCGCCGAGCGCGGTGATCTCACCGACCTTGCCGGCGAACTCGGGGGAGCGGGCGTCCAGTACGGCGAGCGCGTCGACGTAGGCCGCGGCCCTGGCGGTCGTCTCGGCGCGGACCGCCTCGTCGACCGGGACGAGTCCGCCGGCCTTCTCGCGCGGCACGCCGGCCACCGGCTCCGGCGGCGTGAGGACGAAGGTCTCGTCGGTGTGGCCACTGCTGTTCATGTGCGCTCGCCCCCTTGTCCGCGGGCCCGCCGCGCGAGCTCGTGCAGCACCGGGGAGGTGGGCACGGCCGCCTGGTGGATCCCGGTCAGTTCCGTGCGGAGATAGGCCGTGGCCGAGGCGAAGGCGGTGGGGGCGCCCTGCGGGCGGAACCCGTAGCGGACCTCCAGCTCCCGCAGCCTCGGATCGGTGGACAGGAGTGCGGCCACGGCCCGGCCGCCCGCGGTGAGCGGTACGGCGGTGTGGTCGCTGGTGACGGTGGTGTCCGGGTACAGGACGACCAGGTCGTCGGGCCGCTCGCCGCCCGCGAGGAGGGCGGCGACCTGCGACTCGTAGACCACGACGAGCGGATTGCCCGCGCCGCTGACGAAGTCCCGGAAGACGGCGTCGCTGCCGGACTGCTGGGCGCCCTGCACGCTGACGAGCTTGCGCAGCAGCGGGGCGGTGCGGTCCACCTCGGCGCGGGAGGCGACGACCCTGCCGCCGTTCGCCACGTAGGAGGCCGCCGCCAGGTACAGCGCGCCGGAGTTGGAGGTCTCCGGGTCGGTGCTCGACAGGTAGAGCGTGCCCGTCAGCTCGGGGTACTTCGCGGCCCCCCTGAGCTGCTGCCAGGTGCGGTCCTCGCGGGCGGCGTCGAGATACCGGGCCATGTCGAGCGTGCCCCGGCGGGGCGCGTCGAGCCGTGCCAGACCGCCCGCCGCGAGCACCTCGGCGGCGTTCTCGTGCGCCACGACGACGAGGGGCGAGTAGAAGGGGCGCGGCAGTTCGCCCCGCACCCCGTACTTCGCCGCCAGCCCGAGGGCGGGCGCCCGGCTCGACGGCAGCGCCAGGTCGTAGCCGGCGAGGTCGAGTCCTTCCATGGCCCAGGACCCGGAGGTCTCGGCCCGTACGGTGTAGCCCTTGGCGGCGAGGGCCTTCACCACATCGGGATCGGCGAAGAACTCCGCCTTCTCCGACCCGATCACCGCGCGCACGGTCTTCGTTGCCGTGCTCGTGTCCCCTTCACCGCGGCCTGCGACGACGGCGGCCACCACGCCACCGATCAGCAGTACCGCGAGGACGATTCCTGCGATTCGTCTCACACCGGGAGCGTGCTCCCGGAATCCAACGTTCCCTGCCGGAGGGGGTGAACGGCGGATGTCGCGCCCGTCCCGTTACGGTACGGGCGTGCAGTGGCGCCCGGCCCGCGCGCCGCTGCGGGTGCGCGCGGACCGGGGCCGTCGCGGGGGTCAGCCGACGCCGGTCAGCTCCTGCGCCTCGGCCTGGGCGGCGGCGTGGGCGTCCATGCGCTCGGCGGCGAGGATCGCGGCGGCCGTGTCGGCCCGCGAGGCGGCGACGACCAGGGCGCGCCCGGCGAGGGCGTGCGCGCGGCCGTGCAGGGCCGCGGGCCCGGAGGTGCGGTCGAGGGTGCGGTCGGGGGTGCGGTCGGGGGTGCGGTCGGGGGAGGTGGAGCGGGCCGGCTTGCGGCCTCCGCGCAGCCGGGCCACCTGGACGGCGAGCCGCTCGGCCGCGGTGTCCAGGTCGGCGGAGGGAGCCGTCGCGCGCAGCTCGTCCGTGACGGCGAGCAGCGCGGCGAGGTGGCCCGCGAGCTGGATGTCCAGCTCCTCCTCACGCGAGCGGTGCGGGAAGTCCGAGGGGGCGCCGGCCATCGTGCTGTGGACCGACTTGGTGCGGATCGGCTCGTACATGGGGATGGCCTCCAGTGCGCTGACAGGAAGCCATCCTAGCTTGGATTTCGTCTAAAGTTGAGCGATTCACAAAACCGGACGGTCTGTATGCGGAGGGTGATCGCCGGGGTGATCGCCGGGGTGGTCGCCGAGGTGATCGCCGGGTTGGTCGCCGAGGTGGTCGCCAGGGTGATCGTCAGGTCTGGCCGTACCCGTCGAGGAACCGTTCGATCCGGCCCACCGCGTCCCGCAGATCGGTGACCGTGGGCAGGGTGACCACCCGGAAGTGGTCGGGTTCCGGCCAGTTGAAGCCGGTGCCCTGGACGACCATGATCTTCTCGCGCCGCAGCAGGTCCAGGACCATCCGCCGGTCGTCCTTGATCTTGAACACCTTCGGGTCCAGGCGCGGGAAGAGGTAGAGCGCTCCCTTCGGCCGTACGCAGCTCACCCCGGGGATGCGCGTGAGCAGGTCGTAGGCGACGTCCATCTGCTCCTTCAGCCGCCCGCCGGGCAGCACCAGGTCGTTGATGGACTGCCGCCCGCCGAGCGCGGCGACCACCCCGTGCTGGCCCGGCATGTTCGCGCACAGGCGCATGTTGGCGAGGATGGTGAGGCCCTCGATGTAGGAGTCGGCGTGGGCGCGCGGGCCCGAGATCGACATCCAGCCCACCCGGTACCCGGCGACCCGGTACGCCTTGGACATGCCGTTGAAGGTGAGGGTGAGCAGGTCGGGGGCGACGGCGGCGGTCGGGGTGTGCGTGGCGCCGTCGTACAGGATCTTGTCGTAGATCTCGTCGGAGCAGACCAGCAGGTTGTGCCGGCGGGCGATGTCGGTCAGCCCGCGGAGCAGTGCCTCGTCGTACACCGCACCCGTCGGGTTGTTGGGGTTGATGACGACGATGGCCTTGGTGCGGTCGGTGACCTTGCGTTCCATGTCGGCCAGGTCGGGCATCCAGTCGGACTGCTCGTCGCACCGGTAGTGGACCGCGGTGCCGCCGGACAGCGACACGGCGGCGGTCCACAGGGGGTAGTCGGGCGCCGGGACGAGCACCTCGTCGCCGTCGTCCAGCAGGCCCTGCATCGCCATGACGATCAGCTCGGAGACGCCGTTGCCGATGAAGACGTGCTCGACGTCGGTCTCGATGCCGAGGGTCTGGTTGTGCATGACGACGGCCCGGCGCGCGGCCAGCAGGCCCTTCGCGTCGCCGTACCCGTGGGCCGAGGACACGTTGCGGAGGACGTCCTCCAGGATCTCGGGCGGGCACTCGAAGCCGAACGCCGCCGGGTTGCCGGTGTTCAGCTTGAGGATCCGATGCCCCGCCGACTCGAGCCGCATCGCCTCCTCGAGCACCGGGCCCCGGATCTCGTAACAGACGTTGGCGAGCTTGGTCGACTGGATCACCTGCATGTCCAGGAGCTTACGGCCCGGTAACGCACCCCGGCCCGTGTTTTCCGCCACGTGAGACGCGGAGTTTGGCCGGATATCGGATACGGGGGGGTGCGGGGGCGGGGGGACTGGGGGGTGCGGGGCCCGCAGGACGACCGGACCCGCCCGCCGCCGGTTGCCGACACGTACCGCCGAACGGGTTCAGGGCGGGCCTTGCCGTCAAGCCGGTCCGCGCCCACGGCGCCCGACCGCGAGCCGGTCCGTCTCCGGCTGCACGCGGAGAAGCGTGGCCTGCTCGGCGCTGGACCTGCTTTCCGGCGACGCGGCGCGCAACCGTCAGCACGTTGCGTCCACGGCCGCCCGACCCGTTCGCGGCCATGGGCGTCGGCCGAGGCGCCTCAAGCCTTGAGGCGTCGAGCCACGGCCTTGACGAGGCTCGTCCGCGCCACCTCCAGCGCGAAGTCACCGTCGGCAGTGTGGGACTTGGCGTACCAGGGCAGCCCCCGCCGTCGCCACTTGACCGGCACAGTCGACTTGGGGAGCTTGGGAAGGGGCCATGACCACGCCCCGAGCCGAAGTTCTCCTCGCCAGACACCGGCGGGCAATTCGGCCGGTGCCACGCGTACCGTGAACGTTCCGTCCTCGTGGATCGGGGTGGCGGGGAACGCGGCTCTGTCGCCGCGCTCGTTCTCCAGGACGACGGCCAGGGTGTTGGCTGGACCGACGACGAGGGAGCTGAGCCCCGAGAACTCCAGCCCTGCGACCCCGTCCACCGCACAACGCACAGCGTCGAGGTGGAGTTGCGAGCGCACGGCGTGCTTCTTCTCGCCGATGTCGAGCGTGAAGTTGCCGTGAGGGTTGGTCGTGTAGAGCGTGACCGCGCGCAGACTCTCGTCGGTGGCGATGATGTGCGTGCATGCTGCTCCGGAGACGTCCTCGGCTCGTTTGCTGCCGACGCGGACCTCTTTGGAGATGCCTTGGGCACCGACGCGGAGGGAGATGTCCCACAGGCCGTCGGGAAGCGGCTTTCCGTCGGCTGCCGTGGTGACATCGACGACTGCCTCGAAGCCGGCGCGGTCGTAGGCGAAGCGCCCGGCGTCGTGATCGGAACCGAGGCCAGGTGTGGCCGTGTGCGTCCCCGGCACCCGGAACTCGGTTCCGCTCTTACGCTCGCGCAGGATGAGGTCAGTCGAGACCTGACGGGTTTCCACACGGTGCAGGTAGCCGTGTCCGGCCAGACGCAGAGTCGAGGCAGCGAGCTCTGCCCGCGTGATGCGGTGGCGAATGCCCAACTGTGCCGTTACATCATAGCAGTTGTCGGGAATCGCCCGAACGGGATCACGAAGGAACGGATACCTGGCCAGCGCTCGGCCGTCGTCGACGAGTACGGGTGTGGCCGCGTCACTGCGAGCCAGCTCCGCCTCGAACCGCAAGAGTTCCAGTACGTCGTCCAGCATCCGATGGCGCACGAGGTGCAGTCGGAGCCGAGCCATGGCGGACAGCCGGTCGTTCAGCCCCTCGTGCCACAGCGGAGCGATGATCTCGGCGAGGCGCGTGAGGGCCTTTTCCTGCTCAGGACGCTCTTCCAGAGCGAGGTGGCCGAGGAGTTGTTGCACGTCCACGGTCAGGTGTCGGTGTGCAAGATGGTCGCGGCCAGGGCCGGGCGGCACATTTTCGAGAAGGACGTCGACCATGCGCGGCAGGAACTTCAGCCGAGGTTCGGTTCCACCGGTCCGCAGGGTGATGTTGCCCTCGTCCTCCCGCTGCACCCAGTACAGGCAGTCGTAGTCGGCCACCACTGAAATGCCCGCCGAGTGGATGTAGGCCGGGCCCACGAAGAGTTGATCTTCACCGATGGAAAGATCGGTGGGAAACCGCAGGTCGTGACGCTCAAGGAGGTCACGGCGGAACAGCTTCATCGGGTTGAGGGTCCAGTAGACGCGCGACGAGTAGACGTCAGTCTTTGGCTGATTCTGGCGGAACATCGAAACGGGCGCCTCCCGTCCGCCGACACCGACCGTCTTTCCGAGTACGACGTCGGTGGCGTTGCTCCGGGCAGCGGACACCATGCGCTCCAGAGCCTCGGGACCGAGGTAGTCGTCGGCGTCCAGGAAGAAGACGAATTGCCCGCGGGCATTGTCGAGACCTATGTTGCGTGGAATCGACGGGCCGCCGGAGTTGGCTTGGTGAATAACGTTCAGGAGGCCAGGATGGGCCATGACCAAGCGGTCGAGCTCTTCCGCTGTCCCGTCTGTTGAGCCGTCATTCACGGCGATTACTTCCAGGAATTCCTGACCAATGCTCTGCTCTGCGGTAGACGTGATGCACCGAGTTATGTAGGGCATTGCGTTGTACGCCGCGATAATTACGGAAACCACAGGGATGGACATAGTCAAGCTCTCCAAATAAACGGGGGCACGCCCCGTATTTGGAAATCCCTGCTATTGCTGCTCGGGCGTTGCTCTGGGTAGGGGGAGATGCCGGAAAGGAAGTGAACATAGCATGACCTTTCCGTGTCCGACCAGCAAGCCTCTTGTGAGCCAACGGTTGTCGGCCGTCTCGGTCGGGGGCAAGATGGGTGATTTGATCAGTAATATTCGGAATGGTTGCGCTCGCGGCAGACCGGCCTGGGAGGGGTGGAGTTGTCACCCTGTGTGTACCCGGCATGTGCAAGCGGATACCGGAAGGGATCTTGACAACCTTTACTGAGCCGCTATTTAGTCTGCGCTTATAACTTTCATGGAGTGGGCCTGGGGAGGGCTCGCTCGGGGCGGGACCTAGGGGTGTGGTGTGCTCACGAGTGCGCGTCTGGCCGGATTTGGTGCAGTGGTTGCGGGCGCTCTCCTGGTAGCCACGGGGATTTTTTCGCCTACGTTGCCACAGGCTGCCGCTGTCGGCTGCACCGGAGGAACGGCAAGCGATTTCAACGGCGACGGTCTGAGCGACACGGTTATCGCGGACCCGAACGCCACCGTGAACGGAGCCAAGAGCGCTGGGCTCGTGCGCGTGGTACTCGGCGGTGGCAAGGGCGTCTCGGTGATCTCTCAGGCGACCGCCGGCATGCCTGCGACTCCTGAAGCCGGCGATCGTTTCGGCTTCTCGCGTACCTCCTACGACGCTGACGGAGACGGATGTACCGACCTGGTGGTGGGCACTCCGTTCGAGGACATCGGCAGCGGCAAGACCCAGCTGGTGGATGCCGGTGCGGTCTACGTGATCCGCGGTACCCCGACAGGCATTGGTGCCGGGTCGGTGATCGAGGGATACACGCAGGGCGAGCTGGATCCCGCGACGACCACCGAGGCGTACGACTGGTTCGGCCATGCGGTGAGGGCCGGTGAGACGGCGAGTGGTTCCCCTTACCTCGTGGTCGGTGTGCCGGGCGAGAACGTCACGGTGAACGGCAGGACCATCCCCGACGCGGGTGCCATCGAGTACGTCCAGGGCACCACGAAGGTCTCCGTGAGCCAGCAGGATCCGGGTGTGCCCGGTGACGTGGAGGTGAACGACCGCTTCGGCTATTCGCTGGCGGGTACGAACCGCTACTTCGCCGTCGGCACCCCGGGGGAGGCCATCGGCGATGCCAAGTTCGCGGGGGGAGTCAGCATCTTCAGCCACACCATGAACAACGGTTTCCCGACCGCTCTCGTCGGGCTCGACCAAAACAGTAGCGGCATCAGCGGTGTGGCGGAGGCCGGCGACGGGTTCGGAACCTCGCTCTCCATGACGGGTTCCAGGCCCAGTGACCAGACCTACAACTCGGACGCACTTCTGGCCGTCGGCACTCCGAACGAGGACATCGGGACGGCCGCGGATGCGGGCGGTGTCACGGTGATCCGGATCCAGCCGTCGGGTGCGTATACGGAGATCGCGCCCATCGACGCCGGCATCGCCGATGTTGAGGGCGATCCGCTGGCAGGGGACTTCCTCGGTCAGCGGGTGACGATCGTCAACACCGACACCACCGTCGTGACCACCTCAGCCACCGTCCGCCTTGCCGTGGGCATCCCTGGCCGGGACAAGGGTGCAGTCGCGGACGCGGGAGCTGTCCAGGTCTTCCGTCCGCTGGACGCGGCAGTCGGCAACGCCGACAAGATCCTCGCTCGCGGCGCTGGACTGCCCGGCACGGCCACGGCTCGCGACTACAACGGTATGGCCCTTATCTCGGGTTCGAGCAACCTCTACGTCGGTGTGCCCTACAGCAAGGCGCCCGATTCTCCCAAGGGGGCGCTGTACGTCCTCCCGTGGAAGGACATCGACGGGTCCACGGGCACCGGAACGATCACTTACCTGCCTGGCGCGGGTGGCATTCCCGACGAAGGTGTCGCGTTCGGAACGGTCGGTTGAGCGGCGGTTCGGGAGAAGGAAGCATAGCGTGATGAAATTCCGCATAAGGGGTGGGCGTCGTGGCGTAGCCGTCACCACGGCGCTTGTGGCCCTGTGTACGACCGGTGTGACTGGCCTCCCTCTGGCGCCGCAGGAAGTGGCCATGAAGCCGGCTGCCGACGAGAGGAACGACAGCCCCTCGCTCACCCAGACAGCCGCGCAGGCCAAGGCCGCGGAGACGGGCGATCCGGTGGAGGTTCTGAGCCTGCGCGACGAGCGCAGCACGACAGTCGCAAATCCTGATGGCACCTTCACGATCAACCGATACGTGGAACCCGTCCGTACTCGTCAAGACGGCAAGTGGACAGACATCGACACCACCCTTGTCGAGCAGAAGAACGGTACGTTCGCCCCCAAGGCCGCGCTGACCGCCATGTCCTTCTCCGGTGGTGGCGACAAGACGTTCGCGAAGATCGAGAAGGACGGACGGGCCCTGGCCCTCGACTGGCTGGGCCCGCTGCCCAAGCCGAAGATCTCAGGTTCTACAGCAAGCTATGCGAACGTGTTGTCCGGCGTCGATCTCAACGTCACTGCGAGCGCCGAGGGGTTCTCGCACGTTCTGGTGGTGAAGAGTGCCGAGGCTGCTGCCAACCCACAGCTGGCCGAACTCGAACTCCCGGTTTCCACCGCATCGTTGAAGCTGGAGGAGACTGTCGATGGCGGATTGACCGCCATCGACAGTGGATCCGGCGGCGCAGTCTTCGAAGCGCCGAAGCCGATGATGTGGGACTCCAGTCGTAAGGCAGCCACCGCACCGTCCGTGTCCCCGTCTGCCGAGAGTGCGACGACACCTCCCGACGGAGCGGAGGTTGCCGATGTTGCGGTGGACATCACATCGGACACCGTGAGTCTCAGGCCCGACAGGGATCTGCTCACTTCTGACGACACCGTTTATCCGGTCTACATCGACCCCGTTGTCAAGACGGCCAGTCGGACGGGGTGGACGATGGTGTCGTCCTACTGGGCCAACCAGACATTCTGGAAGTTCGGCGGTGACGAAGGGGTCGGTCGCTGTCCGGCCGACGTATCGGCTCTGTGCGCGGCATCCACCGACGTGAAACGCCAGTTCTTCGCGATCCCCACCTCGTCCTTCGAGGGCAAGGACATCATCTCGGCCACGTTCGCGGTGACGATGACTTTCACCTACAGCGACTCGGCCAGAGAGGTCCAGCTCGGGCGGGTCAACTCGACTGGGGCCAGTGCTATCAACTCCGCGACGACGTGGGGCAACCAGCCGTCGTTGAAGGAGACCATCGCCACGAAGTCACCGACGAATCCGGCTGGTTCCTGCACCTCCACCAATCAGAACGTCCTCTTCGACGTTAAGGGCACCGTCCAGAAAGCCGCCGACAACGGCTGGGACACCACGACGTTGCGACTGAGGGCTGGGAACGAGAGCGTCTACTCGTACTGGAAGCGGTTCTGCGGCAACGCGTACGTGTCGGTCACCTACAACCGCCCCCCGTTGCAGCCGGACCAGGACGAGCTGAACATGACTCCCGGAGGCACGTGCGAGTCCGGCAAGGCCACTTCCCACTATGTGACCGGCCCGCCGAAGCTCAGTGCAGTCATCAAGGACTACGACCACAACGACACCGGATCCAGCGGTCAGAAGGTGCAGGCGGAGTTCAAGGTCTGGTGGACGAACAGTGCGGGGGCCGAGGTCGTCCGCTATGCGACGACGGTTCAGAAGACGACGACCGGCGTGGGCCAGACGGGAGAGGCGCTGTTCAGGTACACGGTTGGCGACAACATCGCGGGCGACGGCCAGGACGGCTTCTCTATTCCGGAGAACACCACCATCGCCTGGGCGGTGCGCGGCCTTGACGAGAACTCGGCGGGCCCCTGGTCCACCGACGGGGATCAGACGCGCTGCGAATTCATCTACGACAACACCGCGCCCAAGGCGGCCTCGGTCACCTCGGCCGCCTATCCGGACGACGATGCCTGGCATGCCGGCACCGGTGACTACGGCCGTTTCACTATGGACTCTCCATCCTCCGACGTGGTGAGGTATTCCTACTACTTCACCGGCCCGCAGGCGGACAGGAAGCCCGAGGAGGTGGATGCCACATCGCCGGGTGGCCCGGCGACGATCCCCTGGATGCCACCCAGTGAGGGCGCGTACGTCCTGCACGTCACCGCCATCGACGGAGCGGGTAAAGCTCAGAAGGTACCGACCGCATATGTGTTCCTGGTGAGCGACGGCAGGGCACCTGTGGCGGCGTGGACCCTCGGCGATGCCAAGGGGTCGGCGAAGGCGGCAGGAAGCAGCGGTGCACCGGATGCCACCGCGGGCTCCGGTGTGACCTTCGGTGAACAGGGGCCGCTGGGGTCCACCGACACGGCGGCCAAGCTGGACGGAAGTGGGAACGCGTACCTCGACGCCGGCAGGTCGGCGATCGACACCGGCGGCACCTTCTCCGTGAGCGCGTGGGTGATGCTTCCCACTCTGCCGACTCAGAACGTGACAGTCGTGAGTCAGGACGGCACCGGACAACCTGGCTTCGAACTCGGCTACGACGTCGACTCCGCCTCCTGGACGTTCCGCACACCGGTCAGTGACATGGAGTCCCTCGGCACGTGGAAGGTCTCCGGCGCCGCCGCAGTCCCCACGGTGTGGACGCACCTCATCGGCGTGTACGACTCCGAGACCGGGAAGATGATGTTGTACGTCAACGGTACGGTCATTGCGGAGGACATTGCAGGGCGGAACACCGTGTGGAACGCCACGGGTGCACTGCAGATCGGCCGCAAGATTTCGCTCGGCGGCTACACGAACAACCTCAAGGGCAGCGTCGCAGACGTCAAGATCTACAACCGGGTCGTCCCGCCCGCCGAGGGGCAGGAGCTCGGCGGTGTTCAGCCTCGCCAACTTGCCTACTGGCAGTTGGACGAAGCCACGACAGGGCGTTCGCCGGAGAGCGCGGGCGGAACCGCACTGACGCTTGGCGGCGGTGCCACCATCTACCAGCCTGATGAGTCGTGCGACCCGGAGGCCGACCCGGAGTGCGTTCCCCCCGCAGAACCACTTTGGGGCGACGGCCACTTGGCTCTGAACGGAACAGACAGCTACGCGACACGTGCCCCCGGTCCGCTATCCGCGCAGGACAGCTTCACCGTGACCGCCCGTGCCCGTCTGGCTTCGGCGAACCCCACGAAGGACGGGACAGTCCTGTCTCTGTCCGGCAGCAACGGCAGCGCGGTCAGGGTCAAATACAACGCCACTGAGTCTCGTTGGCAACTCGTCGTGACGAGCGCGGATACGCCCGATGCGGTGACCACGACGATCCTCGACAACGGCAACCTGCCGAGTTCCGTGGGCGATGGTGACCATCTGGCGCTTGTCTATAACGCTGTCTTCGGCGACGTGCTCCTCTACGTCAATGGCGTGGCGGTGGCCGACGCGGCCTGGGACAACGCCTGGGACTTCAGCACGACGAGCCTCCAGGTCGGCCGCACCCTGACCAAGTCGACCGCAAGCGAGTACTTCTCCGGCGCGATCGATGAAGTCCGCATGTATCAAGGCCCACTGGATTCCTCGCTGGTGACGCTTGTCGCTGTCATGCCGGCAGGCAGCAGCATCGAAGAGAGTTCGGCCTAGCACTCGATCTCCATGGGGCGGACGGCCTGATGCCGTCCGCCCCACCGGTCCCCCCACGTCTTCGTTCTTCCGCATCCCCCGATTCCGATGGAGATGTCATGTCCTCGCCCTCTTGGCTTCGGTCTGCCGGACCGGCCTGGCGCAGCAGTCGCCGCCGCGCGGCGGTGCTGCTCGGCCTGGCGCTGTCTGTCGGCCTGCTGCCGCAGTACGCCCCGGAGGCTGCGGCGGAGAGCGGTCTGACCAGGCCGATGACACAGACCGGCCCTGATGACCTGGTGCGTGGGAAGAACGCCAAGCCCAAGGTCTTTGGGAAGACCGACGGAGCAAGGAAGGCGGCGGTCAAGCGCATTGAAGCACCACGTTGGCCCAAGGCCGGCAGCGCGGAGGTCCAACTCTCGCCCACGATTTCCAAGGCGAAGGGTCTCCCGATCGCAGCCAGGACCGCCGGAGGCAAGAAGGGCGCCGAGTCCCTGCGGGTCGAGGTCTTCGACCGTTCGGCGACCAAGGCGGCCGGTGTCGAAGGTGTCCTGTTCGCCGTGGAGCGAACGGACGGAACCACGGCTGGTGGCCGGGCGCAAGTCAGCCTGAACTATGCGGATTTCGCGGATGCCTACGGCGGCAGTTACGGTTCCCGCCTCCGCCTCGCCCGCTACCCCCAGTGTGTGCTGTCGACACCCGGGAAGAAGGGCTGCTCCACTCCGACCTATCTGAAGAGCGACAACAACGCGGAGAAGCAGACCCTCACCGCGACGGTCGATGTGGCCGGTGACACGTCCGGTACCTCGCTGCAACCGGCACGCGCCGCGGCTTCCAGCTCTACCGTCGGCACAGTCCTCGCTGCGACCGCGGGCAGCGGCGGTGACGGCGGTGACTACAAGGCCACGAGCCTCACCCCCTCCGCCCAGTGGGGTGTGGACACGTCCTCCGGTGCCTTTACCTGGAACTACCCGATGACGACGCCGCCCGTCCCCGGAGGTCTTCAGCCCACGGTCGGTCTCAGCTACAACTCGCAGTCGATCGACGGTCAGACTGCGACGACGAACAACCAGGGTTCTTGGATCGGTCAGGGTTTCTCCTACGAGCCCGGCTACATCGAGCGACGGTACAAGCCATGCGCCGACGACGGGCGCGACGACACGTTCGGCGATCAGTGCTGGGCGTTCGACAACGCGACTGTCGCCCTCGCGGGCGGGACATCCGGTGAGATCGTCAAGGATGACACCACTGGTGCCTGGCGGGTCAGCAGTGACGACAACTCGAAGGTCGAGAAGCTGACGGGGACGACGAACGGCGACAACAACGGCGAGTACTGGAAGATCACGACCTCCGACGGCACCCAGTACTTCTTCGGCCTCAATCGCCTGCCGGGCTACGCAAGCGGCAAGGAGGAGACGGACTCCACGTGGACCGTGCCGGTGTACGGAGACGACGCGGGCGAGCCCTGCTACAACTCGACTTTCGCCAACGCCTACTGCACCCAAGCCTGGCGTTGGAACCTTGACTACGTCGTGGACCCGCGCGGCAACGTCATGTCGTACTTCTACGGCAAGGAGACCAACTACTATACCCAGGGCCTGAAGACCAGCGAAAACGGCAAGGCGTACATCAGGGGCGGTTACCTCAAGCGCATCGACTACGGTCAGCGCGTCGGCAAGGTCTACTCGACTCAGCCCGCTGCCCGTGTGGTGTTCACCACTGCCGAACGCTGTGTCGGTTCCCTGACCAAGTGTGAATCCTCCGACCTCACCGATGCCACGGCAGCCGACTGGCCGGACGTCCCCTGGGACCAGAACTGCAAGGCCGACACCAAGTGCACGGGGCAGAACTCACCCACCTTCTGGACCCGTAAGCAGCTCACCAAGATCACGACTCAGGTCCGTTCGGGTGACACGACTTTCAGCGCGGTCGACGAGTGGTCCCTCGCACACAATTACACGGACAACGGTGATGCCTCCAAGTCCCTGTGGCTGAACGGAATCAACCACACCGGCAAGGTGGGCGCCGATGTCTCCCTGCCGTCCGTCCAGCTTCTGGGGCAGCAACTCCCCAACCGCGTGGACGAGGCGGGTGACAACCTCCATCCGTTCTACCGCTATCGGCTGGCGGCAGTGAAGAGCGAGACCGGTGGTGCCCTGAGTGTGAACTACGCGGCTCCGGACTGCACCACCGCCAACCGTCCGGCGGAAGACTCCTCCACCAAGCGCTGCTTCCCGGTGAAGTGGAATCCCCCAGGAGCCCAAGACCCGATCCTGGACTGGTTCCACAAGTACGTCGTCGCGTCGGTCATCGAGACCGATCTGACCGGTGGCGGCGACGATCAGGTGACCAAGTACACCTACATCGGTGATGCCGGCTGGCGGAAGACGCCGGCCGACGGCATCACCAAATCGGAGTACCGCACCTGGGGTGACTGGCGCGGATATGGCAAGGTCCGTGTCGAAACCTCCAAGGGTACGGTTTCGTCCTCGAACACGAAGAGCGAGCACACTTTCTTCCGCGGTCTCGACGGCGACGTCAACGCGGCCGGTGCGACGCGTTCCGCGACGGTGACCGACTCCAACGGCGTCTCGTACGAGGACTCCGACTGGAAGGCCGGCCAGCAGCTGGAGACGATCACCTATGACGGCTCCGAGGTAACCCAGAAGTCCGTCACCGTGCCCTGGACCGCGGTGACAGCGACACAGACCCAGAACTGGGGCACGCGCAGAGCCCGGTACGTGGCACCGGAGACCGTTGACACCTACATAGCCCTGATGGGCGGTAAGTGGCGGAACACCAGAGCCGTCACCACGTACGACGCGGTGACGGGCCGGGCCAAGCAGGTCAATGACGTGGGTGAGGTCGGGGTCGCCGACAACCAGTGCACTCGCACCGAGTACGCCGACAACGCAAGCCTGCACATGTACTCGTACGTCTCGCGAGTGGAGAAGGTCGCTGTCGACTGCGCCACGACACCCAGCCGTGCCACCCAGGTCATTTCCGACGATGTGACGTACTACGACGGCTCCACAACCCTGGGCGCGGCTCCCACCAAGGGAGACGTGACCACCACCAAGCGGCTCGCCTCCCACGACGGGACCACGGCGACCTACCAGACGACCGGGGTCACGACGTACGACGAGTACGGCCGCCCCCTGGTGGTGAAGGACGCTGAGACCGCTGCTTCCACAACGGCGTTCACCACATCGACGGCATACACGGACACCTACGGTCTCGGGACCAAGTCGACGGTCACCAACAGGCTCGGCTGGACGATGTCGACCGAGTACGCACCCCAGCGGGGCGCACCGAAGGCCAAGGTCGACGAGAACGGACGCCGTACCGAACTCGCCTACGACGGTCTGGGCCGCCTGACGTCGGTGTGGCTGCCGGACCGTATCGGACTGACCGCGTCCATCAAGTACACGTATCTGGTCCGCGGCGACGCAGGCCCGACTGCCGTGCACACGCAGAAGATCGAGAACGACGGGACGTCGTACGGCAGTGAGTGGGCGCTGTACGACGGCTTGCTGAGACCACGCCAGCAGCAGACGGAGGGGTCGGGCGGTCGTATGGTCGCCGACACCTACTACGACGGTTCCGGCCGTGTGGTGCAGGTCAATGACACGTACTACACCTCCGGCGCACCGACCTCGGCGTTGTTCGATCCGGTCGAGGCCGACCTCGACGCGCAGACCGTCACGGAGTACGACGGCGCCGGCCGCGTCGCGGCCTCGGTCTTCCAGGTGCGGGGAACGGAGAGATACCGCACGACCTACGCGTACGGCGGTGACCGGGTCACCACCACTCCGCCCCAGGGCGCTGCGAAGACGACGGTGGTGAAGGACGCCAGAGACCAGACCACGACTCAGATCCAGTACCCCGAGGGCGGCAACGCGGTCACCACGTCGTACGGCTACACGGTGGCCGGTCAGCTGTCCAAGGTGACGGACGACGCCGGGAACCTCTGGACCTATCAGTACGACCAACTGGGCCGCAAGAAGCAGGCGGTCGACCCGGACACAGGTACGTCGACGTTCACGTACGACGTCATGGACCGCCAGACCTCGGTGACCGTCAACGGAGACAAGAGGTCGACGAAGTACGACGAGTTGGGCCGTGCGGTCTCCACCTGGCAGGGGGAACCGGACACCGGCACAAGGCTGTCGGTGAACAGGTTCGACACGTCGGCCAAGGGTGAGCTCTACGGCACCTACACCTACAAGTCGGGCGCCGTGTACTCGTCGGTGACCTACCCGTCACTCGACGCCGAGAACGACTACAAGCCGACCTCGACGAAGTACTACCTGTCCAAGACGGCCGAACCCGAGCTGGGCGGTACCTACGAATACACCAACCAGTACAACGATGACGGGACGGTTCAGGGCCAGGGCCTGCCCGCGGCAGGTGACCTGCCGGGAGAGGCACTGTCCTACGCGTACGACGGGCTGCAGCGTCCGGTAGGCCTGGACACATCGCTGGGCGGCCGCCGCTACGTGACCGATGTGAGCTACTCGCCCACGTCGAACCTGGAGCAGGTGGCACTGTCCACGGGGGAGTCCGCCGCGCGAAAGGTGTTCCTCACCAATACCTTCGAGATCGGCACAGACCGACTGACCAGTTCGAGGGTCGATGTCGAGGGAGCCTCGGCAACGGCGTACGCAGCCACCTTCACCTACGACGCAGCCGGCAACATCCGGTCGATCGCCGACGCCCCCACAGGCGGCACCAGCGACACCCAGTGCTTCGCCTACGACGGCCTGCGCCGTCTCACCACGGCGTGGACGTCGTCGACGAATCCCGACAAGGCTCAGGGAACGGGCCGTTTGGACGGGGCGTGCAGCGCGGGTGCGTCGCCATCGACCGTCGGCGGTGTCGCTCCGTACTGGACGAACTACGGCTACGACTCCATCGGCAACCGCACCAGCGAGGTGCGGCAAGGCCTGAACGGCGCTGCGACGTCCACGCGTACGTATGCCTATGGCGACGGCTCAGGCCCGAGTGGCGCGGACTCGGGGCCGCACACGGTCTCGTCGGTGACCGAGAAGACCGCGGCGACGAGTACGACACCAGAGATCACGTCCCGTGACACCTACACGTACGACGCCTCGGGCAACACCACGACCCGGGTTCTGGGGGGCGACACCCAGTCGCTGGCCTGGGACAAGCAGGGGGAACTGACTGCGGTCACCAACGCCGATGGGACAGCGACGTCGTTCAAGTACGACGGAGCGGGTGAACGCATCCTGCGGGAGACGTCCGGCGACAAGACGTTCTACCTGCCGGGTATGGAACTGCGCCTGGACAAAGCCACGTCGAAGGTGACGGCGACGCGCTACTACTCCTTCGCCGGGATGACGATCGCGATGCGTGCGGCGGGCGGTGTCCAATTCCTGTTGTCGGACTACCAGGGCACGGCGGAAGTCGCAGTCGATGCCAAAACGGGAGAGACGACGCGTCGGCGTAAGGACCCGTTCGGTAACCCACGTGATGAGGCCACCTCGGCGTCGTCGGGTTGGGTCAACGACAAGGGGTTCGTGGGAGGCACGATCCAGGAGTCGACGGGGCTGACGACTCTGGGAGCGCGAGAGTACGACTCCGACACCGGCCGTTTCATCTCGGCGGACCCGATCATCGACTACACGGATCCGCAGCAGATCAACGGCTACGCGTACTCCAACAACAACCCGGTCGTCTTCAGCGATCCATCCGGTCTGCGGCTCGCGGACTGCGTGGGTGCTTGGAACGAGTGCGGCCCCGGGCCGTCGACCAAGCGAGGGGCGCTGGCCGACAGCCGGTCTGTGAGCGTGGGGGGCGGGTACTTCACGAGCACGCCGGCGCAGGCCAAGGCGGACGAGGCCCGCGCCAAGGAGGACGCGGCGAAGAAGCGCGCGATGGCTGTCGCCAAGGAGCTGGCGGGGATCATTGCGGACGAGCTGGGTATCAAGGACGCCCTGGACTGCTTCACCACGGGAGCTCTCGGTTCGTGCGGGGCCACGGCAGCCAATGTCGTTTCGTCGCTGGTTTCTGGTGGTCCGCTTGGTCGACTCGCCGTGAAGTACGGATGGCGACTGAACAAGGCCGCTGCGGTGGGGAAGCGGATCATCGGGCTCGGAAAGAAGCTGTGGGACGACTTCAAGGGGTGGCGCCAGAGCAAGAAGGCGGCCGACAAGGCGGCGGAGGCGGCGCAGACATGCAGTAGCTCCAACAGCTTCACGCCCGGGACGAAGGTCGTGATGGCCGATGGATCCGCACAGCAGATCCAGGACGTCGATGTCGGTGACAAGGTTCTCGCCACCGATCCGGAAACCGGCAGGACGCAGGCCGAGACGGTCACTGCCGAGATCAAGGGACGGGGCCTGAAGAACCTCGTCAGGGTGACAGTGGACGTCGACGGCGAGAAGGGGAGCAGGACAGCCTCGGTCACGGCCACCGATGGACACCCTTTCTGGGTCCCGGAACTGGGCGAGTGGATCGACGCGACGGACCTGAAGGTCGGCAAGCGGCTGAGCACTGGTTCCGGCGCCGAGGTGCGGATCACCGCGATCAAGCGCTGGACGACCCTGACCAAGACCACGGTCCACAACCTGACTGTCAGCGACTTGCATACGTACTATGTGCTGGCAGGGACCACGCCGGTCCTTGTTCACAACAGCAACTGCGATTTCGAGATTGGTGTTGCGGACGAGAAGTACGACAAGCATGTCCTGGGTCTCGATGATTCCGGAAACCCCACCCGTAGGCCTGATATGCCGGAATATGACACGGATGATGGGTTTGAAAGGTACGTCGCGGACGCGCAGGCGCTGATGTGTCCCGGTAGCTGCCCTGCCGCCGCTCGTGAAGCTGTTAGAAGTGATGGCGTCATCATTCGAATTGATTCCCAGGGAAGAATAGGAATGAGGAACGGAAATGCCATCACTACCTATTTCCGGCCAGATGATCCGCTCGCATACTTCCAGCGGGAGGCGGCCCGATGACTCACGGTACTGAGAACTTCCGCGACGCGTTCTCTAGCTTTATCAGAGAGTCTGGTCGGTGGCGTGACGTCGAACCGGAGGCGCTCCTGTCTCGCTGGAGGACGTTCGTCGAAGAGTGCGAACAGGGCTATCGGGGTGACGCCGAAGACTACTTCAATGATCTGACATCGAGGGATTCTCTGGCGAGGGCCATGGAATCTGCGGAACTGCAAAGCTTTCCCGAGCTTGCGCCACTTCGCGCAGAAGTGGAAGCGGTAGACTCAAGATTCCGTGAACTCCTAATTCCGGATGCGTTTCCAAGGATTCCTGAGGAATCCTGGTGGGCGCGCGGCGTGGTGCAATTTGCGCGTAGGCGCCTGGTGGAGGGCTTGAGGCGCGAATATCGCCTTGAGACGGAGCTATTCGAATAGCCGGTGAAGGTTCGCGCAAGTAAAGCGAAGCCCCGTCAGGTGTGTCCTGACGGGGCTTCTGCGCGGTCTGACGGCAGTAGTTGACGGCAACGTCAGCGGATGGGGGCTGCGCAGGGTGGCGGTTCGTCGCCGTCGCCGCTTGCCGTCTCGGCGGTCTCCGGGCTGCCGAGTGCGGTGCTGAGGGTGTTGATGGCGTCGCGCTGGAGGCGGAGTCGGACGTGGGCGTAGACGCCGATGTGAGCGTGGCCGAGGAGTTCCTTGATCACGACGAGTTCGACGCCCTGTTCCAGGAGGAGGGTCGCGGTCGAGTGGCGGAGGTCGTGGAACCGGATGCGGCGGAGTCCGGCCCGGTCAAGCAGAGCGGTGAAGTGGCGGGTGAGGGTCGCTCCTTCGATCGGAGCGCCGTGTGAACACGTAGCCGCTGTCCTGCCAGGCTGTCCCTGCCGCATCGCGCTCGCGACGCTGCCAGGTGCGGTGCTGTTCCAGGGAGCGCAGGCACGGCGTCGGCAACGCGATGCGTCGTTCGGAGCTCTGGGGCTTGGTCGGGAGGGCGGTCAGGCCGGCGGTGTTGGTGCGCTGGAGGGTGCGGCGGATGCTGGCGGTTCCACCGGCCAAGTCGAGGTCTTCCCAGCGCAGGCCGAGGAGTTCGCCCTTGCGGAGTCCGGTGTGGAGGGCGAGTTCGAACAGCGCGTGCAGCCGGTGGCCTTGGGCGGTGGTGAGGAGTTGGCGGGCTTCGTCGGCGGTGAGGGGCTCGAAGCGGCGGGGCCGTGGGGTGCCGGTGCAGACGTTGCGGGCGACGTTGCGCGGGATCTCTTCCTCCTGGACGGCGTGCTCCAAGGCGGAGAGTAAAGAGGTGGATGTAGGTGAGCGTCAGAGGGGACAGCAGCTTGTGGCAGTACTGGCCGGCGGTGCAGCAGCGGGGCTGGTCGCGCCGGGCGTCGATCCCGCGCCTGCAGCACTGGCAGGTGGTGCGGAGTTGGTTGAGCCAGGTGCGGACAACTTTGGCGGTGTGCTTGCTGAGCTTCTTCCTGTCCTGGCAGGTCAGTAGCGGTCGCGGGCCTGGATGATCTCCAGTCCGTCGGAGTCGGTGACGCGGTAGACCAGCCGGTGTTCCTGTGTGATGCGGCGGGACCACCAGCCCGACAGGTTCCCTTTGAGCGGCTCGGGCTTGCCCCTGCCTTCGTAAGGGGTCCGTTTGATCTCCTTGATGAGGTCATTGACCCTGCGGAGCGTCTTGCGGTCGGTGTCGGCCCAGTGGGTGTAGTCCTCCCATCCGTCGTCCGAGAACGACGTCTTCACGCGTCCTCCGTATCGATCAGGTCCCGTACGGTGCCGCGTCCGGCATCCATCTGCTCGATGGAGCGCATGAGGCGGGCGGCGTTGCGGGGGGAGCGCATCAGGTACATCGTCTCCTCCCAGGCGTTGTAGTCCTCCTCGGACATGATCACGACGGTGCCCGCCTTCGACGTGACGCGTTCCGGCGCGTGGTCCTCGGTGACGCGCCGAATCAGACCGAAGAAGTCCTTCCGCGCTTCGCTTGCGTTGATGGTCATGGGGTCCTCCTGCACATGTCGCCAAACCTCCACGAGGGGTACTTAAAACAGTACCACAAGTGTACGAGATTCGGTACAATGAAAATTGCGGCCCAGCGTTGGCCTAGCGTCTGTCCTGTCCTGTCCCACGTGATGTTTGACGTTCTGGTCCCGGCCGTTGCTTGACGGTGGGCCCAGGCGCATCGGAAACCTTGTGGGGTTTGTTTGCCTTCACGTGACGGACGGGGATGTCGGTGGTCCGCCGAATGGCCCGAGCCTGGCCGTCCACGCGTCACGAGGTGAGCCTTTCCGACCCCGGGGAACCCTGGTCCGGCGAAGCTGCCCGACCGACGAGGGCCCCCTCCCCGCCCCGGCCGTGATTCTGCCGGAGCCCGGCCCGTCACGTGTTGGGGTACCCCTGCGGGAGGGCGTCCGCCGGATCGCCTCGGGTGATGTGTCGTCCGGGCGTACCGTGGGGTGGGAGGTGGTGAGTTGATGACTACGGAGCTGGCCGACAAAGTCCGCCGGTACCGGCGTCGCACGGGGATGAGCCAGGAGGAAATGGCCCACGCCGCAGGCGTGTCACCGGGCACCGTACGCAAGGTCGAACAGGGCGGCGCCGTCCGCATGGAGACCCTGCACGCTCTCGCCCGAGCCCTGCGGGTGACCACGGCAGCCTTGTTGGCGTCCGATGCCCCGGAGCCCGTCGGGCGGACCGAGGAGCCGAACCGCGTCAACCTGATCCAGCTCCGCGCCGCCCTCACCCCAGCCGTCGGACTCGTGGACCAGGACGCCGAAGCCGTGGGCGAAGAGCCGAACCTGCGCACCTTCCGGCGGACGCTGCAAGACGCACGGGTGCTGTACTTCTCCGACGGCTACAAGAGCGTCGCGGCTCAACTGCCCGCCCTGTTGCGTGATGCCGCACAGGCCGTCGCCTACTACGACAGCGGGGACGAGCACCGGCAGGCCCTGCTGACCCGCGCCGAGGCGCTGCGTTTGGCCGGCACCTACCTCACCCAGGTACGGCAGTACGACATCGCGTACGCCGCCCTGCGCGGCGCCGTCATGGACGCCCGTCAGGCCGGAGACATGCTTGCGGCGGGCTCTGGCGTCGGCGGCATGTGCTGGCTGCTGGTGAGACAGGGAAGGCTGGACGAGGCGGAACAGGTCGCAGCCCGGAGCATGGACGCGGTGGAGCCGAAGATCACCGGGGCCGAGCCGGACCAGTACGCGGTGTGGGGCGGCCTGGCGATGGAGGCCGCCGCCGCAGCCGCGAGGAACAACCGTCCTGACGAGGCGAAGGCGTACCGTCAGGCCGCCCGGGTCGCGGCAACCGCGGTCGGGGCAGCGCATCGCAACATCTCCCGGCACTGGTCCGTCTTCGGTTCGGTCACCGTCGCGGTCAAGGAACTCGAAGACTCCATGGTCATCGGCGACGCCCGCGCGGTGGTGCGCAGGGCCGGCGAGCAGGAGGAGCTGTCGCCCAAGGCGTGGAAGCGTTTGGGCAGGCCCAGCACCAATGACGGGAATCGCTTCACCCTCGACGTGGCGCGCGCCTACACGCGGACCGGCGACTTGTCCGCCGCCATGGACGAGTTGACCCGTGCCAGAGGAGCTGCCCCGGAGTGGCTGCGGCACCAGAACGGGGCCGCCGAGACCATGCAGGAGATCCTGGGCAAGCGCAAGCGCACCCTCACGACGGAGATGCGCGAAATGGCCGACTACCTGGGCGTTGTCGGGTAGCTGCCACGCAGCGTGGGAGTTCGTGAACCAAGGGTCGCGAACTGCCAGGGCTGCAGCCTGGGGTGACGATCAGTCAGTGCCTACGGTCGGTGTGTCCACGATCAGTGACCCAAGCCGGGGGTGCCCAGTGAGCCAGCCCAGGAGCGATGCCGACCGCATGCGTCGCAGAGACCTGTACGACGCCGCGTCGGGTGGCGGAGGTCCCCGATTACTGCCGTGGACCAGCCCGGAGGGGAAGCCCTGCTACCTCAGCACCGACGGTCGCGGCTACCTCGCCACCCTCGCCGACAACATCGAGTCGGTACAGATCGGCATGGGCAGGGAGCTGCTGGAGTACGCCCGAGACGCCACTTGCCCCAGCGCGAAGATCCTTACGGTCGGCGAATACCGCTGGCTGGCCCGCCGGTTGACCGAGGCCCTGGCGGACGCGCTCCGGGTGGCCGACTCGCGCGGGCAGCGCCTCCCCGACCGGGACGAGGACGAGGCGGACGAGGACGAGGCGGACGAGGGTGCCTGACACCGCGGACACCGGCGCACCGGTCCGCGACGCCGCACGGGGGCGCTACCGGTTCCGCGCGTACCGCGTGACCACCGTCCCCGACCCCCACGGCGGTGGCCGGCCGCCGCCTCGGCGGGCGGGGGCGGAGCGTGGGCGCCGGTCCTGTGAACGTGGTGCGTGGGGTGGTCCGTCGCGGCGGGGGGCGTGATAGGGAAAGCCCTACGGTCCGGGACCGCCGGTCGGGGAGTCCTTGTTCCCGTTCCCCTCATGGGTGACAATGTGCATGACAAAAATGCGGGTGGCCGGAGAATCTTCGGTCACCCTCCTCGTATGAGGGGACCCCCACATGAGAAAACCTCTCGGCGCCGCCCTCCTCGCCCTCGCCCTGGCCGTCGCCGGGGCCGGTGCCGCTCCCGCGGTCGCGGCGGACGTGCCGTCCTTCGGGAAGGGCGCGGGCACCGGCACCGCCTCGCTCACCTCCGTGGTCCGGGACGCCGTCACCTCCGCCACGCAGAGCCTCGGCCAGGCCCGCCGGCCCGCCGTGCAGGCCGTCGACCTCGCCGGCACCGTCGCGCTCAGCAACTGCTCCGGCTCCGTCGTGCGCTTCGCCGACTCCGAGGACAACGACCCGGCGCTCGTGATGTCCAACGGCCACTGTCTGGAGACCGGGATGCCCGCCCCCGGCGAGGTCGTGGTCGACCGGGCCTCCAGCCGGACCTTCGGGCTGCTCAACGCCGCCGGCACCCGGGTCGGCACCCTGCGCGCCAGCAAGATCGCCTACGGTG
Source organism: Streptomyces zinciresistens K42 (assembly GCF_000225525.1). Taxonomy (GTDB): domain Bacteria; phylum Actinomycetota; class Actinomycetes; order Streptomycetales; family Streptomycetaceae; genus Streptomyces; species Streptomyces zinciresistens. The sequence continues at coordinate 23,338 of NZ_AGBF01000028.1, read as the reverse complement.
CGATGACCGACACGGACGTGTCGATCTACCAGCTCACCACCACCTACGGGCAGATCAGGAGCTCGTACGGGATCAGCGCGCTCACCATGTCGGAGACCCGCCCGGCCGCCGGCACCGCGATCACGGTCGCCTCCGGTTACTGGAAGCGGCTCTACAGCTGCAACGTGGACGGGTTCGCCTACCGACTCAAGGAGGGCGGCTGGACGTTCAAGGACTCGGTCCGCTACACCTCCGCCTGCAACACCGTCGGCGGCACCTCCGGCTCCCCGGTCGTCGACCAGGCCACCAAGCGCGTCGTCGCCGTCAACAACACCGGCAACGAGGACGGCCAGTCCTGCACGCTCAACAACCCGTGCGAGGTCGACCAGAACGGCCGGATCACCGTCCGCAAGGGCATCAACTACGCCCAGCAGACGTACGGGATCGGCGCCTGCTTCGGCGTCGGCAACAAGCTCGACCTGAGCGCGAGCGGCTGCACGCTGCCCAGGCCGTAGCGCCGCGCGGCGGGCGGTCCCGGGGCACTCGCGGCCCTCGCCGTCACCGGGGTGTCCTGCGGACCGCCCGCCCCGCCAGCACGTCCGTCCTGCGGCCGTCCTCGACGACGAACCGGCCGTCGATCAGCACGTGCGGGATGCCCGTCGGCAGCCGCCGGGGCTCCTCGAAGGTCGAACCGGCCGCCACCGTCCGCGGGTCGAACAGCACCAGGTCCGCCCGGTAGCCCTCGCGGACCAGCCCCCGGTCGGCCAGCCGCAGCCGCGCCGCCGGGCGCGAGGTCAGACGGGCCACGCACTCCTCCAGCGACAGCACCCCCAACTCCCGTACGTAGCGGCCGAGGTAGTGCGGGAAGGTGCCGTACGCGCGCGGGTGCGGCTTCGTGCCCTGGAGGATGCCGTCCGAGCCGCCCGTGTGGACGCGGTGGCGCATGATCGCCCGTACGTTCTCCTCGTGGCCCACGTGCTGGAGGATCGTCGTGCCCAGCCGGTCCGCCAGGAGCAGCCGGCGGGCGGTCACCCAGGGCTCCTCGCCCCGCTCGCGCGCCGCGCGCAGCACCGTGCGCCCCACGTGGTCCGCGAGGGCCGGGTCGCCCACACCGGAGATCTCGACGGTGTCCCACTCGACGGGCACGCCGTGGCAGCCGTCCGCCCCGACGACCTCCATGTGGTGGCGGATGCGCTCGGCGGTGGCGTCGTCCGCCAGCCGGGCCAGCACCGCCTCCGGGCCGCCCTCGCCCGCCCAGCTCGGCAGCAGGGCGACGAGCGTCGTGCAGCCGGGGGTGTACGGGTAGGTGTCCAGGCTGATGTCCGCGCCGGCCGCCAGCGCCTCGTCGAGCAGGGCCAGCAGCTCGGGCGCGCGGCCCTCGTTGACGCCGAAGTTCATGGTGGCGTGGGCGAGATGGAGGGCGCAGCCCGCCTCCCGGGTCAGCGCCACCATCTCCGCGTACGCCGCCAGGGCGCCCGCCCCGTAGGAGCGGTGGTGCGGGCAGTAGTAGCCGCCGTAGGACGCCACCACCCGGCACAGCTCGGTCAGTTCGGCGTCCTTGGCGTACATGCCCGGTGTGTACGTCAGCCCCGACGACAGCCCGACCGCGCCCTGCTCCATGCCCTCGGCCACCAGGCGCCGCATCCGGTCCAGTTCGGCGGGCGTGGCCTCGCGGTCCTCCCAGCCCACCGCGAGCGCGCGGACCGTGCCCTGCGGGATCAGATAGGCGGCGTTGACGGCGATGCCCTCGCCGCCGAACCCGGCGTCCAGCCGGTCCAGGTACTCGCCGACGGTCCGCCAGTCGAAGTCGACGTCGTCGCCGGAGCCGTTCCAGCCGGTGATCGCGCGGCGCACCTCCGCCAGCGTGCGGTCGTCGACCGGCGCGTACGACAGCCCGTCCTGGCCGACGACCTCCAGGGTGACGCCCTGGGCGGCCTTCGCGGAGTGGTCGGGGTCGCGCAGCAGCGCCAGGTCGCTGTGGGCGTGCATGTCGACGAAGCCCGGCGCGAGGACCAGGCCCTCGGCGTCCAACTCGCGTCGCGCTTCGGGCCGTTGGCAGCCCGCCGCGGCCGCCTCCTGGACGATCGACACGATCCGGCCGCAGTCCACCACCACGTCGGCGCGGTAGGACGGGCCGCCGCCGCCGTCCACGACCTCCGCGTCCCGGATGACCAGCTCCTCCATGGGTACGCCTCCTAGAAGAACGTGCGGATGTAGTCGACGACCGTCCCGTCCGCCTCGGCGACCGGGATCAGCTGCCACTTGTCGAACGACGTGCACGGGTGCGACAGCCCCATGCCGAGCCAGTCCCCGACCTCCAGGTCCGCCTCGGCGGTGGTCGCCAGCCACGCGTGCTGGTCGGACAGCCCGGTCACCGTGACGCCGTCGGCCGGGCGCTCGGCGCCGTCGCGGCGCACCGCCTGCGCCACGGGCAGATCGAGGTCGTGGGCGGCGTCGCGCTTGCCCGCGTTGGCGAACGCCTGCTCGGGGGAGGGGCGGGAGACGACCTGGGCCCACAGGCGGAAGGCCGGCTCCAGCGCGCCCTCCCGCGGCACCCGGTTGAAGGGCGTCAGTTTGCGGTAGTGGCCGTCGTCGTGCGAGACGTACGCGCCCGAGCGCAGCAACTTCAGCACCGGGAGGGAGAGTTCGGGGATCTCCGCGAAGACGTCCGCCACCGCGTCGAACCACGCGCTGCCGCCCGCGCTGACCACGATCTCCGTCAGCCCCGCGAAGCGGCCCGCCTCGTCGAACGCGGCGGCCAGCGCGACCAGCCGGCGCAGCCAGGCGCGCACCCGCTCCGGGTCCGCGCGCGGCACCTCGCCCTCGTAGCCGGCGACCCCCGCCAGCCGCAGCGTCGGCACGGCCGCCACCGCGTCCGCGACCGCCGCGCACTCCTCCCCGGTGCGCACCCCGGTGCGCGCGCCCTCGCCGGCCGCCAGCTCGACCACCACGTCCAGCGGGCGGGCGGCCCCGGCGTCCCGCAGCGCCCGGTCCATCAGCTCCACGCCGCGCACGGAGTCGACGTAGCAGACGAAGCGGAACGACGGGTCGGCGGTCAGCTCCGCGGCGATCCGGCGCAGGGCGGGCGCGTCCACCAGCTCGTTGGCGAGGAAGACGCGCTGGACGCCGAACGCCCGTGCCACGCGCACCTGGTGGGGCACGGCGAGCGTGATGCCCCAGGCGCCGCGCTCGATCTGCCGCTGGAACAGCTGGGGCGCCATGGAGGTCTTGCCGTGCGGCGCGAAGGCCAGGCCGTGGCGGGCGGCGTACGTCTCCATGAGGTCGAGGTTGTGCGCCAGGCGCTCGGCGGACAGGGCGAGCACCGGGGTGGTGAAGCCGCCGGTGAACAGGTTGCGGCGCTCGGCGGCCAGTTCGGCCACGGTCAGCCCGTCGGCGTCCGGGGGGAGGCCCTTGAAGCGGTGGTCGACGCGTTCCTCGGCCAGCCGGGCGAGCGCCTCGTTGCTCATGGAACCTCCCTGGATCCGGTGCGTTGCATTGACTGCAACGTTCATTGCGTACCTCGCTCACCGCTGTCTAACATCTCGGCCAACCGCGGGTCAACGGAGCCGCCGTCCCGCCCCCACACGACCTGGAGCCACGACGACCGTGACCCGCACCGGACCCCGCAACGCCCCCGACGGCGTCGATGTCGTCGCGCTCGGCGAGTCCATGGTCACCTTCCTGCCGTCGCGGCCGGGACGCCTCGCCGACGTACCCTCGTTCGCGCGCGGCATCGGCGGCGCCGAGTCCAACGTCGCCTGCGGGCTCGCCGCCGCGGGCCACCGGGTGCGCTGGGTCAGCCGGGTCGGCGCCGACGCGTTCGGCGACCACCTGCTCGAACGGATCGCCGCCCACGGCGTCGACACCAGCGCCGTACGGATCGACCCCGACCGCCCCACCGGCATCTACTTCCGCACCGCGGGGGACCGGGCCACCGACGCCCACGAGGTGGCCTACTACCGGGCGGGTTCGGCCGCCTCGGCGATGTCCGTGGACGACGTGGACCTCGCCGCCGCGCGCTCGGGCCGGGTGCTGCACCTGTCCGGGATCACGGCCGCGCTCTCGGCCGGCTGCCTGGACCTGCTGCGCGCCCTCGTCGCACCCCGCGAGGACGGCCCCCTCGTCTCCTTCGACGTCAACCACCGGCCCGCGCTGTGGCGCGCGCCCGGCGGCCCCGCCGTGCTGCTCGACCTGGCCCGCGCCGGCGACCTGGTGTTCGTCGGGGCGGACGAGGCCGAGGACGCCTGGGGCGCCACCGGCGGCCCCGAGGCGATCCGCGAACTGCTGCCGGGGCCGGCCGTGCTGGTGGTGAAGGAAGGGGGCCGCGGGGCCACCGCGTTCGCCACCGGACGGCCCCCCGTCTTCGTCCCCGCCCCGCACGTCGACGTCGTCGCCGCGACCGGCGCCGGAGACGCCTTCGCCGCCGGCTTCCTCTCCGCCACCCTGCGCGGCCTGCCGCTGCGCGAGCGGCTGCGCCACGGCCACCTGTGGGCCGCCGCCACCCTCGCCGCCCCCGGCGACCTGGCCCCGCCCCCCGCCCGCGACGCCGCCGACCGGCTGGCCGCCCTCGACGCCGCCGCGTGGGAGAAACTTCGACTCGGCCCCGGCTGGACGCAAGCCGCACCACGGGCCGACGAGGAGGTACGTACGCCATGAGCCAGACCGTCGACCGGGCGCTCAGCATCCTGCCGCTGCTCGCCGAGGGCCCCGCCGACCTCGGCCGGGTCGCCGACCGCCTCGGCGTCCACAAGTCCACCGCGCTGCGCCTGCTGCGCACCCTGCACGACCACGGCATGGTCTACCGCCAGTCCGACCAGCGCTACCGCCTGGGCGCGCGCCTCATCGCCCTCGCCCAGGAGGCGATGGAGAACCTCGACATCCGCGAGATCGCCCACCCCCACCTCGTCCGGCTCAACGAGCGGTGCGGGCACACCGTGCACCTCGCCGTCCACGAGGACGGCGAGGTGCTCTACATCGACAAGGTCGAGAGCCGCTACCCGGTGCGGATGTACTCGCGGATCGGCAAGCCCGTCGCCATCACCGTCGCCGCCGTGGCGAAGCTGCTGCTCGCCGACCTTCCCGAGCACGAGCGCCGGGCCTTCGCCGAACAGCTCGACTACCCCCTGTACACGGCCCGTTCCACCCCCAGCGCCCCCGCCTTCCTGCGGGAGCTGGACAAGGTGCGCGAACAGGGCTGGGCCACCGACCTCGGCGGCCACGAGGAGTCCATCAACTGCGTCGCCGCGCCGATCCGCGGCGCCGACGGCCGCGTCGTCGCCGCGATGTCGGTCTCGGCGCCCAACGTGGTCGTCACCGCCGACGAACTCCTCACCCTGCTGCCCCTGGTGCGCCGTACCGCGGACGGCATCAGCGGCGAGTACTCCGGCAGAACCCCAGTGAAGGGCACCGCATGACCGACAAGACCGCACTCACGCCGAAGACCCACACCACGCCGCCCGCGAAGTTCTCCCACGGCGTCCGCAAGGGCAACATCCTCCAGGTCGCCGGCCAGGTCGGCTTTCTCCCGGCCGTCGAGGGGCAGCCGCCGACGCCCGCCGGTCCCGCCCTGCGCGAGCAGACCCTCCAGACCCTCGCCAACGTCAAGGCGATCCTGGAGGAGGGCGGCGCCTCCTGGGACGACGTCATGATGATCCGCGTCTACCTGACCGACGTGGACCACTTCGCCGAGATGAACGGGATCTACAACACCTACTTCGAGGAGCAGGGGCTCACCCAGCCGCCCGCCGCGCGCACGACGGTCTACGTCGGCCTCCCCGCGGGACTGCTCGTCGAGATCGACGCGCTCGCCGTACTCGGCTGACGCCGCCGCACCCCCGCACGCCGCGCACGGCATGGTGCCCGTCCCTCCCCGGGGCGCCATGCCGCGAGCTCCCGTGACCGGCGGCGCCCGGCATCCACCCCTCGCGGGCGTTCACCGCCCTGGCCGCCCTGGCCGCCCTGGCCGCCCTGGCCGCCCTGGCCGTCCTGGCAGTCGCGGTCGGCTCGATCCTCGCCCCGCACGTCGGCGGCGGCTTGCGGACGGTCGCCGGGTACTTCGGCACCAGCGGACGCGACACGCCCAGGACGCGGACGGTGCGGGAGAGCGTGCCGTCGGTGGCCGGACCCGCCGCCGCGGCGGCGGTGAGCCTCGTCTTGCAGCCACCGTGGCCTGAAGGGCCCCTGGGGGAGCGGTGGTTCTTGTAACGATGCGGGGGCCGGTTGCGCGGCGCACAGGATTGTCGACCATACTGCCCGCTGTGGAGCAGCGCATAGGTTCAGGCAGCCAGCCCCTGGAGGGCGCCGGGTTCGACCCGGCCTTCATCCCCGGGCTCACCTCGCCCGCGTCCGCCGAGCCGGAGGGCGTCAAGAAGAAGGACGCCGCCGAGGAGGGCGACTCCGAACGGACGGCTCCCGGCGAGCCGGAGCGCGACGCCGCCCAGGACGCGCCGGACGCCGGCGCGCGGTCCGCCGCCGGGGACGGTGACGGCGAGGAGGGTGCCGGGGACGACGGTGCCGGGGAGGACGCGGTGCCCGTCGACGGGCCGGTGTTCGAGGCCGCCGACCGCCGGGCCCGGATCGTCGCCGACCACAAGGGCGTCCGGCTCTCGCTGGACGACCAGCGGTGCGAGTTCCGCTGGGACGAGATCGGCGCGGTGGAGACCGAGTCGCCGCGCTTCGGCAAGCGGTACACCGTCACGGTCCACACTCCCGACCGCCGCTGGTACCCGATCGAGATCGAGGCGGCGGCCAGGAGCCGCTTCACGGAGTGGGACGCGGAACTGGACGCGGTCCTCGACGCCTACTTCGACGACGGCGGCGCCGACGAGGCGGACGCCGAGGACACCGGCGCGCCGGACACCGAGGACACCGGCACGCCGGACACCGGGAAGACCGGCGCGGACGCCACCGACGCGGACGAGGCCGAGTCGGCGGACGCCGCCGCCAAGTAGCCGGTCAGCCGCAGTACTGCGCCTGCTTGCCGATCGAGCGGTACATGCAGTCGGAGTTCTCCAGCAGTTGCAGCACCGCGTCGCGGTTGCGGGCCGTCTCCCGCCCGATCACCTCGTCGGGCGGGTAGAAGCCCCCGCCGCCGGACCTCGGGTACATCTCCATGGTGTACGAGAAGACCTTCTGGCTGCCCCACAGCCAGTCGTCGATCGACCCGTCCGTGATGTACAGATCGCTGGCCTGCTCCGCGGTGTAGCCGTTGCTCGCGGCCATCTTCCCGCCGACCGCGGCGAACGCGTTGCGGTCGTCGGCCGTCATCCCGGTCGTGGTGTCGGAGTAGGTGTACCCGAACGGCCACAGCACCAGTTCGCTGTACGAGTGGAAGTCGATCGCGGCCTTGATCTGCTGCTTGCCGCCCACGACCCGGCCGCGCACGAAGTTCGCGACCTGCCGCACCTCGGGCGCCGACTCCGCCGACGCGCCCCGGTAGGTCTCCGAGGAGGCCGACGCGGACGAGCCGCCGCAGCAGCCCCACCGGTAGCCCCAGTTGCGGTTCAGGTCCGTACCGACGTACGAGGAGCCGGAGTTGGGCTGCCGGTTCTTGCGCCACGACCGGTAGGAGCCGGTCGCGATGTCGTACTCGCTGCCGTCCGGGTTCATGGTCGGCACGATCCAGATCTCGCGGTTGTTCACCATGTTCGTGACCCGGGAGTCGCTGCCGTAGCCGGACGTCAGCTCGCGCAGCAGGTACAGCGCCATCTCCACGGTGATGTGCTCGCGGGCGTGCTGCTGGCTGGTGAACAGCACCTCGGGCTCGGCCTCGTCCGTCCCCACGTTGTCGCTGATCTTGATGGCGACGAGGTTGCGGCCCTGGTACGAGGTGCCGATGACCCGCTGGCTGGCGATGGCCGGGTTGGCCGCGACGATCGAGTTGATCTGCGCGGTCATCTCCGCGTAGTTGCTGTACCCGGAGTCGCCGGAGGGGAAGTCGTTGAGCCGGACGTCGCCGTCCCCGGCGGAGCGGTCCGGGACCGCGCCGAGCGGGGTGACGTCGTAGCCGAGTCCCTTCACCTTCCTGATCTGGTCCGCCCGGCCGGAGACCACCACGCCGTGGTCGTCGGCCCGGTCCACGCTCACGCCGGTGCGCTGCAGGGCCGTGCGGTCCTCGGCGGTCGAGCGGAGGCGGACCTCGTACTGCCGTACGTCGTCGGCGGAGGAGGCCGCCCGCACTCCGCTGTCCGCGCTCGCGGGCGCGTTCGCGGAGAGCGGCGCCGCCATGGCGAGGGCGAGCAGGGTGACCAGGGCGGCGGTCCGTCTGCGGCCGCCGGTGCCCGAGCCGCGTATCCGAAGTCGCATGAATTCTCCTTGTGGGAGTGGGGGTGGGGTTCAGTGCGACGTGCGTCGTGCGGGTGTGGCGCTCATGGTGCGGTGATGGCATGGACAGGTCAAGGGTGGGGCGGTCCGTGACACCGCGAACCATCCCAAAATCGGCCGCGCAGTGTACGCGCGCCACCCTCCCCGCGAGCCGTCACGGGTGAAATCCACCCGGGCGTGTGATGCGGGCGTGCACGGTGATGCGCGACCGGTGGAGGGTGGGGGTCCGCGCGCCAGGGGAGCGGTGGGAGCGGCAGCGGCGGCAGCGGCCACAGCGAGGAGTCCGGCGCACCCGCCGGCTCCCCGGCCCCGGACCTCCCCCCACCGGTCCCCTGGCACCGGACACCCGGTCACCCTGCGACACACCCTCCGGAGAACGGCTGGTCATGGGCGGATCAGCGCCACGACGGGAACATCGGCTGCCGGTCGAGACCACCAGCTTCGTCGACCGGCGCGGCGAACTGGCCGCCGGACGCGAACTGCTGGCCAGGACCCGGCTGGTCACCCTGACCGGCCCCGGCGGTGTCGGCAAGACCCGCCTCGCCGCGCGCATCGCGTCCGGCGTGCGGCGCACCTTCCCCGACGGCGTCCACTTCGTGCCCCTCTCCGGCCTGGACGACCCCGCGCTCGTCCCGCTGGCCGTCGCCGACGCCCTCGACCTCCACGACCACTCGGCCCGCCCGCCGCTGCACGCCCTGGTCGAACGGCTGCGCGAGCACCGGCTGCTCCTGCTGATCGACAACTGCGAGCATCTGCCGGCGGCCTGCGCGCACCTGGCCGCCGCGCTGCTGCACGGCACGTCCGGCGTCCGCGTCCTCGCCACCAGCCGGCACCGGCTCGGCCTCACCGAGGAACACCTCCTGGAGGTCCGCCCCCTGCCGGTCCCCGACCCCGACGGCGACCTGAACGGCCCCGCGGGCCACCCCGCGCTCTCCCTCTTCGCCGACCGGGCCGCCGCAGTGGTCCCCGGCTTCCGGCTGACCGCCGCCAACCGCGCCGCCGTCGCCCGGCTCTGCGCCCGCCTCGACGGACTGCCCCTCGCCATCGAACTCGCCGCCGTGCGCATGCGCGTCCTCGACGTCGACCAGCTCCTCGACCGCCTCGACGACCGCTACCGCCTCCTCACCGGCGGCAGCCCCGCGGCCCTGCCCCGCCACCAGACCCTGCGCGCCGCCGTCGACTGGAGCCACGACCTGTGCACCGGGCGCGAACAGACGGTGTGGGCACGGCTGTCGGTGCTCGCGGGCGCCTTCGACCTGGCCACGGCCGAGGCGGTCTGCGCGCAGGAGGAACCCGGGCCGGACGGCGCGCGGGACGCGGGCGCCCACGACGTCCTCGACGCCGTCACCGGCCTCGTCGACAAGTCCGTCCTGTCCCGCGAGTCCGGCCCGGACGGCATCCGCTACCGCCTCCTGGACACCCTGCGCCACTACGGACTGGACCGGCTGCGCCGGCTGCCCGGCGAGGAGGCCGCCGCCCGGCGCCGCCTGCGGGACTGGATGCTGCGGCGGGCTCAGGCGTGCGAGCGGGCCTGGTTCGGTCCGGGACAGCGCGAGATCGTCGCCCGGCTGCGCGCCGACCAGGACAACCTGCGCGCGGCCCTCGACTTCAGCCTCGCCACCCCCGGCGAGCGCCGCACGGGCCTGCGCCTCGCCGGGACCCTGTGGTTCTACTGGCACGCCTGCGGCGCCCCCCGCGAGGGCCGGCACTGGCTCGACCGCGCCCTGGCCGCCGACCCCGAACCCACCCCGGAGCGGGCCCGCGCGCTGTGGGTCGCCGGACTGCTCGCGGCCTCCACCTCGGCCCTGACCGCCGGCCTGGAGCGGGCCCGCGAGGCCCACGACCTCGCCCTGCACCTCGGCGAGGCGGCCGAGGCGGCGCACGCCGAGTACGTCATCGGGGTCATCACCCTGTTCACGGACGACCTGCCGACCGCCCTGCGGCACTTCGAGGCCAGCGTCGCCCGCGGCCCCGTCCCCGGCCAGCACCTCAGCCTGCACGGGCTCGACCAGGTCGAACTCGCCTGCGCCCTGGGCTTCCTGGGCGAGGCGGACCGCGCCGTCGAGGTGTGCGAACACGCCCGGCGGCTGTGCGAGGGGCACGGCGAGGAGTGGGTGCACTCCTATGTGCTGCGCGTGCTCGCCCTCGCCCACACCGTGCGCGGCGACTGGACCCGGGCGGAGCACCAGGCATGCCGTGCCCTGCGCCTCAAGCTCGCCGTCCACGACGTCATCGGCATCGCCCTCACCCTCGACCTGCTGGCCCGTATCGCCACCGAGTCGGGCGCGCACGAGCGGGCGGCCGTCCTGCTGGGCGCCGCCGACCACACCTGGTCGGCCATCGACCAGGACCGCTGGGGCTCCCCGGCCCTGCTGAGCCCCCGCACCGACAGCGAGGCGCGGGCCGGCGAGGCCCTCGGGCGGGCGGGCTTCCGGCGGGCGTACGACCGCGGCGCGGCGCTCGCCCTGCCCGAGACCGTCGCCTACGCCGTCGGCGACACCGGGCAGCCGCACCGCCCGCGCGGCCCGGTCCGCACGGCCCGCGCCCGGCCGGCGCAGCCCGCGGCCGTGGTCCGCACCCCCGTCACCGTCACCGGCGCCGTCCTCACCCGCCGAGAGTCCGAGGTCGCCGAACTCGTCGCCCAGGGCCTGGCCAACCAGCAGATCGCCGAACGCCTGGTCATCGCCCGCCGCACCGCCGAGGGCCACGTCGAACGCATCCTCGGCAAGCTCGGCTTCAGCAACCGCAGCCAGATCGCGGCCTGGGTGGCGGCCCAGCGCTGAGCCGCCCCGCCGTGTCCCCGCCCCCGCGGGCCCGCCCGGGGCCCGCACCCCGCCCGGGAGGAGAACCCGCCCATGACCCCCCGAACCAGCCCGCCCGCCACCCCCTTCGACCACCGCATGGCCGTCTTCGGCGGCGACGAGGAGTTCCTCGCCGCCGCCCTCCCCTTCGTCACCGAGGCCCTCGGCGCCCCGGGCGAACCGCCGCCCGTGGTCATCGCCGCCCCCCGCAACCTGGACGCCCTGCGCGACGTGCTGGGACCCGGCGCCCACGGCGTCGGGCTCGTCCCGCACACCGAGTGGTACACCGGCTCCGCCGCCAACGCCATCGCCCAGGCCGCCGGTTACCTGGCCGCCCACGCCGGGCCCGGCGGCCGCATCCACCTGCTGATGGAGCCGGAGTGGGGCGGCCGGGCGGGCCGCACACCCCGCGAGGCGGCCGAGTGGATCCGCTACGAGGCCCTCGCCAACCTGCTGTTCGCCCCGCTCGCCACGACGGCCCTGTGCGCCTACGACGCCCGTCACGCCGGCCCCGCCGTCGTCGCCGCCGCCCGCCGCGCGCACCCCGACACCGAGGTCTACGAGGAGCCGGCCCGGCTCGCCGCCGAACTCGACGCCGTACCGCTGCCGCCGCCCCCGCCCGACGTCGAGCGCGTGCCCGGCCCGGCCCCCACCGCCGGGCACGTGCGCACCTGGGCGACCGTGCAGGGGCTGGCCCGCGCGGACGCCGAACTGTTCGCGACGGCCGTCGTCGAGGCGGCCGCCGCGCTCGGCCCGCTGGACTCGGCCGCACTGTGGGGCGAGGCGCCCGCCTGCGTGTGCGAACTGCGGACCGTGCGCCGCGTGGAGGACCCGCTGGCGGGCTTCGTGCCACCGCCCGGCGTGACGCCCGAACCGGGCCAGGGGCTGTGGTTCGCCCGCCAGGTGTGCGCCTACGTCGACGTCCGCGACGAGCGAGACGGCGCGAGCGTCCGGCTGCAGTACGGGTAGGGGATTGCCCCGTGCAGGTATGGAATCGGGTATTCCTCCCCGTGCGCACGGCCGCGCGCACCCGTCACTGTGGACCCATGCCGCACCGCTCCCTGGCCCGCCTGCCCGACCCCGTCCCCTCCTACGGCTCGTATCTCCAACCGCCCATGGGGGCGGGCCATCTGAGCGTCGAGTACGACCCGCGGCCCCTGGCGGTGCGCGAGGCGCGCCGGCGGACCCGGCGGCAGCTGGAGGGCTGGGGGCTGACGGACGTCGCCGACGTGGCGGAGACCGCCGAGCTGCTGGTGAGCGAGCTGGCCACGCTCGCCCTGCTGCGCTCGGCGAGCCGCTTCCGGCTCACCCTGTCCGCCGCGCACGGCACGCTGCGGTGCGAGGTCCGCGACACCGGCGACCGGGCGCGGGCGGTGCGGGCCGCCCGCGGATCGGCGGGCGGCGGCATGTTCCTGGTGGACGCGCTCTCCCGGCGCTGGGGCTGCCACCAGGACGGGCCGGGCAGGACCGTGTGGTTCGAGCTCGGCACCTGCGGGTCGCGGGACTGCGGCGGGCGCCGGACGGGCTGCGCGTGAGGTCCGCGGCGCCGGGCTGCGCGCCCCGCCCCGCGCGCCCGCGTGCGCACATCGGGTGGAGATCGCGTACGCCCTCTTGTCCCCGCCGCGCCTTTGCGCTTTCTTGACGCCCATGGCGGACACCACGGGAAACACAGCGGCAACACCTGTCGGCGCGGCGGACTCCCGTCCCCGCGAGTCCAGTTGGCGTCACATAGGCCCCGGCATCGTGGTCGCCGCGACCGGTGTCGGGGCGGGCGACCTCGTCGCCACCCTCATCGCGGGCAGCAACTTCGGCTACACCCTGCTCTGGGCGGCGGTCCTCGGCTGCCTCGTCAAGATCTCCCTCGCCGAGGCGGCGGGCCGCTGGCATCTGTCCACCGGCCGCACCCTCTTCGACGGCTGGGCCGGCCTCGGCCGCTGGACCATCTGGTTCTTCGGCGTCTACGCGGTCGTCTGGGGCTTCGTCTACGGCGCCGCCGCGATGTCGTCGAGCGCCCTGCCCCTCCAGGCCCTGTTCCCGGGCGTGATGGACCTGGAGTGGTGGGCCGTCGCGTGCGGTGTGGTGGGCCTGGTGTTCGTGTGGTTCAACAAGTACGCGGTCTTCGAGAAGGTCATGACGGTCCTGGTGGGCGTCATGTTCGTGGTGACCGTGTACCTGGCGGTCCGGGTCACCCCCAACCTCGGGGAAGCCTTCGCCGGTCTGCTGCCGGTCCTGCCCGACGAGAAGGACTCGGTCCTCAACACCCTCGGTCTCGTCGGCGGCGTCGGCGGCACCATCACGCTGGCCGCGTACGGCTACTGGGTCAACGCCAAGGGCTGGACGGACAGCGGCTGGATGAAGGTGATGCGGCTCGACAACCGCGTCGCCTACCTCACGACCGGCGTCTTCGTCGTCGCGATGCTCTTCGTCGGCGCCGAACTGCTGCACTCGGCCAACGTGGCCATCGCGAGCGGCGACAAGGGGCTGCTCCAGCTCGGCGACATCCTGGAGGACGAGTACGGCACGGCGACCGCCAAGTTCTTCCTGATCGGCTTCTTCGCCACCTCGTACACCTCCCTGATCGGCGTCTGGCACGGCGTGAGCCTGATGTTCGCCGACTTCGTCGCCCGCTTCCGGGGCCAGGGCCAGCAGAAGGGCGAGGAGGTCGCCGCCGGGACCCGCGAGCGCTCCTGGCCGTTCCGGGCGTATCTGCTGTGGCTGACGTTCCCGCCGATCGTGCTGCTCTTCCAGGGCGAGCCCTTCCGCCTGATCATCCTCTACGGCGTGCTGGGCGCGGCCTTCCTGCCCTTCCTCGCCGGCACCCTGCTCTGGCTCCTGAACTCCTCGCGCACACCGAGGGAATGGCGCAACGGCCCGCTGAGCAACGCGATGCTCGCCCTCGCGGGCCTGCTGTTCCTGGTGCTGTGCGTGAAGCAGGTCTGGGACCAGCCGTGGTCCCGGTTCTTCTGAGGCCCCCGGCACGGGCGTGCGGCGGTGCGGGGAGAACGGGCCCGCACCGCGACGCCGACGCGCCGTACGCGCTCGCAGGCCGGGCGAGGGACGAGGACCCGAGGGATGCCCCAGCAACCACCACCCGGGCCGGGCTTCGGCCCGCCGCCCCCGCGGTACGGACCGCCCCCGTACGCGCCGCCACCGCGGCAGGCGTACGCCCCCGTCGCGCAGCCGGCCGGGGTGCCGGGGCACCACCGGCCGGCGGGGTGAGGGGTCCGAGCCACCCCTCACCCCGCCGGCGGGCACGGCGCCGGCTACGACAGCGCGTGCACGTACGGGCCCACGGCGTTGGACCAGGCGTTGCCCGCGGTCGCGTCCCAGTTCGTCGACCAGGTCATCGCGCCCCGCAGGTCGGGATAGGTCCTGGACGGCTTGAACGAACCGCAGTTCGTGCCCTTGGTGAGGCAGGCGAGCGCGTTGTTCACGATCGTCGGCGACACGTAGCCGCTGCCCGCCCCGCGGGGCGAGGCAGGCAGGCCGAGGCCCACCTGGGACGGTGCCAGGCCGCCTTCCAGCTGGATGCAGGCCAGCGCGGTCAGGAAGTCCACCGAGCCCTGGCTGTAGACCTTCCCGTCGCAGCCCAGCATCGAACCGCTGTTGTAGTACTGCATGTTGACGACGGTGAGGATGTCCTTGATGTTCAGCGCCGTCTGGAAGTAGGAGTTCGACGTCGACTGCATGTCGATGGTCTGCGGCGCCATCGTGATGATCAGCGACGAGCCGGCCTTGCCGGAGAGCGAGCGCAGGGCCTGCGTCATGTAGGTGGCGTTGAGGCCGTTCTCCAGGTCGATGTCGACGCCGTCGAAGCCGTAGGACTGCATCAGCGCGTACACCGAGTTCGCGAAGTTCGCCGCCGACGCCGCGTCGTTGACCGCGACGGTGCCGCGCTCGCCGCCCACGGAGACGACGACCTTCTTGCCCGCGGCCTGCTTGGCGCGGATGTCCGCCTTGAACTGGTCGACGGTGTAGCCGTTGAGGCCGGCGGAGTCCAGGTTGAAGGTGACCGCGCCCGGCGTGCCGGTCGCGTCCGCGAAGGCCACGGCGATGATGTCGTACTGGGACTGCACGTCGGCGAGCTTCTGCACGGCGGCGCCGTTGTTGAAGTTCTGCCAGTAGCCGGTCACCGCGTGCTTGGGCAGCGCGGGGCCGGGGCCCGTCGTGGTGTTCGTCGTCCCCGTCACCGTCGCGGACTTCGGCGACTCGCCGGCCGCGTTGGTCGCGGTCACCTGGAACGGGTACGAGGTGGCGGCGGACAGGCCGGTCACCGTCGCGGAGGTGCCGCTCACCGCGGTCACCTTGGTGCCGCTGCGGTAGACGTTGTAGCCGGTCGCGCCCGAGACGGCGTTCCAGGCCAGCGAGACGGACGACGAGGTCGTGCCCGACACCCTGAGCCCGGCGGGGGCAGCGGGGACGGTCGGGCCGGGGTCGGTGCCCCCGCCGCCGTCGGGGCCGAACACGGAGACGTCGTCCGCGAAGTAGGCCGCCTGCCCGTACCAGCCCTGCGTGTACACCGTGACCGAGGTGGTCGAGGCGCCCGTGGTGAAGGTGGTGGACAGCTGCTTCCAGGACGCCGAGTCCGGTGTCCAGGTGGAGACGTCGGTGGTACCGGTGCCCGTGACGCCGAGGTAGGTGTAGCCGCCCTGCACCCAGGCGCTGAGCGAGTACGTCGAGGAGGGACGCACGGCCACGGTCTGGGAGCAGCGGGCGTTGTCCTGGCCGGCCGGCGTCCCCTTCAGCGCGGCCGCGCCGGCGCGCACCGGTGAGGAGACGGTCGTGCCGCTGTTCGCGGAACAGGTCCAGTTGCTCAGGCCGGACTCGAATCCGGCGTTCCTGGCGTTGTTGACGTCGGCCGCGGACGCCTGGCCGGCGCCGAGGAAGGTCAGGGAGAGGGCGGAGGCCACGGCTGCCGCGAGGAGGCGGGCCGGCCGTGCGAAGCGTCTGTGCGCTCTGCTTATGGACATGCCAACAAGTTGGTCCAGACCAATCCAGGTGTCAAGGGATCGGTCCGTGGAGAATCGGTGCGCGCAACCTGCCCCGATTTGGAGTGAGTTGTGCGTCGAGAGTTATTTCCCGGCTACAGAAACGCTGTTCTCCGGTCATCGCGCCGTGGATACAGTGCTGAGACAGTCACGCAATGAAGTCAATTCCGGCGCACCGGAGCAACGCCGGAGCACCGGACCGGGCGGGAAACGGGGAGCGACGCGTGTCAACTGCCGTTGCGGTCACCAGTGCCGACATGGCGCTGCCCGCGCAGGACGAGCGGACCGTGCCCGCCGTCGTGCTCCAGGACCTCGAACGCGAGCCGCTGGACGCCTCGCTGGAGGACCTCCAGCAGATCGTCGAGCAGCACGGACACCTCGTCGTGGTCTGCTCCCGGTCGGTCTCCCCGGCCGTCCTGCAACGGCTGCACACCGTGCGCTCACTGCTGGAGAGCGACCGCATCGCCCTCTTCCGCCCGGACCTGCCGCCGCTCGCCCTCGCCGTCCTCGCCCGCCAGCTGCGCCAGCTGGCCTCCTGCGACCTCGGCCCCGGCGTCCTCGCCTCGGCCGGCCGGCTGCTCACCCACTACCTGCACGCCGGAGCGCTCCTCGGCTCCGTCGCCCGCCTCGACCGCGTCCCCGTCGACCTCAAGTCGCACGCCAAGTCCTGGATGCCCGGCAGCCAGTTCGGGGTGCTCGCCCACCCGGCACCGCACCTCGCCCGCATCACCCCGCAGGTCACCCTCCCCGGCCCCGAGTTCGGCACCTCGATGCTGGTCGCCCAGGGGCAGTTGCAGTCCGACTGGGTCACCGCCACCCTGGCCCCGTCCTGGAACGCCCAGGGGCTGCGCGAGGTCGCCCTGCCCGCCGAGTCCGCCCGCTGGTGGGGCACGCCCAGGCTGATCGAGTTCTGCGCCTACCTGCCCGACCTGCCGGTGCTCCACCAACTCGTCACCTCCGTACGGCGCGGCGTCTGCCACTGGTGCGGCATCGACGTCATCGGCGACCGCTGCGTCTTCTGCTCCGCCACCCCGCCCGCCCACGAGCAGCCGGCCCGCGCAGGCTGACCGGACCCGTACGACCCCACCGCCCCCGACCGATTCCCCCAATGAGGTTGCACGGTTCATGAACTCCCGTCAGCGCCGCGGCGTGATACTCCTGCTCCTGTCGGTCCTGTGCGCCCTCGGTGCCTTCGCCGGCGTGCTGTCCGTCATCAACGACGTGAAGTCCAAGGTCGGCCCGGAGGTCTCCGCCTACCGGCTCAAGGGCGACGTGGCTCCCTACACCCCGCTGAACGCCGACCAGTTCGAGAAGATCCGGATGCCGGAGCGATGGCTCTCGCGCACCGCCGTCACCGACCTCGCCGAGATCCGCGGCAAGATCGCCGTCACCGGTCTGCGGGCCGGCTCCCTGCTCCAGAAGGACATGGTCGTCGACCAGCCCGCCCTCAAGGCCGACGAGCAGGAACTCGCCATCATGATCGACGCGGCCACCGGAGTCGCCGGCAAGATCACCCCGGGCTCCAGGGTGAACGTCTACGCCACCTTCCCGGGACAGCGCCAGGGCGCCGCCGACCAGTCCCGGCTCATCGTGGCGAACGCCCGCGTCATCGACGTCGGCCGGCTCACCTCCCTCGAACCCGACCGCACGGACCGCGCGCGCCGGCCCACCGAGGCCGTCCCGATCACCTTCGCGCTGCGGACCGCCGACGCCCAGCGCATCACCTACGCCGAGTCCTTCGCCGACGAGGTCCGGCTCGCCCTGGTGGCCCCGGGCGGCACCTCCGACACCGCCCCCGCGGACCGCACCTACGAACTCGCCAAGGACAAGTGAGAGGCCCCCATGCCCACGAGGATCCTCCCGGCCGTCGGCGACGCGGACGCGGTCCGTACCCTCACGAACCTGCTCAGCCAGCTCCCCGACGCCGAGCCGGTCACCCCCGTCACCGACTCCACCCAGCTGGTCGACACCCTCGCCCGGCTCGCCGCCGAGTCCATCGACGAACTGCCCGAGGTCGTCGTCGTCCACGAGCGCATCGGCCCCGTACCGGCCCTGGAACTCATCCGGGACGTCGCCCTGCGCTTCCCGGCCGTCGGCGTCATCCTCGTCACCTCCGACGCCGGACCGGGCCTGTTCCAGGCCGCCATGGACTACGGCGCCCGGGGCCTGGTCGGACTGCCCCTGCACTACGAGGAACTGGCCAGCCGGGTCCACGCCGTGGCCCAGTGGTCGGTGGGCGTACGGCGCCATCTGGGCGCCGGGGCCGACGTGTTCCACGGCGCAGGCGGCACCGTGGTGACGGTCAGCGGCGCCAAGGGCGGGGTGGGCACCAGCCTCACCGCCGTCCAACTCGCCCTCGCCGCGCAGGCGTCCGGCCGCGCGACCGCCCTGCTCGACATGGACCTCCAGACCGGGGACATCGCCTCCTACCTCGACATCCAGTTCCGCCGCTCGGTGGCCGACCTCGCCGCCATCAGCGACATCACCCCCCGCGTCCTCGCCGACGCCGTCTTCCGCCACGACAGCGGGCTCGCCCTGCTGCTCGCCCCCGGCGACGGCGAGCGCGGCGAGGACGTCACCGACCGGGCCGCCCGGCACATCGTCGCCGCCCTGCGCGCCCGCTACGAGGTCGTCGTCATCGACTGCGGCGCCCAGCTCACCGGCGCGGGCGCCGCCGCCATCGAGTCCGCCGACACCGCGCTGCTCGTCACCACCCCCGACGTCGTCGCCGTGCGCGGCGCCAAGCGGACCGTACGGATGTGGGACCGCCTCCAGATCCGCAAGGCGGAGGAGACCACCGTCGTCGTCAACCGCCACACCCGCGCCACCGAGATCCAGCCCGCCCTGATCCAGCGCATCACCGGCACCGCGGTCGCCGCCACCACGGTCCCCGCCCACTTCAAGGAGCTCCAGGGCGCCGTCGACGCGGGCCGCGTGCACGAACTCGACCACAAGTCCACCGTCAAGCAGGCACTGTGGGCGCTCGCCGGGGAACTGGGCCTGGTCAAGGGCACCGAGCAGGCCGCACGCCCCCGGAGCGCGCGGCACCGCGGCGCCGAGCGGGCGGCACCGACCTTCCGCAGGCGCAAGGAGCTCGGGCGGTGAGGCGGCGGCGGGGGGACGGCGGCCAGGTGGCGGTCGAGTTCCTGGGCATGCTGCCCCTGATCGTCGTCACCCTGGTCCTGCTGTGGCAGTGCGTGCTCGTGGGGTACACCTTCACGCTCGCGGGGAATGCTGCGGACGAGGCGGCGCGGGCCGGCGCGGTGGCGTCGCCCGGAGAGCGGGAGGGGGCGTGCCGGCAGGCCGCACTGGACGAACTCCCCGACGCCTGGAGCGGCGGTGTCGACTGCGGCGCCCGGGGCGGCCTCGTCACCGCCGAGGTCACCCTCCGGGTCCCCGTCCTCTTCCCCGGCGCGATCGGCTTCCCCCTGGACGTCCGCGGGCGCGCCGGCGCGGTCGAGGAGGAGAAGGACTGAGATGCCGTACGCCAGGAAGGCCCGCGACCGCGGCCAGGTCGCCCTCGAATACCTCGGGTTCGTCCCGGTCCTGCTCCTCGTCGCGCTGGCCGGGATCCAGGTCGGGCTCATCGCCTACGCCGCCCAGCAGGCCGGCACGGCGGCCCGCGCGGGCGCCCGCGCCGCCTCGCTGGAGCAGAGCGCGCAGGCGGCCTGCTCGAACGCCGTCAGCGACTGGCTCACCGTCACCTGCGGCGCCGGCGGGGGAGGCGACGAGGTGACCGTCACCGCCGTCGTGCGGATCCCCTCCGTCGTCCCCGGCTGGCAGTTCGACCCCGCCGAGAAGACCGCCACCATGCCGCTCGACCGCACCGGCGCCGAACGAGGAACCCCATGAGCCTGAGGTCACGCATCAACACCCCCGAGGACAACGGCGGGAGGGGCGAGGAGGGCCACCTGGTCTCCTCCTACCGGGCCAAGCTCCTCCAGGAGATCGACCTCGCGGAGATGAGCTCGCTGGCCGCGGCCGAGCGCCGGGCCCGCCTGGAACGCGTCCTCGGGCACATCATCAGCCGCGAGGGGCCCGTGCTCTCGACCGCCGAGCGCGCCCAGCTGATCCGCCGCGTCGTCGACGAGGCACTCGGCCTCGGCATCCTGGAACCGCTCCTGGAGGACCCGTCCATCACCGAGATCATGGTGAACGGCCCCGACGCGATCTTCGTCGAACGGGGCGGCCGCGTCGAGCAGTTGCCGCTGCGCTTCCCCTCCCACGACCAGCTGATGCAGACCATCGAGCGCATCGTCTCCACCGTGAACCGGCGCGTCGACGAGTCCAACCCCATGGTGGACGCCCGGCTGCCCTCCGGCGAGCGCGTCAACGTCATCATCCCGCCGCTGTCCCTGACCGGCGCCACCCTCACGATCCGCCGCTTCCCGCGCTCCTTCACCCTGCACGAGATGACCGGCCTCGGCTCCCTGGACGAGCCCATGGTGTACCTGCTGGCCGGACTCGTGCAGGCGAAGTCCAACATCATCGTCTCGGGCGCCACCGGCACCGGGAAGACGACCCTGCTCAACGCCCTGTCCGGCCTCATCCCCGAGACCGAGCGCATCATCACCATCGAGGACTCCGCCGAACTCCAGCTCCAGCAGGGGCACGTGATCCGGCTGGAGTCCCGCCCCCCGAACGTCGAGGGCAAGGGCCGTATCACCATCCGCGACCTGGTCCGCAACTCCCTGCGGATGCGCCCCGACCGCATCGTCGTCGGCGAGGTCCGCGGCGGCGAGTCCCTCGACATGCTCCAGGCCATGTCGACCGGCCACGACGGCTCCCTGGCCACCGTGCACGCCAGCAGCGCCGAGGACGCCCTGATGCGGCTGAAGACCCTCGCGTCCATGTCCGACGTCACCGTCCCCTTCGAGGCGCTGCACGACCAGATCAACAGCGCGGTGGACGTCCTCGTCCAGCTGACCCGCTTCCCGGACGGCGCCCGCCGCGTCACCGAGATCGCCGTCCTCGACAGCCACGGCGCCGAGCCCTACCGCCTGGTGACCGTCGCCCGCTTCGACGCCCGGCCCATGACGGCGGACGGCCGCGTCCACGGCACCTTCCTGCACCACCCGCTGCCCCGCCGCACCGCCGAACGCCTCTACATGGCGGGCCAGCCGGTCCCGCAGGCGTTCGGCGTCGCCTCCTCCCCGCTCGAACTCGCCGCCCGAGAAGCCAGGTAGGACCCCGCCCATGGACCTCCAGACCCGTATCGCCCTCACGACCGGCACCGCGCTGCTGACCTGCGTCCTGGCCGTGGCCGGCGTGCACGCCTACGCGGCCGGCCGGGCCCGGCGCCAGGCCCTGGTCGAACGGCTGGCCGCCACCGGCCAGCTCACCGGCCCCGGCGGCCGGCGGCGCCGCTTCGCCGGACTCGACCGCCGGCTGCGCCGCACCGCCCTGGGCAGGCGGCTCGGACTGCGGCTGACGGCGACCGGCCTGGACATCACACCGGGCGAGTTCTTCGTCTGGATGCTGGCGGCCGTCGCGGGCCTCTGGCTCGTCGGACAGGCCGCGCTCGCCCCCTTCTTCGGCCCCATCGCCGGACTGCTCGGCGTGTGGGCGGCCGTGCAGTTCCTCAACTGGCAGCGCCAGAAGCGCATCGAGCGGTTCATCAACCAGCTCCCCGAACTCGCCCGCATCCTCGCCAACGCCGCCCACGCCGGACTCGCCCTGCGCACCGCCCTCGGCCTCGCGGCCGAGGAACTGGAGGCACCCGCCGGCGAGGAACTGGCCAAGGTGTCCCACCAGCTCGCCCTCGGCGCCTCCATGGACGACGCCCTGGGCGAGCTCGCCGAACGGCTCCCCTCACGCGAACTCGTCGTCCTCGTCACCACGCTGGTCCTCTCCCACCGGGCCGGCGGCCAGGTGGTGAGCGCGCTGCGCAACCTCACCGAGACGCTGGAGGAACGCAAGGAGACCCGGCGCGAGGTCCGCACCCAGCTCGCCCAGGTCAGCATGACCTCGTACGCCGTGCCCGTGCTCGGCGTCGGCTCGCTCTTCCTGATGAACGGCGTCCAGGACGGCGCCCTGGACCGCATGACCGGCTCACCGCTCGGCCAGGCGGCGGTACTGATCGCGTTCGGCCTGTACGCGGTCGGCTTCTTCCTGATCCGCCGCATGTCGCGGATCGACGTCTGAGCCGCCGGAAGCATCCGGGGAAGGGAGAGCGACGACATGGGACCGGGACCGCTGGGCCTGCTGCTCGCACTGGCCATGGGGCTGAGCGTGGCGGGCGTCTTCGCCGGCATCCGCATGTACCGGGCGGAGACCAGACTGCCCGCCGACCTCGCGCTGGCACTGGAGGTCGGCGCGACCCGCACCGGCGCCGTCCACTCGCTGGTCGACCGCATGGGCATGCGCTACGCCCCCGCGGTCCTGCGCCTGATGGGCCCCGCGCTCGTCGCCCGCTACCGCCGCAGGATCGACCTCGCGGGCAACCCCGGCGGCCTGACCATCGACCGCTACGCCGCCCGCCGCGCCGTCTACGGCCTCCTGGGCGCGACCGGCTTCCTGGTCTTCCTGATGCGCGGCCAGTTCCTGGTGGCGCTGCTGCTCCTCGCCTTCGGCGCGTTCTGGACCGAGGTCGGCATCTGGGCGGCGATCCGCATCAGGAAGGACGAGATCGAGCGCACCCTGCCGGACTTCCTGGACGTCCTGGCCGTCGTCGTCAGCGCCGGCCTCGGCTTCCGCCAGGCGCTCGACCGCGTCGCCGAGCGGTACGAGGGCCCCTGGGCCGACGAACTGCGCATCACCCTGCGCCAGATGGACCTCGGCATGAGCCGCCGCCAGGCGTTCACGGAACTGCGCCGGCGCAACGACTCCGAACAGGTCGCCATGTTCGTCACCGCCCTCCAGCAGGGCGAGGAACTCGGCGCCCCGATCGTCGACACCCTGGTCGCCCTCGCCAAGGACATGCGCCGCACCGACGCCCAGAACGCCCGGCGCAAGGCCGCCCGCGCGGTGCCCAGGGCCACGCTGATGATCACCACGTTCATGGTCCCGGCGACGATGCTCCTGCTCGGTGCCGGACTGCTGCTCGGCTCGGGCACGGACTTCGGGTCGCTCACGGGGGAATGACGGGGGCACAGGGGAGGGAGGGGGAGGGACATGGCGGGAATCCCGGTACGGCTGCGGGGCGCCGCGGCGGCGGAGCGCGGGGCCGGCGGGCGGCGGGCGGGCCTTCGCCTGCCACGGCGCCGCCCGGCCCCCCGCACGGCACGAACCCGCGCGCGGCAGCCGAGA
>NZ_AGBF01000029.1 GCF_000225525.1 Streptomyces zinciresistens K42 | reverse complement strand
AGGACGAACTGCTCGCCGAGTTCGAGGGCATGACCCTCATCCAGCTCTCCGAGTTCGTGAAGGCGTTCGAGGAGAAGTTCGACGTCACCGCCGCCGCCGCGGTCGCCGTCGCCGCCCCCGGCGCCCCGGGCGCCCCGGCCGAGGCCGTCGAGGAGCAGGACGAGTTCGACGTCGTCCTCACCGGCGCCGGCGAGAAGAAGATCCAGGTCATCAAGGTCGTGCGCGAGCTGACCTCCCTCGGCCTGAAGGAGGCCAAGGACCTGGTCGACGGTGCGCCGAAGCCGGTTCTGGAGAAGGTCAACAAGGAGGCCGCGCAGAAGGCCAAGGAGTCCCTTGAGGGCGCCGGCGCCTCCGTCGAGGTCAAGTAGGACCTTCCCGGTCCTGTCGGCCGGACACGGCCGTAGCGCCCGCTGAAACAAGCCCCTCCGGGGCTGTAACGCAGTCGCACCGTAGAGCGATCATCCATTCGGGTGGTCGCTCTTCGGCGTTCTCGGGGCGCGGCCACGGTTGCCTTGCGCCCGGTTCGGCGGGGGGTATGGTGATCTTCGTCGTGTCCCGGGCCGTCCTGGGTTCGGGCCTGGGGGCCTTGACGAACCGCACGCAGCGCGCAATTCTCAGGACGCGTCGCCACAAGGATCCGAATCCGAGGCATGGATCGGCGACGAAGAGGGCAGTATCAACGTGCATTGAGGGCGAGCATGCCGAGGGCGTTGAGAACAACGAGGGTCGCGAAAAACCCGCACTGGACATCAGTGTGCCAAGTGGCTACACTGACCCTTTGCGCTGCCTGTTAGCTGTCCCCTGCCCGTCACCAGGGGCATGCCCTCGCTTCAGCATCGATGACCGGACCGCCTCCGACCTGGCCTTTCTTGGCCGGGCAAGGAAACGTCCGTCTCTGTGCACGGTGAGGGGCCGGTACGCGCGTAGTGAGTCCGAGCCCTCGGAAGGACCCCCTCTTGGCCGCCTCGCGCACTGCCTCGAACGCGAATACGAACAACGGCGCCAGCACCGCCCCGCTGCGCATCTCTTTTGCAAAGATCAAGGAGCCCCTCGAGGTTCCCAACCTGCTCGCGCTGCAGACCGAGAGCTTTGACTGGCTGCTCGGCAACACCGCCTGGCAGAGTCGGGTCGAGGCGGCTCTGGAATCCGGTCAGGACGTCCCCACCAAGTCCGGCCTCGAGGAGATCTTCGAGGAGATCTCCCCGATCGAGGACTTCTCCGGGTCGATGTCGCTGACGTTCCGCGACCACCGTTTCGAGCCGCCGAAGAACAGCATCGACGAGTGCAAGGACCGCGACTTCACCTACGCGGCCCCGCTCTTCGTGACGGCAGAGTTCACCAACAACGAGACCGGCGAGATCAAGTCCCAGACGGTCTTCATGGGCGACTTCCCGCTCATGACGCACAAGGGCACCTTCGTCATCAACGGCACCGAGCGCGTCGTGGTGTCGCAGCTCGTGCGCTCGCCCGGCGTCTACTTCGACTCCTCCATCGACAAGACGTCCGACAAGGACATCTTCTCCGCCAAGGTCATCCCGTCCCGCGGTGCCTGGCTGGAGCTGGAGATCGACAAGCGCGACATGGTCGGTGTGCGCATCGACCGCAAGCGCAAGCAGTCCGTGACCGTCCTGCTCAAGGCGCTCGGCTGGACCACCGAGCAGATCCTCGAGGAGTTCGGCGAGTACGAGTCCATGCGCGCCACCCTGGAGAAGGACCACACCCAGGGCCAGGACGACGCGCTGCTCGACATCTACCGCAAGCTGCGTCCGGGCGAGCCGCCCACGCGTGAGGCCGCGCAGACGCTGCTGGAGAACCTGTACTTCAACCCCAAGCGCTACGACCTGGCCAAGGTCGGCCGCTACAAGGTCAACAAGAAGCTGGGTGCGGAGGCTCCGCTCGACGCGGGCGTCCTGACCGTCGAGGACGTCATCTCGACGATCAAGTACCTGGTGAAGCTGCACGCGGGCGAGACCGAGACGGTCGGTGACAGCGGCAACACGATCGTCGTCGAGACCGACGACATCGACCACTTCGGCAACCGCCGTCTGCGCAGCGTCGGCGAGCTCATCCAGAACCAGGTCCGCACGGGTCTGGCGCGTATGGAGCGCGTCGTGCGCGAGCGCATGACGACCCAGGACGTCGAGGCGATCACGCCGCAGACCCTGATCAACATCCGGCCGGTCGTCGCCTCCATCAAGGAGTTCTTCGGCACCAGCCAGCTCTCGCAGTTCATGGACCAGAACAACCCGCTGTCCGGGCTGACGCACAAGCGTCGTCTGTCCG
The DNA here is from genome assembly GCF_000225525.1 of Streptomyces zinciresistens K42. Taxonomy (GTDB): domain Bacteria; phylum Actinomycetota; class Actinomycetes; order Streptomycetales; family Streptomycetaceae; genus Streptomyces; species Streptomyces zinciresistens. The sequence goes on along the minus strand of NZ_AGBF01000029.1, from coordinate 56,258 downwards.
CGCTCGGCCCGGGTGGTCTCTCGCGTGAGCGGGCCGGCTTCGAGGTCCGTGACGTGCACCCCTCGCACTACGGCCGCATGTGCCCGATCGAGACGCCCGAAGGCCCCAACATCGGTCTGATCGGCTCGCTCGCCTCCTACGGCCGCGTCAACGCGTTCGGTTTCGTGGAGACGCCGTACCGCAAGGTCGTCGACGGCCGGGTGACCGACGAGGTCGACTACCTGACGGCCGACGAGGAGGACCGCTTCGTCATCGCGCAGGCCAACGCCACGCTCAACGACGACATGCGCTTCGCCGAGAACCGCGTCCTGGTCCGCCGCCGCGGCGGCGAGGTCGACTACGTCGCCGGTGACGACGTGGACTACATGGACGTCTCGCCGCGCCAGATGGTGTCGGTCGCGACCGCCATGATCCCCTTCCTGGAGCACGACGACGCCAACCGTGCCCTCATGGGCGCGAACATGATGCGCCAGGCCGTCCCGCTCATCAAGAGCGAGTCCCCGCTCGTCGGCACCGGCATGGAGTACCGCTCCGCCGTCGACGCCGGCGACGTGGTCAAGGCCGAGAAGGCGGGTGTGGTCCAGGAGGTCTCCGCGGACTACATCACCACCGCCAACGACGACGGCACGTACATCACGTACCGCCTGGCCAAGTTCGCCCGGTCCAACCAGGGCACCTCGGTCAACCAGAAGGTCATCGTCAACGAGGGCGACCGGATCATCGAGGGCCAGGTCCTGGCCGACGGTCCGGCCACCGAGAACGGCGAGATGGCGCTGGGCAAGAACCTGCTCGTGGCGTTCATGCCGTGGGAGGGCCACAACTACGAGGACGCGATCATCCTGTCGCAGCGCCTCGTGCAGGACGATGTCCTCTCCTCGATCCACATCGAGGAGCACGAGGTCGACGCCCGTGACACCAAGCTCGGCCCCGAGGAGATCACCCGGGACATCCCGAACGTCTCCGAGGAGGTCCTCGCCGACCTCGACGAGCGCGGCATCATCCGGATCGGTGCCGAGGTCGTCGCCGGCGACATCCTCGTCGGCAAGGTCACGCCGAAGGGCGAGACCGAGCTGACCCCCGAGGAGCGCCTGCTGCGCGCGATCTTCGGTGAGAAGGCCCGTGAGGTCCGCGACACCTCGCTGAAGGTCCCGCACGGCGAGATCGGCAAGGTCATCGGCGTCCGCGTCTTCGACCGCGAGGAGGGCGACGAGCTTCCCCCCGGTGTGAACCAGCTGGTGCGCGTGTACGTGGCGCAGAAGCGCAAGATCACCGACGGTGACAAGCTCGCCGGCCGCCACGGCAACAAGGGCGTCATCTCCAAGATCCTGCCGATCGAGGACATGCCGTTCCTGGAGGACGGCACCCCGGTCGACATCATCCTCAACCCGCTGGGTGTGCCGTCCCGCATGAACCCGGGACAGGTGCTGGAGATCCACCTCGGCTGGCTCGCCAGCCGCGGCTGGGACGTCTCCGGCCTCGCGGACGAGTGGGCGCAGCGCCTCCAGGTCATCGGCGCCGACCAGGTCGACCCGGGCACGAACGTCGCGACCCCCGTCTTCGACGGTGCGCGCGAGGACGAGCTCGCGGGTCTGCTGCAGCACACCATCCCGAACCGCGACGGCGAGCGCATGGTGCTCCCGTCCGGCAAGGCCCGGCTGTTCGACGGCCGCAGCGGTGAGCCGTTCCCGGACCCGATCTCGGTCGGCTACATGTACATCCTCAAGCTGCACCACCTGGTCGACGACAAGCTGCACGCCCGCTCGACCGGCCCCTACTCGATGATCACCCAGCAGCCGCTGGGCGGTAAGGCCCAGTTCGGCGGCCAGCGCTTCGGTGAGATGGAGGTGTGGGCGCTGGAGGCTTACGGCGCCGCGTACGCCCTCCAGGAGCTGCTGACCATCAAGTCCGACGACGTCACCGGCCGCGTGAAGGTCTACGAGGCCATCGTCAAGGGCGAGAACATCCCCGAGCCCGGCATCCCCGAGTCCTTCAAGGTGCTCATCAAGGAGATGCAGTCGCTCTGCCTGAACGTGGAGGTGCTGTCCAGCGACGGTATGTCCATCGAGATGCGTGACACCGACGAGGACGTCTTCCGCGCGGCGGAGGAGCTCGGCATCGACCTGTCGCGGCGCGAGCCGAGCAGCGTCGAAGAGGTCTGACGGGAGTCCGGCGGGCCCTGAGCGATCAGGGCGCCGCCGACCCCCAGGCCCCCGTTTCAGACCAAAGACTTACAACCCTGAGAGGGATTGACGCATAGTGCTCGACGTCAACTTCTTCGACGAGCTCCGGATCGGCCTGGCCACGGCGGACGACATCCGTCAGTGGAGCCACGGCGAGGTCAAGAAGCCCGAGACCATCAACTACCGCACCCTCAAGCCCGAGAAGGACGGACTCTTCTGCGAGAAGATCTTCGGTCCGACCCGGGACTGGGAGTGCTACTGCGGCAAGTACAAGCGCGTCCGCTTCAAGGGCATCATCTGTGAGCGCTGCGGCGTCGAGGTGACCCGCGCCAAGGTGCGCCGCGAGCGGATGGGCCACATCGAACTGGCCGCCCCCGTCACCCACATCTGGTACTTCAAGGGCGTTCCGTCGCGGCTGGGCTACCTGCTCGACCTCGCCCCGAAGGACCTGGAGAAGGTCATCTACTTCGCGGCGTACATGATCACGTACGTCGACGAGGAGCGCCGTACGCGCGACCTGCCCTCCCTGGAGGCCCACGTCTCCGTCGAGCGCCAGCAGGTCGAGAACCGCCGGGACGCCGACCTGGAGGCCCGCGCCAAGAAGCTCGAGACCGACCTGGCCGAGCTGGAGGCCGAGGGCGCCAAGGCCGACGTGCGCCGCAAGGTGCGCGAGGGTGCCGAGCGCGAGATGAAGCAGCTGCGCGACCGCGCGCAGCGCGAGATCGACCGCCTCGACGAGGTGTGGACCCGGTTCAAGAACCTCAAGGTCCAGGACCTGGAGGGCGACGAGCTCCTCTACCGCGAGCTGCGCGACCGCTTCGGCACGTACTTCGACGGTTCGATGGGTGCCGCGGCGCTGCAGAAGCGCCTGGAGTCCTTCGACCTCGACGAGGAGGCCGAGAAGCTCCGCGAGATCATCCGCACCGGCAAGGGCCAGAAGAAGACCCGTGCGCTGAAGCGGCTGAAGGTCGTCTCCGCCTTCCTGCAGACCTCCAACAGCCCCAAGGGCATGGTCCTCGACTGCGTCCCGGTCATCCCGCCGGACCTTCGCCCGATGGTGCAGCTGGACGGTGGCCGCTTCGCGACCTCCGACCTGAACGACCTGTACCGCCGTGTGATCAACCGCAACAACCGCCTGAAGCGGCTTCTCGACCTCGGCGCGCCCGAGATCATCGTGAACAACGAGAAGCGCATGCTCCAGGAGGCCGTCGACGCCCTCTTCGACAACGGCCGCCGCGGCCGGCCGGTGACCGGTCCCGGCAACCGTCCGCTGAAGTCCCTGAGCGACATGCTCAAGGGCAAGCAGGGCCGCTTCCGTCAGAACCTGCTCGGCAAGCGCGTGGACTACTCCGCGCGTTCCGTGATCGTCGTCGGTCCGCAGCTGAAGCTGCACCAGTGCGGTCTGCCGAAGGCGATGGCGCTGGAGCTGTTCAAGCCGTTCGTGATGAAGCGCCTGGTCGACCTGAACCACGCGCAGAACATCAAGAGCGCCAAGCGCATGGTGGAGCGCGGCCGCACGGTCGTGTACGACGTCCTCGAAGAGGTCATCGCCGAGCACCCGGTTCTGCTGAACCGTGCTCCCACCCTGCACCGCCTGGGCATCCAGGCCTTCGAGCCGCAGCTGGTCGAGGGCAAGGCCATCCAGATCCACCCGCTCGTCTGCACCGCGTTCAACGCGGACTTCGACGGTGACCAGATGGCCGTGCACCTGCCGCTGTCCGCGGAGGCGCAGGCCGAGGCCCGCATCCTGATGCTGTCCTCGAACAACATCCTCAAGCCCGCCGACGGCCGTCCGGTGACGATGCCGACCCAGGACATGGTCCTCGGTCTGTTCTTCCTCACCACCGACGGCGAGATGCGGAACGTCAAGGGCGAGGACCGCTCCTTCTCCTCGGTGGCCGAGGCGATCATGGCCTTCGACGCGGGCGAGCTCTCGCTCCAGTCGAAGATCGACGTCCGCTTCCCGGTCGGCACCATCCCGCCCCGCGGCTGGATGCCGCCGGCGCAGGAGGAGGGCGAGCCGGAGTGGCAGCAGGGTGACTCGTTCCGGCTGCGGACGACCCTGGGCCGCGCGCTCTTCAACGAGCTGCTGCCCGAGGACTACCCGTTCGTCGACTACGAGGTCGGCAAGAAGCAGCTCTCCGAGATCGTCAACGACCTCGCCGAGCGCTACCCCAAGGTCATCGTGGCGGCGACGCTCGACAACCTGAAGGCGTCCGGCTTCTTCTGGGCCACCCGTTCCGGCGTGACCGTCGCCATCTCCGACGTCGTCGTTCCCGAGGCGAAGAAGGAGATCGTCCGCGGCTACGAGGCGCAGGACGAGAAGGTCCAGAAGCAGTACGAGCGCGGTCTGATCACCAAGGACGAGCGCACGCAGGAGCTCATCGCGATCTGGACCAAGGCGACCAACGAGGTCGCCGAGGCGATGAACGACAACTTCCCGAAGACCAACCCGATCTTCATGATGGTGAACTCGGGCGCGCGAGGCAACATGATGCAGATGCGTCAGATCGCCGGTATGCGTGGTCTGGTGTCGAACGCGAAGAACGAGACGATCCCGCGTCCGATCAAGGCGTCGTTCCGCGAGGGCCTGTCCGTGCTGGAGTACTTCATCTCCACGCACGGCGCCCGCAAGGGTCTGGCGGACACCGCCCTGCGTACCGCCGACTCCGGTTACCTCACCCGTCGTCTGGTCGACGTCTCCCAGGACGTCATCATTCGCGAGGAGGACTGCGGCACCGAGCGCGGTCTGAAGCTGAAGATCGCCCACCGCGACGCCGACGGCGTGCTGCGCAAGGCCGACGACGTCGAGACCAGCGTCTACGCCCGGATGCTCGCCGAGGACGTCGTCATCGACGGCAAGGTGATCGCGCCGGCCAACGTGGACCTGGGCGACGTGCTCATCGACCAGCTCGTGCACCACGGTGTCGAGGAGGTCAAGACCCGCTCGATCCTGACCTGCGAGTCGCACGTCGGCACCTGCGCCATGTGCTACGGCCGCTCGCTGGCCACCGGCAAGCTGGTCGACATCGGTGAGGCGGTCGGCATCATCGCCGCCCAGTCCATCGGTGAGCCCGGTACCCAGCTGACGATGCGCACCTTCCACACCGGTGGTGTGGCCGGTGACGACATCACCCAGGGTCTGCCGCGTGTCGTCGAGCTCTTCGAGGCCCGTACCCCGAAGGGTGTCGCCCCGATCTCCGAGGCGACCGGCCGCGTGCGGATCGAGGAGACCGAGAAGACCAAGAAGATCGTCGTCACCCCGGACGACGGCAGCGACGAGACGGCGTACCCGATCTCGAAGCGTGCCCGGCTCCTGGTCAGCGAGGGCGAGCACGTCGAGGTGGGCCAGAAGCTCACCGTGGGTGCCACCAACCCGCACGACGTGCTGCGCATCCTGGGTCAGCGTGCCGTCCAGGTCCACCTGGTCGGCGAGGTCCAGAAGGTCTACAACTCGCAGGGTGTGTCGATCCACGACAAGCACATCGAGATCATCATCCGGCAGATGCTGCGCCGTGTGACGATCATCGAGTCGGGCGACGCGGAGCTGCTGCCCGGCGAGCTGGTCGAGCGTTCGAAGTTCGAGACCGAGAACCGTCGTGTGGTCCAGGAAGGCGGCCACCCGGCCTCCGGCCGTCCGCAGCTGATGGGTATCACCAAGGCCTCGCTGGCGACCGAGTCGTGGCTGTCGGCGGCGTCCTTCCAGGAGACGACCAGGGTCCTCACGGACGCGGCGATCAACGCCAAGTCCGACTCCCTGATCGGTCTCAAGGAGAACGTCATCATCGGCAAGCTCATCCCGGCCGGTACGGGTCTGTCCCGCTACCGCAACATCCGGGTCGAGCCGACCGAGGAGGCCAAGGCCGCGATGTACTCGGCCGTCGGCTACGACGACATCGACTACTCGCCGTTCGGCACCGGCTCCGGCCAGGCCGTTCCGCTGGAGGACTACGACTACGGTCCGTACAACCAGTAGGCGAGCGATCGTGTGAAGGGCGGTCACCCCTCGGGGTGGCCGCCCTTCGGCGTGCCCGGACCACCGTGAATTTTCGGGATCAGGGACATATCCGGGTCCGAAACCGATGCCTGGCTTCGCGGTTCGGCGCATCATGGAAGGAATCCGACCGTTGCGGGGGTGGTGCTTCATGACGCAGCCGTGGCAGCCGTGGCACGGGAACCAGGGACCGCAGCCCTGGTACGGGGGCCAGCCGGTGCCCCCGCCATGGGCCGGCGTGCCCGCGCCCGCTCCCGCGAGCGGGAGCGCGCCCGCGATGCTGGCCTCGCACGCCGACCGGGAGCGGACCGTGGACGTGCTGCGCGCCGGGTTCGGCGAGGGGCGCCTGGAGCAGCCCGAGTTCGAGAAGCGGGTCGCGCGGGCCTACCGCGCCCGGACGGTGGGGGAGCTGGCGCTGCTCGTCGCCGACCTGCCGCAGGGCCCGGTGCCGCTGCCGGCGCCCGTGGTGCCGATGCCCGTGCCCGTGCCGCGGACCTTCCTGCCTGTCGCGCAGCCGCCGACCAACGGCAAGGCGGTCGGGTCGGCCGTCTGCGGGGTGCTGTGCCTGGTGAGCCTCGGGCTGACCGGCATCCCGGCCGTGGTGCTGGGGCACGCGGCGCGTTCGGAGATCCGCCGCACCGGCGAGGGCGGTGACGGGCTGGCGCTGACGGGACTGGTGCTCGGGTGGCTGTCCACGGCGGGCTGGGCCCTGCTGATCATGCTCACGATTGTGGCGGCGGTCGCATCCGCGTCACATCGGTGAGGGGCGTCCCCGGGCTCCGCGGACCGGTCGCCGGCCCGCCGGGACCGGCGTTTCGAAGATCGAACACGTCGTGCGGTCTTGACATCGGCCGCGGGGCGTTGCGGGCCGGGCCCATTTGTTTTGACCGCAGCGAATGAGGTAGGTACGCTCAGACCTTGTGCCTGGGGTGTGCCCTGGCTCCCGTGCGTGCCTTCAACCGCACAGCGAGCCGTGAGCGGCCACCGCAATCGTGCCTTTCCGCCTCGCGGCGGGAGTCCGCGGGATTCGACACACCCGACCGCGTGGGTCGGAGATGTTCCAGGTTAGCTTCACCATTCGGCACACAGAAACCGGAGAAGTAGTGCCTACGATCCAGCAGCTGGTCCGCAAGGGCCGGCAGGACAAGGTCGAGAAGAACAAGACGCCCGCACTCGAGGGTTCCCCTCAGCGCCGCGGCGTCTGCACGCGTGTGTTCACGACCACCCCGAAGAAGCCGAACTCGGCCCTGCGTAAGGTCGCGCGTGTGCGTCTGACCAGCGGGATCGAGGTCACCGCTTACATTCCGGGTGAGGGACACAACCTGCAGGAGCACTCCATCGTGCTCGTGCGTGGTGGCCGTGTGAAGGACCTGCCGGGTGTTCGCTACAAGATCATCCGCGGTTCCCTTGACACCCAGGGTGTGAAGAACCGCAAGCAGGCCCGCAGCCGCTACGGCGCCAAGAAGGAGAAGTAAGAATGCCTCGTAAGGGCCCCGCCCCGAAGCGCCCGGTCATCATCGACCCGGTCTACGGTTCTCCTCTTGTCACGTCGCTCATCAACAAGGTGCTGCTGAACGGCAAGCGTTCCACCGCCGAGCGCATCGTCTACGGCGCCATGGAGGGTCTGCGTGAGAAGACGGGCAACGACCCGATCATCACGCTGAAGCGCGCGCTGGAGAACATCAAGCCGACCCTTGAGGTCAAGTCCCGCCGTGTCGGTGGTGCGACGTACCAGGTTCCGATCGAGGTCAAGCCCGGTCGCGCCAACACGCTCGCGCTGCGCTGGCTGGTCGGCTACTCCCGTGCCCGTCGCGAGAAGACCATGACCGAGCGTCTCCTCAACGAGCTTCTCGACGCCTCGAACGGCCTCGGCGCGGCCGTGAAGAAGCGCGAGGACACCCACAAGATGGCCGAGTCCAACAAGGCCTTCGCGCACTACCGCTGGTAGTCGCAGACCCCATCGAGACCGAGAGAAGACTGAAGCCTCATGGCTACCACTTCACTTGACCTGGCCAAGGTCCGCAACATCGGGATCATGGCCCACATCGACGCGGGCAAGACGACCACCACCGAGCGGATCCTCTTCTACACCGGCGTCAGCTACAAGATCGGTGAAGTCCACGACGGCGCCGCCACCATGGACTGGATGGAGCAGGAGCAGGAGCGTGGCATCACGATCACCTCTGCTGCCACCACCTGTCACTGGCCCCTCGAGGACAACGACTACACGATCAACATCATCGACACCCCCGGGCACGTCGACTTCACGGTCGAGGTGGAGCGTTCGCTCCGCGTCCTCGACGGTGCCGTCACGGTGTTCGACGGTGTCGCGGGTGTCGAGCCGCAGTCCGAGACGGTGTGGCGTCAGGCCGACCGTTACGGCGTGCCGCGTATCTGCTTCGTGAACAAGCTGGACCGCACCGGCGCCGAGTTCCACCGCTGCGTGGACATGATCTCGGACCGCCTGGGCGCCCAGCCGCTCGTCATGCAGCTCCCGATCGGTGCCGAGGCCGACTTCAAGGGCGTCGTGGACCTGGTCCGCATGAAGGCGCTCGTGTGGTCCGCCGAGGCCGCCAAGGGTGAGATGTACGACGTCGTCGACATCCCGGCCACGCACACCGAGGCCGCCGAGGAGTGGCGCGGCAAGCTGGTCGAGGCCGTCGCGGAGAACGACGAAGAGATCATGGAGCTGTACCTGGAGGGCCAGGAGCCCACCGAGGAGCAGCTGTACGCCGCGATCCGCCGCATCACCATCGCGTCCGGCAAGTCCAACGACACCACGGTCACCCCGGTGTTCTGCGGCACCGCGTTCAAGAACAAGGGCGTCCAGCCCCTGCTCGACGCGGTCGTGCGCTACCTGCCGACCCCGCTCGACGTCGAGGCCATCGAGGGCCACGACGTGAAGGACCCCGAGCTGGTCGTCAAGCGCAAGCCGTCGGACGAGGAGCCGCTGTCGGCGCTCGCGTTCAAGATCATGAGCGACCCGCACCTCGGCAAGCTCACCTTCGTCCGGATCTACTCCGGTCGCCTGGAGTCCGGCACCGCCGTGCTGAACTCCGTCAAGGGCAAGAAGGAGCGCATCGGCAAGATCTACCGCATGCACGCGAACAAGCGTGAGGAGATCGAGTCGGTGGGCGCCGGCGACATCGTCGCCGTCATGGGCCTCAAGCAGACCACCACCGGTGAGACGCTGAGCGACGACAAGGCCCCGGTGATCCTGGAGTCCATGGACTTCCCGGCGCCGGTCATCCAGGTCGCCATCGAGCCCAAGTCCAAGGGCGACCAGGAGAAGCTGGGTGTCGCCATCCAGCGTCTCGCGGAGGAGGACCCCTCCTTCCAGGTCCACTCGGACGAGGAGACGGGCCAGACCATCATCGGTGGTATGGGCGAGCTGCACCTCGAGGTGCTGGTCGACCGTATGCGCCGTGAGTTCAAGGTCGAGGCCAACGTCGGCAAGCCGCAGGTCGCGTACCGCGAGACGATCCGCAAGGCCGTCGAGCGCGTCGACTACACGCACAAGAAGCAGACTGGCGGTACCGGCCAGTTCGCGAAGGTGCAGATCGCGATCGAGCCGATCGAGGGCGGCGACGCCTCGTACGAGTTCGTGAACAAGGTCACCGGTGGCCGTATCCCGAAGGAGTACATCCCTTCGGTGGACGCCGGTGCGCAGGAGGCCATGCAGTTCGGCATCCTCGCGGGCTACGAGATGACCGGCGTGCGCGTCACGCTGCTCGACGGTGGCTACCACGAGGTCGACTCCTCGGAGCTCGCCTTCAAGATCGCCGGCTCGCAGGCCTTCAAGGAGGCCGCGCGCAAGGCCAGCCCCGTGCTCCTGGAGCCGATGATGGCCGTCGAGGTCACCACGCCCGAGGACTACATGGGTGAGGTCATCGGCGACATCAACTCCCGCCGTGGCCAGATCCAGGCCATGGAGGAGCGGGCCGGTGCCCGCGTCGTGAAGGGTCTCGTGCCCCTCTCGGAGATGTTCGGCTACGTCGGCGACCTGCGCAGCAAGACGTCCGGCCGGGCCAGCTACTCCATGCAGTTCGACTCCTACGCCGAGGTTCCGCGGAACGTCGCCGAGGAGATCATCGCGAAGGCCAAGGGCGAGTAACGCTCCGCGTTCACACGCTTTAGGCTTGACTCCGGAGCCTCAGGGGGCATTCCACCGCAATAGCGGTCGGAGTGCCCCGGGGCCCGGGCTTTCCAGCAAAGATCACCTGGCGCCGATGAAGCAAGGCGTTCAGAACCACTCCACAGGAGGACCCCAGTGGCGAAGGCGAAGTTCGAGCGGACTAAGCCGCACGTCAACATCGGCACCATCGGTCACATCGACCACGGTAAGACGACCCTCACGGCCGCCATTACCAAGGTGCTGCACGACGCGTACCCGGACCTGAACGAGGCCTCGGCCTTCGACCAGATCGACAAGGCTCCTGAGGAGCGCCAGCGCGGTATCACCATCTCCATCGCGCACGTCGAGTACCAGACCGAGACGCGTCACTACGCCCACGTCGACTGCCCCGGTCACGCGGACTACATCAAGAACATGATCACGGGTGCGGCGCAGATGGACGGCGCCATCCTCGTCGTCGCCGCCACCGACGGCCCGATGCCGCAGACCAAGGAGCACGTGCTCCTGGCCCGCCAGGTCGGCGTTCCGTACATCGTCGTCGCCCTGAACAAGGCCGACATGGTGGACGACGAGGAGATCCTGGAGCTCGTCGAGCTCGAGGTCCGCGAGCTGCTCTCCGAGTACGAGTTCCCGGGCGACGACCTGCCGGTCGTCAAGGTCTCCGCGCTCAAGGCCCTTGAGGGCGACAAGGAGTGGGGCCAGACCGTCCTCGACCTGATGAAGGCCGTCGACGAGCACATCCCGCAGCCCGAGCGCGACGTCGACAAGCCGTTCCTCATGCCGATCGAGGACGTCTTCACGATCACCGGTCGCGGCACGGTCGTCACCGGCCGTATCGAGCGTGGTGTCCTCAAGGTCAACGAGACCGTCGACATCGTGGGCATCAAGCAGGACAAGACCACCACCACGGTCACCGGCATCGAGATGTTCCGCAAGCTGCTCGACGAGGGCCAGGCCGGTGAGAACGTCGGTCTGCTCCTCCGCGGCATCAAGCGCGAGGACGTCGAGCGCGGCCAGGTCATCATCAAGCCGGGCTCGGTCACCCCGCACACCGAGTTCGAGGCCCAGGCGTACATCCTGTCCAAGGACGAGGGTGGCCGCCACACGCCGTTCTTCAACAACTACCGGCCGCAGTTCTACTTCCGTACGACGGACGTGACCGGCGTCGTGACCCTCCCCGAGGGCACCGAGATGGTCATGCCGGGTGACAACACCGAGATGAAGGTGGAGCTCATCCAGCCCGTCGCCATGGAAGAGGGCCTGAAGTTCGCCATCCGCGAGGGTGGCCGGACCGTGGGCGCCGGCCAGGTCATCAAGATCAACAAGTAAGTCTGCTGATCTGACCTGGTAGCTCCAGCGCGAGCTCCGGAAGGGGCCCGTACGACCGTGGTCGTACGGGCCCCTTCGCCATGCCCGCGGCCCGCGGCCGCCGGCTCCGCCGCGCGGGCGGGAGGGGCGGCGGGAGGGGCGGCACGGGTCCGCGGAGGACGTCCGGGGCGAGCGGGAGGTGTGCGACGCGGGAGGGGCGGGCGCGCTGGTTTGACCTGCGTCACCCTCGGGGTATTCTCTCCGGCTCGATTGGCCAGGCCCCTGCCCCGTATGGCAGACTAGCGGGGTTGCTCGGCCGAGTGTTGATGCTGCGCGCCTCCCGCCGGGAGGACCGGAAGCGAGTCCCACAGTACTCGTCGCCCTAACTGCCGCAAGGCAGCGCTGGGGCGGACGTACGGGAATCTTCCGGGAAGTGTGAGCGCGACGCCGGCCAGGCACCCGGTGGGCCTCCTGGCTCCCGGCCCGCGGTTCCGGAAGGGCCGCGTTCCCATGCAGGGATGTTCGAACAAGGGGCATCTGTGTCAGCGGGAGCGCGACACGCCCGACCGCGTGGGTCGGAGGAGGCGAGCAGAGTGCCGGGTTCCGGAGCGTAAGAAGAGACAGGACTACTGAGTAGCCATGGCGGGACAGAAGATCCGCATCCGGCTCAAGGCCTACGACCACGAGGTCATCGACTCCTCGGCGAAGAAGATCGTCGAGACGGTGACCCGCACGGGTGCGTCGGTCGCGGGCCCGGTGCCGCTGCCCACTGAGAAGAACGTGTACTGCGTCATCAAGTCGCCGCACAAGTACAAGGACTCGCGCGAGCACTTCGAGATGCGCACGCACAAGCGCCTGATCGACATCCTCGACCCGACCCCCAAGACCGTTGACTCCCTGATGCGACTCGACCTCCCGGCCGGTGTCGACATCGAGATCAAGCTCTGAGGCCGGTGATCTGAGAATGGCTAAGCAGATCAAGGGAATCCTGGGCGAGAAGCTCGGCATGACGCAGGTGTGGGACGCGAACAACCGCGTCGTCCCCGTCACCGTCGTCAAGGCCGGCCCCAACGTCGTGACCCAGGTCCGTACGAACGACGCCGACGGCTACGAGTCGGTCCAGATCGCCTTCGGCGAGATCGACCCGCGCAAGGTGAACAAGCCCCTCAAGGGCCACTTCGCCAAGGCCGACGTCACCCCCCGCCGCCACCTCGTCGAGATCCGCACCGCTGACGCCGCCGAGTACACGCTCGGCCAGGAAGTCACGGCCGAGGTCTTCGAGGCCGGCGTGAAGGTCGACGTCACCGGCAAGAGCAAGGGCAAGGGCTTCGCCGGTGTCATGAAGCGTCACAACTTCAAGGGCCTCGGCGCCGGTCACGGCACCCAGCGCAAGCACCGCTCTCCCGGTTCCATCGGTGGCTGCGCCACCCCGGGCCGTGTGTTCAAGGGCCTCCGCATGGCGGGTCGCATGGGCAACGAGCGGGTCACCACCCAGAACCTGACCGTCCACGCCGTTGACGCGGAGAAGGGTCTGCTGCTCATCAAGGGCGCGGTTCCCGGTCCGAACGGCGGCCTCGTCCTGGTCCGCACCGCGGCCAAGGGGGCCTGAGGTAACCGATGAGCACTGTTGACATCCTTTCGCCGGCGGGCGAAAAGGCCGGTTCCGTCGAGCTCCCCGCGGAGATCTTCGACGTAGAGAAGGTCAGCGTCCCGCTGCTCCACCAGGTCGTCGTCGCGCAGCTGGCCGCTGCCCGCCAGGGCACGCACAAGACCAAGACGCGTGGCGAGGTCCGCGGTGGTGGCCGCAAGCCGTACCGCCAGAAGGGCACCGGTCGCGCCCGCCAGGGTTCGACCCGCGCGCCCCAGTTCGCCGGTGGTGGCGTCGTGCACGGTCCCGTGCCGCGTGACTACTCGCAGCGGACCCCGAAGAAGATGAAGGCCGCGGCCCTGCGCCACGCCCTCACCGACCGGGCCCGCAACAACCGCATCCACGTCGTCTCCGGCGTCATCGAGGGCGAGACCCCGTCCACGAAGTCCGCCAAGTCGCTGTTCGGCAAGATCTCGGAGCGCAAGAACCTGCTCCTGGTCGTCGAGCGCGCCGACGAGGCCGCGTGGCTGTCCGCCCGCAACCTGCCCCAGGTCCACATCCTGGAGCCGGGCCAGCTGAACACGTACGACGTTCTCGTCTCGGACGACGTGGTCTTCACCCAGGCCGCTTTCGAGTCCTTCGTGTCTGGCCCCAAGGCCGCTGACACCGAAGGGAGCGAAGCCTGATGGCCACGCGTCACCCGAGCATTGCCTCCAAGGCCGCCAAGGCGGCCAAGGCCGCGCGCGTCGCCAAGGCGCGCCGCCACGCCACCGAGGGCAAGAACACCGTCGAGACGCCGCTGAGCAAGTCGTACACGGACCCCCGTGACGTCCTGCTGAAGCCGGTCGTGTCGGAGAAGAGCTACGCGCTCCTCGACGAGAACAAGTACACGTTCATCGTCGACCCCAACGCCAACAAGACCCAGATCAAGCAGGCCGTCCAGGCGGTCTTCTCGGTCACGGTCACCGGGGTCAACACGATCAACCGCCAGGGCAAGCGCAAGCGCACCCGCACCGGTTTCGGCCAGCGTGCCGGCACCAAGCGCGCGATCGTGACCCTTGCCGAGGGCGACCGTATCGACATCTTCGGCGGTCCGACCGCGTAAGCGGGTCGGATCGTCCGATATCGGACGAGGACTGAGAAATGGGAATCCGCAAGTACAAGCCGACTACGCCGGGCCGTCGTGGTTCCAGCGTCGCCGACTTCGTCGAGGTCACGCGGTCCACGCCGGAGAAGTCGCTGGTCCGCCCCCTGCACAGCAAGGGCGGCCGTAACAACGCCGGTCGTGTGACCGTTCGCCACCAGGGTGGCGGACACAAGCGCGCCTACCGAGTGATCGACTTCCGTCGTCACGACAAGGACGGCGTGCCGGCGAAGGTCGCGCACATCGAGTACGACCCCAACCGCACCGCGCGCATCGCGCTGCTGCACTACGCCGACGGCGAGAAGCGCTACATCCTCGCCCCGCGCAACCTGCAGCAGGGCGACCGCGTCGAGAACGGTCCCGGGGCCGACATCAAGCCGGGCAACAACCTGGCGCTGCGCAACATCCCGGTCGGTACCACGATCCACGCGATCGAGCTCCGTCCCGGTGGCGGCGCCAAGTTCGCCCGCTCCGCCGGTGCCTCCGTGCAGCTGCTCGCGAAGGAGGGCTCGATGGCCCACCTGCGCATGCCGTCCGGTGAGATCCGCCTGGTCGACCAGCGCTGCCGCGCCACGGTCGGCGAGGTCGGCAACGCCGAGCAGAGCAACATCAACTGGGGCAAGGCCGGCCGCAAGCGCTGGCTGGGCGTCCGCCCGACCGTTCGCGGTGTGGCGATGAACCCGGTTGACCACCCCCACGGTGGTGGTGAGGGCAAGACCTCCGGTGGTCGCCACCCGGTCAGCCCCTGGGGCCAGAAGGAGGGTCGTACGCGTTCGCCGAAGAAGGCTTCGAACAAGTACATCGTCCGCCGCCGCAAGACGAACAAGAAGCGCTAGGAGCGGGTTTAGATGCCGCGCAGTCTCAAGAAGGGGCCCTTCGTCGACGACCACCTGATCAAGAAGGTGGAAGTCCAGAACGAAGCCGGCACCAAGAACGTCATCAAGACCTGGTCCCGTCGCTCCATGATCGTGCCGGCCATGCTCGGCCACACGCTCGCGGTGCACAACGGCAAGACCCACATCCCGGTGTTCGTCACCGAGTCGATGGTCGGCCACAAGCTCGGCGAGTTCTCGCCGACGCGCACCTTCCGCGGCCACGTCAAGGACGACCGGAAGTCGAAGCGCCGCTAGCAGCGGATCGCATTCAGACACGTAAGAAACTGAAGGGACAACCATGGAAGCCAGGGCCCAGGCGCGGTACATCCGCGTCACGCCCATGAAGGCCCGCCGTGTGGTGGACCTCATCCGTGGCATGGACGCCACGGAGGCCCAGGCGGTCCTGCGATTCGCTCCGCAGGCTGCCTCTGTGCCGGTCGGCAAGGTGCTCGACAGCGCCATCGCCAACGCCGCGCACAACTACGACCACACGGACGCCTCCTCGCTGGTCATCAGCGAGGCGTACGTCGACGAAGGCCCGACCCTGAAGCGGTTCCGTCCGCGCGCCCAGGGCCGTGCCTACCGGATCCGCAAGCGGACCAGCCACATCACCGTGGTCGTCGCCAGCAAGGAAGGAACCCGGTAATGGGCCAGAAGGTAAACCCGCACGGGTTCCGGCTCGGTATCACCACCGACTTCAAGTCGCGTTGGTACGCCGACAAGCTGTACAAGGACTACGTCAAGGAAGACGTCGCCATCCGCCGGATGATGACGTCCGGCATGGAGCGCGCCGGCATCTCGAAGGTGGAGATCGAGCGCACCCGTGACCGCGTGCGGGTGGACATCCACACCGCCCGTCCGGGCATCGTCATCGGCCGCCGCGGCGCCGAGGCCGACCGCATCCGCGGTGACCTCGAGAAGCTCACGGGCAAGCAGGTCCAGCTGAACATCCTCGAGGTCAAGAACCCCGAGACGGACGCTCAGCTCGTGGCCCAGGCCGTGGCCGAGCAGCTCTCCTCCCGCGTCTCCTTCCGCCGTGCCATGCGCAAGAGCATGCAGACGGCGATGAAGGCCGGCGCCAAGGGCATCAAGATCCAGTGCGGTGGCCGCCTCGGCGGCGCCGAGATGTCCCGCTCGGAGTTCTACCGCGAGGGCCGCGTGCCCCTGCACACGCTCCGCGCGAACGTGGACTACGGCTTCTTCGAGGCCAAGACGACCTTCGGCCGCATCGGCGTGAAGGTCTGGATCTACAAGGGCGATGTCAAGAACATCGCCGAGGTCCGCGCCGAGAACGCTGCGGCCCGTGCGGGTAACCGCCCGGCCCGTGGTGGTGCCGACCGCCCGGCCCGTGGTGGCCGCGGTGGCGAGCGGCGCGGTCGCAAGCCGCAGCAGGCTGCCGGCGCCGAGGCCCCCAAGGCCGAGGCTCCCGCGTCCGCTCCGGCTGAGAGCACCGGAACGGAGGCCTGACCGACATGCTGATCCCCCGTAGGGTCAAGCACCGCAAGCAGCACCACCCGGGACGCAGCGGCGCTGCCAAGGGCGGCACGACGGTCGCGTTCGGCGAGTACGGCATCCAGGCGCTCACCCCGGCGTACGTGACGAACCGTCAGATCGAGGCCGCTCGTATCGCCATGACGCGTCACATCAAGCGTGGTGGCAAGGTCTGGATCAACATCTACCCGGACCGTCCCCTCACCAAGAAGCCCGCCGAGACCCGCATGGGTTCCGGTAAGGGTTCGCCGGAGTGGTGGATCGCCAACGTCAAGCCCGGACGCGTGATGTTCGAGCTGTCGTACCCCAACGAGAAGATCGCCCGTGAGGCGCTGACCCGCGCGGCCCACAAGCTGCCGATGAAGTGCCGGATCGTCAAGCGCGAGGCAGGTGAAGCGTGATGTCGGCCGGTACCAAGGCGTCCGAGCTGCGCGAGCTGGGCAACGAGGAGCTTCTGGCGAAGCTCCGCGAGGCCAAGGAAGAGCTGTTCAACCTCCGCTTCCAGGCGGCGACGGGCCAGCTCGAGAACCACGGCCGTCTGAAGGCGGTCCGCAAGGACATCGCGCGGATCTACACCCTGATGCGCGAGCGTGAGCTGGGCATCGAAACGGTGGAGAACGCCTGATGAGCGAGAAGAACGTGACTGAGCAGACCGAGCGCAACGCACGGAAGACCCGTGAGGGCCTGGTCGTCAGCGACAAGATGGACAAGACCGTCGTCGTCGCCGTCGAGGACCGTGTGAAGCACGCGCTGTACGGCAAGGTCATCCGCCGTACGAACAAGCTCAAGGCGCACGACGAGCAGAACGCCGCCGGCGTCGGCGACCGCGTCCTCCTGATGGAGACCCGGAAGCTGTCCGCCAGCAAGCACTGGCGCGTCGTGGAGATCCTCGAGAAGGCCAAGTAAGTCTCCTGCGGGGCATTCCCCGCAGGACAGTTCCGCCAGGCTCCGGGGGCCGCTCGACGAGCGGCCCCCGGGGAACCGGCAGACAAACAGGAGATAGACGTGATCCAGCAGGAGTCGCGACTGCGTGTCGCCGACAACACTGGTGCGAAGGAGATCCTTTGCATCCGTGTGCTCGGTGGCTCCGGTCGCCGCTACGCGGGCATCGGTGACGTCATCGTCGCCACCGTCAAGGACGCGATCCCCGGTGGCAACGTGAAGAAGGGTGACGTCGTCAAGGCGGTCATCGTTCGCACCGTCAAGGAGCGCCGCCGTCCGGACGGCTCGTACATCCGCTTCGACGAGAACGCCGCCGTCATTCTGAAGAACGACGGCGACCCTCGCGGCACCCGTATCTTCGGCCCGGTCGGCCGTGAGCTGCGCGAGAAGAAGTTCATGAAGATCATCTCGCTCGCGCCGGAGGTGCTGTAAGCATGAAGATCAAGAAGGGCGACCTGGTCCAGGTCATCACCGGCAAGGACAAGGGCAAGCAGGGCAAGGTCATTGCCGCTTACCCGCGCGACGAGCGCGTCCTGGTCGAGGGTGTCAACCGGGTCAAGAAGCACACCAAGGCCGGCCCGACCGCCAAGGGTTCGCAGGCCGGTGGCATCGTCACCACCGAGGCGCCGGTCCACGTCTCCAACGTCCAGCTGGTCGTGGAGAAGGACGGCAACAAGGTCGTCACGCGTGTCGGTTACCGCTTCGACGACGAGGGCAACAAGATCCGCGTTGCCAAGCGGACGGGTGAGGACATCTGATGGCTACCACCACCACTCCGCGTCTCAAGACGAAGTACCGCGAGGAGATCGCGGGCAAGCTGCGTGACGAGTTCAAGTACGAGAACGTCATGCAGATCCCCGGCCTCGTGAAGATCGTGGTCAACATGGGTGTCGGCGACGCCGCCCGTGACTCGAAGCTGATCGAGGGCGCGATCCGCGACCTGACCACCATCACCGGTCAGAAGCCGGCCGTCACCAAGGCCCGCAAGTCCATCGCGCAGTTCAAGCTGCGCGAGGGTCAGCCGATCGGTGCCCACGTCACGCTCCGCGGTGACCGCATGTGGGAGTTCCTGGACCGCACCCTGTCGCTCGCGCTGCCGCGCATCCGCGACTTCCGCGGTCTGTCCCCCAAGCAGTTCGACGGCCGTGGCAACTACACCTTCGGTCTCACGGAGCAGGTCATGTTCCACGAGATCGACCAGGACAAGATCGACCGCGTCCGGGGTATGGACATCACCGTGGTGACCACGGCGACCAACGACGCTGAGGGCCGCGCGCTCCTTCGTCACCTCGGCTTCCCCTTCAAGGAGGCGTGAGCGAGATGGCGAAGAAGGCTCTCATCGCGAAGGCTGCTCGCAAGCCCAAGTTCGGCGTGCGTGGCTACACGCGCTGCCAGCGCTGCGGCCGTCCCCACTCCGTGTACCGCAAGTTCGGCCTGTGCCGCGTGTGCCTTCGTGAGATGGCTCACCGTGGCGAGCTGCCGGGCGTGACCAAGAGCTCCTGGTAGTCCCGCTTTTCAGGGATCCAGAGGCTCTCGGTAAGCAATGGGCACTGTCAGGCGCCCACCCTTCCATGCCGTAGGCTAGGAGGGTTGGGCGTCTGACATGCCCGTACGACTTACTACGCCGTAGGTCCACCGCGCCGCACCCGTCCCGTCTCGGATCGGGGAGAGGGATGGCGCACCAGGAAACCCCGGCGAGAGAGGCCGAAGGCCAATTCATGACCATGACTGATCCGATCGCAGACATGCTTACGCGTCTGCGGAACGCGAACTCGGCATACCACGACTCCGTGACGATGCCGGCATCGAAGATCAAGTCGCACATCGCGGAGATCCTCCAGCAGGAGGGCTTCATCACGGGCTGGAAGATCGAGGACGCCGAGGTCGGCAAGAACCTCGTTCTCGAGCTGAAGTTCGGCCCGAACCGTGAGCGCTCCATCGCGGGCATCAAGCGGATCTCCAAGCCCGGTCTCCGGGTGTACGCGAAGTCCACCAACCTGCCGAAGGTGCTCGGCGGCCTCGGCGTGGCGATCATCTCCACGTCGCACGGGCTCCTCACCGACAAGCAGGCCGGCAAGAAGGGCGTGGGTGGGGAAGTCCTCGCCTACGTCTGGTAGCGGAAGGGAACGGAGGAAACAGCTATGTCGCGTATTGGCAAGCTCCCCATCACGGTTCCCGCCGGCGTGGACGTCACCATCGACGGCCGTACGGTCTCGGTCAAGGGCCCCAAGGGCAGCCTGACCCACACCGTTGCCGCGCCGATCGACATCGCCAAGGGTGAGGACGGCGTGCTCAGCGTCACCCGCCCCAACGACGAGCGTCAGAACAAGGCCCTGCACGGCCTGTCCCGCACGCTGGTGGCGAACATGATCACCGGCGTGACCGAGGGTTACGTGAAGAAGCTCGAGATCAGCGGTGTCGGTTACCGCGTTGCGGCCAAGGGTTCGAACCTCGAGTTCGCGCTCGGCTACAGCCACTCGATCACCGTCGAAGCCCCCGAGGGCATCACCTTCAAGGTCGAGAACCCGACCCGTTTCTCGGTCGAGGGCATCGACAAGCAGAAGGTCGGCGAGGTTGCGGCCAACATCCGCAAGCTGCGCAAGCCCGACCCGTACAAGGCCAAGGGCGTCAAGTACGAGGGCGAAGTCATCCGCCGCAAGGTCGGAAAGGCGGGTAAGTAAGCCATGGCATACGGACAGAAGATCCTCAAGGGCGACGCCTACAAGCGCGCCGCGATCAAGCGCCGCCACATCCGGATCCGTAAGCACATCAACGGAACGGCGGAGCGTCCGCGTCTGGTCGTTACCCGCTCGAACCGCCACATCGTGGCCCAGGTGATCGACGACATCAAGGGTCACACCCTGGCGTCGGCGTCCACCCTGGACACCTCGATCCGTGGTGGCGAGGGCGACAAGTCCGCGCAGGCCAAGCAGGTCGGCGCCCTGGTCGCCGAGCGCGCCAAGGCCGCGGGCGTGGAGGCCGTCGTGTTCGACCGTGGTGGCAACCAGTACGCCGGGCGCATCGCCGCCCTGGCGGACGCCGCCCGCGAAGCCGGGCTCAAGTTCTGAGCCGCTTCCGTAGCTAGCGGAAAAAGAGAGAGGTAATTCCAATGGCTGGACCCCAGCGCCGCGGTGGCGGTGCCGGTGGCGGCGAGCGGCGGGACCGGAAGGGCCGTGACGGCGGCGCAGCTGCCGCCGAGAAGACCGCTTACGTTGAGCGCGTTGTCGCGATCAACCGTGTCGCCAAGGTTGTGAAGGGTGGTCGTCGCTTCAGCTTCACCGCGCTGGTCGTGGTGGGCGACGGTGACGGCACCGTGGGTGTCGGTTACGGCAAGGCCAAGGAGGTGCCGGCCGCCATCGCCAAGGGTGTTGAGGAGGCCAAGAAGCACTTCTTCAAGGTCCCCCGTATCCAGGGCACCATCCCGCACCCCATCCAGGGTGAGAAGGCTGCCGGCGTCGTGCTGCTCAAGCCCGCGTCGCCCGGTACCGGTGTGATCGCCGGTGGTCCGGTGCGCGCCGTGCTCGAGTGCGCCGGCATCCACGACATCCTGTCGAAGTCGCTCGGCTCCGACAACGCGATCAACATCGTGCACGCGACCGTGGCGGCCCTCAAGGGCCTGCAGCGTCCCGAGGAGGTCGCGGCCCGCCGCGGTCTGCCGCTTGAGGACGTCGCCCCCGCGGCCCTTCTCCGCGCACGTGCCGGGGCGGGTGCGTAATCATGGCGCAGCTCAAGATTACGCAGGTCAAGTCCTACATCGGCAGCAAGCAGAACCACCGTGACACCCTGCGTTCCCTTGGTCTCAAGGGCATCAACACGCAGGTCGTCAAGGAGGACCGCCCCGAGTTCCGCGGCATGGTGCACACCGTCCGCCACCTCGTGACGGTCGAGGAGGTCGACTGATCATGGCGGAGAACAAGCCGCTCAAGATCCACAACCTCCGTCCCGCCCCGGGCGCCAAGACCGCCAAGACCCGTGTGGGTCGTGGTGAGGCGTCGAAGGGTAAGACGGCCGGTCGTGGTACCAAGGGCACGAAGGCCCGCTACCAGGTTCCGGAGCGCTTCGAGGGCGGGCAGATGCCCCTCCACATGCGCCTTCCGAAGCTGAAGGGCTTCAAGAACCCGTTCAAGACCGAGTACCAGGTCGTCAACCTGGACAAGCTCGCCGCCCTCTACCCCGAGGGTGGCGAGGTCACGGTCGCGGACCTGGTCGACAAGGGCGCCGTTCGCAAGAACAGCCTTGTCAAGGTGCTCGGCCAGGGTGAGATCACCGTGGCGCTGCAGGTGACGGTCGACGCCGTCTCCGGCTCCGCCAAGGAGAAGATCACCGCGGCCGGCGGCACCGTCACCGAGCTCGTCTGAATTCATCAGGCGTCTCGATGACCTGAACGATCCCGACCGGGGATACCCCACAAATGGGGTATCCCCGGTTGGTCGTTCCAAGGGGGGCGGTCTCGCCGGTAAGGTGGCCTGCACTGCCCACTTTTGCTGGGTGCTTCTTGTGGGGCACTCTGAGCGGCAGTTGACCGTTAGCTAAGTCGTTCCCATCAGTCGAACCTCAAGACCGTCACCCTTGACGCAGTTGCGCGGGGGTCGCAGGAGGCACCGTGCTCACCGCGTTCGCCCGGGCGTTCAAGACGCCCGACCTGCGCAAGAAACTGCTCTTCACGCTCGGCATCATCGTGGTCTACCGGGTCGGTACGCATGTGCCGATCCCCGGTGTCGACTACCGGGCCGTTCAGGTCTGCGTCGACCAGGCGAACGCCAACCAGGGCATCTTCGGCCTGGTCAACATGTTCAGTGGCGGCGCGCTGCTCCAGATCACGATCTTCGCCCTCGGCATCATGCCGTACATCACGGCGAGCATCATTCTGCAGCTGCTGACCGTCGTGATCCCGCGACTGGAAGCCCTGAAGAAGGAGGGCCAGGCCGGCACGGCGAAGATCACGCAGTACACCCGTTACCTGACCGTGGCGCTCGCCATCCTCCAGGGCACGGGTCTGGTGGCGACCGCGCGCAGCGGTTCGCTCTTCCAGAACTGCCCGGCCGCCGGCCAGATCGTGCCGGACCGCTCGATCTTCGTGACCATCACCATGGTCATCACCATGACCGCCGGCACCGCCCTCGTGATGTGGCTCGGCGAGCTCATCACCGACCGCGGCATCGGCAACGGCATGTCGATCCTGATGTTCATCTCGATCGCCGCGACCTTCCCGTCGTCCCTGTGGGCCATCAAGACGCAGGGCAACCTGGCGGGCGGCTGGATCGAGTTCGCCACCGTCATCGCCGTCGGCCTGTTCATGGTCGGCCTGGTGGTCTTCGTGGAGCAGGCCCAGCGCCGTGTTCCGGTGCAGTACGCGAAGCGCATGATCGGCCGCCGCTCCTACGGCGGTACTTCCACGTACATCCCGCTCAAGGTGAACCAGGCCGGCGTGATCCCGGTCATCTTCGCCTCGTCGCTGCTCTACATCCCGGCCCTGATCGTGCAGTTCTCGAACTCCGCGGAGTCCGGCTGGGCGAAATGGATCACGAAGAACCTGGCGGACCCGGCGGCGCCGGTCCACATCACCTTCTACTTCTTCCTCATTGTCTTCTTCGCGTTCTTCTACGTGGCGATCTCCTTCAACCCCGAGGAAGTCGCGGACAACATGAAGAAGTATGGTGGCTTCATCCCGGGCATCCGGGCTGGCCGACCGACCGCTGAGTACCTCTCGTACGTGCTCAACAGGATCACGTGGCCGGGCTCGCTGTACTTGGGTCTGATCGCTCTCGTGCCGACGATGGCGTTGGCCGGTTTCGGGGCAAACCAAAACTTCCCGCTCGGCGGTACCAGCATCCTGATCATCGTGGGTGTGGGTCTGGAGACGGTGAAGCAGATCGAGAGCCAGCTCCAGCAGCGCAATTACGAAGGGTTCCTCCGCTGATGCGAATCGTCCTCGTCGGGCCGCCGGGTGCCGGCAAGGGAACGCAGGCCGCGTTCCTGGCCAAGAACCTGTCGATCCCGCACATCTCCACGGGCGACCTGTTCCGCGCCAACATCAGCCGGCAGACGGAGCTCGGGAAGCTCGCGAAGTCCTACATGGACGCGGGCAACCTGGTGCCGGACGAGGTCACCATCGGGATGGCCAAGGACCGCATGGAGCAGCCCGACGCCGAGGGCGGCTTCCTGCTCGACGGTTTCCCGCGCAACGTGTCCCAGGCCGAGGCCCTCGACGAGATGCTCCAGGCCGAGAGCATGAAGCTGGACGCCGTCCTCGACCTCGAAGTCCCCGAGGAAGAGGTCGTGAAGCGGATCGCCGGCCGGCGGATCTGCCGCAAGGACTCCAGCCACGTCTTCCACGTCACGTACAGCCCGCCGAAGAACGAGGGCGTCTGCGACGTCTGCGGCGGCGAGCTGTACCAGCGCGACGACGACTCGGAGGGCACGGTCCGCAAGCGGCTGGAGGTCTACCACACGCAGACCGAGCCGATCATCGACTACTACAAGGCGCAGGGGCTGGTCGTGACCATCTCCGCGCTCGGCAAGGTCGAGGAGGTCACGGCCCGCGCCATGGAGGCGCTCCAGCGTGACGAGGACGGCGCGTAGCGGCCGTTCGCAGCGTGCAGCAGCTTCAAAGGCCGCGGCTCCCGGTGAGGGGGGCCGCGGCCGCTGTGTGGGGGGTGGGGCGCGTGGGCTCCGCCCTTATGGTGGAAGCAGTCCCCGTGTCCGGTCCGAGAAAGGCCCCCGTCCCCATGGTGCAGATCAAGAGCCCCGAGCAGATCGCCAAGATGCGCGAGGCGGGGCTGGTCGTCGCCGCCATCCACGCGGCCACGCGTGAGGTGGCGGTGCCGGGAGCGAGCACCAGGGATCTGGACGAGGCGGCCCGCAAGGTGCTCGCCGAGCACGGGGCCAAGTCGAACTTCCTCGGCTACGGCGGCTTCCCCGCGACGATCTGCACCTCGGTGAACGACGTCGTCGTCCACGGCATCCCGTCCGAGGACGTCGTCCTCAAGGACGGCGACCTCATCTCCGTCGACTGCGGCGCCGTCGTCGACGGCTGGCACGGTGACGCGGCCTACACGGCGTTCGTGGGCTCGGGTCACGCTCCGGAGCTGGTGGAGCTGTCCCGGGTGACGGAGGAGTCGATGTGGGCCGGTATCGCGGCCATGAAGCAGGGCGGCCGCCTGGTCGACGTCTCCCGCGCCGTCGAGACCTACATCCGCCGGCAGCCCAAGCCGGGCGGCGGCAAGTACGGGATCATCGAGGACTACGGCGGCCACGGCATCGGCACCGAGATGCACATGGACCCGCATCTGCTGAACTACGTCGACCGGCGCCGCGGCAAGGGCCCGAAGCTGGTCCCCGGCTTCTGCCTCGCGATCGAGCCGATGGTGTCGCTCGGCACCCCGCGGACCAAGGTGCTGGAGGACGAGTGGACGGTCATCACGACCGACGGCACGTGGTCCTCGCACTGGGAGCACTCCGTCGCCCTGACCGAGCAGGGGCCGCTGGTGCTCACCGCCCCCGACGGCGGCAGGGCCAAGCTGGCCGAACTCGGTGTCGCCGCCGCACCGGACCCGCTCGGCTGAGCTTCGCCCGCTTAAGGATCGGCCTCCCGGGGCAGGATCACTCGATTCGTCTTTCCGGGTGCGCTGACGTAGACTGACTCGTCGGCTCTCGTGCACCCGCATGTCTTCATGCGCCCGTCAGGGAAAAGTGCAGGGGTCGATCAAGGTAGTCGATTCCGAAGGGCGAAGCGTGGCCAAGAAGCAAGGTGCCATCGAGATCGAGGGCACTGTCGTCGAGTCTCTGCCGAACGCCATGTTCAAGGTCGAGCTCCAGAACGGCCACCAGGTCCTGGCACACATCAGCGGCAAGATGCGTATGCACTACATCCGCATCCTCCCTGACGACCGGGTCGTGGTGGAGTTGTCTCCGTACGACCTGACGCGTGGCCGGATCGTCTACCGCTACAAGTAGATCTTGCCCGCACCCCGGCCCGTCCGGGGTGGTGGCACTGACCCGGAGAACCTCACCCCATGAAGGTCAAGCCGAGCGTCAAGAAGATCTGCGACAAGTGCAGGGTGATCCGCCGTCACGGCCGGGTCATGGTCATTTGCGAGAACCCGCGCCACAAGCAGCGCCAGGGCTGACGCACGACCACCCTCTGCATCTCTGTCGCAGAGTCTTCGCGCGACGCGAGCTGAATATGTTCATAGGCAGAACCCAGCGGACGCGTGTCCGTCTGACACCCCCGGTTCGGAGGCCGGGGACCCAGTTCGTACCTGGTACGGCGGCTGGGAGTCGGTTCTGCGGAAGACCTCCGAAGATCACCAGGAGCCATTGAATGGCACGCGTTTCCGGTGTTGACATCCCGCGCGAAAAGCGCGTGGAGGTCGCCCTCACCTACGTGTTCGGCATCGGCCGGACCCTTGCTCAGCAGACGCTGGCCGCCACCGGCGTCGACCCGAACACCCGCGTTCGCGACCTCTCCGAGGAGCAGCTCGTCGCGATCCGCGAGTACGTGGACAACAACTTCAGGACCGAGGGCGACCTCCGTCGTGAGATTCAGGCCGACATCCGCCGCAAGGTCGAGATCGGCTGCTACCAGGGTCTGCGCCACCGCCGTGGCCTGCCGGTCCGCGGTCAGCGCACCAGCACCAACGCCCGCACCCGCAAGGGCCCGCGTCGCGCCATCGCCGGCAAGAAGAAGCCGGGCAAGAAGTAGTCCACAGCGGACTTCACCGTCCAGCGGTCTTCGCTGTAGGACCGACCACCTCCCGTAGGAGTACAGATGCCCCCCAAGGGTCGTCAGGGCGCTGCCAAGAAGGTGCGCCGCAAGGAAAAGAAGAACGTCGCTCACGGCCACGCGCACATCAAGAGCACGTTCAACAACACGATCGTCTCGATCACGGACCCGTCCGGCAACGTGATCTCCTGGGCCTCCGCCGGCCACGTCGGCTTCAAGGGCTCCCGGAAGTCCACGCCGTTCGCCGCGCAGATGGCCGCCGAGTCGGCCGCCCGCCGCGCCCAGGAGCACGGCATGCGCAAGGTCGACGTGTTCGTCAAGGGCCCGGGTTCCGGTCGTGAGACCGCGATCCGCTCCCTCCAGGCCACGGGTCTCGAGGTCGGCTCCATCCAGGACGTCACCCCGACCCCGCACAACGGCTGCCGTCCGCCGAAGCGTCGTCGCGTCTGACGCACGCTTGCTCGCGTGAAGGATCCGGGCGGTACGGCCTGTCAGGGCCGTACCGCCCGTACCCTTGCAGTACCCGCACTTCTCACGGGTGCGGTTTCCGTCGGGCGTCAAATAGCGGGCGTCCACGAAAGAAGGATCTGACCACCCATGCTGATCGCTCAGCGTCCCTCGTTGGCCGAAGAGGTCGTCGACGAGTTCCGTTCCCGGTTCGTGATCGAGCCGCTGGAGCCGGGCTTCGGTTACACCCTCGGCAACTCCCTGCGCCGGACCCTCCTGTCCTCGATCCCGGGTGCGGCGGTCACGTCGATCCGGATCGACGGCGTGCTGCACGAGTTCACCACCGTGCCGGGCGTCAAGGAGGACGTCACCGACCTGATCCTCAACATCAAGCAGCTGGTCGTCTCCTCGGAGCACGACGAGCCGGTCGTGATGTACCTGCGCAAGCAGGGTCCGGGTCTGGTCACCGCCGCCGACATCGCGCCGCCGGCCGGTGTCGAGGTGCACAACCCCGACCTGGTCCTGGCCACGCTCAACGGCAAGGGCAAGCTGGAGATGGAGCTGACGGTCGAGCGCGGCCGCGGCTATGTCTCGGCCGTGCAGAACAAGCAGGTGGGCCAGGAGATCGGCCGGATTCCGGTCGACTCGATCTACTCGCCGGTGCTGAAGGTCACGTACAAGGTCGAGGCCACGCGTGTCGAGCAGCGCACCGACTTCGACAAGCTGATCGTGGACGTCGAGACCAAGCAGGCGATGCGTCCGCGTGACGCGATGGCGTCGGCGGGCAAGACGCTGGTCGAGCTGTTCGGTCTGGCGCGTGAGCTGAACATCGACGCCGAGGGCATCGACATGGGTCCGTCCCCGACGGACGCCGCCCTCGCCGCCGATCTGGCGCTGCCGATCGAGGAGCTGGAGCTGACGGTTCGCTCCTACAACTGCCTCAAGCGCGAGGGCATCCACTCGGTGGGTGAGCTCGTGGCGCGTTCCGAGGCGGACCTGCTCGACATCCGCAACTTCGGCGCGAAGTCGATCGACGAGGTCAAGGCGAAGCTGGCCGGCATGGGCCTGGCCCTGAAGGACAGCCCGCCCGGATTCGACCCGACCGCCGCCGCGGACGCCTTCGGCGCCGACGACGACGCGGACGCCGGGTTCGTGGAGACCGAGCAGTACTGATGCTCCGCGTCCGGCCCCCCGGGGCCGGTCGCGCGGGTTCCCGCACCCCTCGGGGCGCGGACCCTCCGGGCGTCCGACAGGGCGCCCGGATCTCCGACAGGTAACCGCCTGCTCGGATACTGACCCCGGTACCTCATACGGCCGGGGCAGACACACAGGAGATTGACATGCCGAAGCCCACCAAGGGTGCCCGTCTGGGCGGCAGCGCCGCGCACGAGAAGCTCCTCCTCGCGAACCTCGCGAAGGCGCTCTTCGAGCACGGCCGCATCACCACCACGGAGGCGAAGGCCCGCCGCCTGCGCCCGTACGCCGAGCGTCTGGTCACCAAGGCGAAGAAGGGCGACCTTCACAACCGCCGTCAGGTGCTCCAGGTGATCACGGACAAGAGCATCGTCCACACGCTCTTCACCGAGATCGGCCCGCGCTACGAGAACCGTCCCGGTGGCTACACCCGCATCACCAAGGTCGGCAACCGCCGCGGTGACAACGCGCCCATGGCCGTCATCGAGCTGGTCGAGGCGCTGACGGTCGCTCAGGAGGCGACCGGCGAGGCCGAGGCCGCCACCAAGCGCGCGGTCAAGGAAGACGTCCTCAAGAAGGACGAGGCCGTCGAGGCCACGTCCGAGGACGCCGCCGAGGAGTCGAAGGACGCGTAAGCGTTCCCTCGCTCCATGGCGTGGGCGGGGCCGTTCCCTTCCAAGGGGCGGCCCCGCCCTTTTCGTTGCTGAGAGGATCTACGGGTGAGTGACGAAGCAGAGCCCGGACACGTCCGTGTGCGTCTCGACCTGTCCTACGACGGGAGCGAGTTCTCCGGGTGGGCCAAGCAGGCCGGCGGGCGGCGGACCGTTCAGGGGGAGATCGAGGACGCGCTGCGGACCGTGACCCGGTCCGGCGGCACGACGTACGAGCTGACGGTGGCGGGGCGGACCGACGCCGGGGTGCACGCCCGCGGCCAGGTCGCGCACGTCGACCTGCCGCGCGAGGTGTGGGCCGCGCACAGCGAGAAGCTGCTGAAGCGGCTGGCCGGGCGGCTGTCCAGGGACGTCCGGGTGTGGGCGCTCAGGGAGGCGCCCGCCGGGTTCGACGCGCGGTTCTCGGCGGTGTGGCGGCGCTACGCCTACCGCGTCACCGACAACCCGGGCGGGGTCGATCCGCTGCTGCGCGGCCATGTCCTGTGGCACGACTGGCCGCTGGACGTGGCCGCCATGAACGAGGCCGCCGGGCGGCTGCTCGGCGAGCACGACTTCGCCGCGTACTGCAAGAAGCGGGAGGGTGCCACCACCATCCGCACCCTTCAGGAGCTGAGCCTGGTGCGCGGGGACGACGGGATCGTGACGGCGACCGTGCGGGCGGACGCCTTCTGCCACAACATGGTGCGCTCGCTCATCGGGGCGCTGCTGTTCGTGGGGGACGGGCACCGGCCCGCCGACTGGCCCGGCAAGGTGCTCGCCGCCGGTGTCCGCGACTCCGCCGTGCACGTCGTGCGCCCCCACGGGCTGACCCTGGAAGAGGTCGGCTACCCCCCGGACGACCTGCTCGCGGCGCGCGGCAGGGAGGCCCGCAACAAGCGGACGCTGCCGGGGGGCACGGGCTGCTGCTGAACGGCCGGGCGGCCGGCGGTCACTCGCCGGCCGCTGCCGACGCCTGTGCCTCGCCCCGTCGGCGGATCTGGCGGAAGGTGAACTCGGCCAGGTCGTCGCCCGCCTTGAAGGCCGCGGTGTCCTTGGTCGTCATGTCCCGGCCGCCGGTGAAGCCGGTGATGGTGAAGTAGGCATAGCGGCCGTAGGAGTTGGACGTCGAACGGCAGACCGCGGACGTGCAGAAGTCCTTGACGCCCTTGCCCGACAGCGAACGGACGATGTCCCGCTTGGTGTTCACCCCGCTCTTGACCTTCTGGGCCGCCGCCTCGGTGTCGAAGACCGCCACGCCGACCGTCACCGCGATGCCGTCCTTGACGTAGGACACGCGCATGAAGCCGGTGCAGGCGTTGTCGCTGAGGATCTTCGGCAGACCGCCCTTGGTGACCGCGGAGCAGCTCTTGGTGTCGTCCGTCGCGCCCTTCTTGTACACCGCCGCGCCCATGGTCAACTGGGTGCCGGGGTAGAGGATCTGCGCGCTGAGCGGAGCGGTGTCCTTGGCCTTGCTGGAGATGAAGTCCTTCGGGTCCAGCGGCGGCGGGGCGCTCGTGGCGGCGAACGACGGCGCTCCGGCGGTCTGCCCCGGCAGCCCGGCCGACGACGGCAGGTCCGATGACGGCTTGCCGGACGCCGAGTTGCCGTCGCCGGCGGAGACCACGGCCACGGCGACGGCGGCACCGACCGCGAGGGTGGCCAGCGCGCCCCCGCCGATGAACAGCATCCGGCGCCGCTTGTTGCGGTTCTCGGACGCCTCCGCGAGCGCGGCCCAGTCCGGGGTCTGATCGCTGCCGCCGTCCCACGGCTGCTGGGAATGCGGTTTCCAGGGATCCCACTGGGACGGGGGTCCCCCCTGCTGCCCGTAGCTCATGGGGCGCATCTTAGACGGACCCGGGGTGTGCCGGTCCGCCCCAAGAGGCGTCCGGGCCCCTAGCGTTCACGGGATGAGCGAGCGCAAAAGCGACATCTCCGGGTGGTTGGTGCGGCCGGCCACCTGGCACATGTGGGCGGTGCTCGGGACCGTCCTGGCGGTCCTGGTGACCCGCACGGCCCGTGTGACCTCGGACGGAGGGATGGACAACGCCATCGTCGTGCGGGCGGCGCGGGTCTGGCTGGTGGGCGGATCGCCGTATGACGACTCCCACTTCCTCTATCTGCCGAGCGCGGTGCTCGCCGCGGTTCCCCAGGCGCTGGTGCCGTGGAGCGTGCTGCGCGTGCTGGTGCCCCTCGCGGTGACCGGGGCCCTGGCGGGGGGCTGGGCCTGTGCGCTGCGGCTGCACGGTGTCCCGCCGCGCAGCCGCTTCGCGGTGCTCGGACTGACCGGCCTCGCCGCCTCCTTCGCGCCCTTCGCGCATCTCGTCCTGCTGGGGAACTGGACGGCCACGGCGGTGCTCGCGCTCCCGCTCGGGCTGCTGCTGGCGGGCCGGGGGCGGTGGGTGGCGGCCGGGGCCGTCCTCGGGGCGGCGATCGCGCTGAAGCCGCTGCTGGCGCCCGCGGGGCTGCTGTTCGTCTTCGCGCGGCGGTGGCGGGCGCTCGCGGCGCTGGCCGGGGTGCCGGCGGCGGCGTCCGCCGCGGCGGCGCTGGTGCTGCCCGACCCGGCGGGCTTCCTCACCCGGACCCTGCCCTTCCTGCTGCGGGGCGACGACGGCTTCGTACGGCTCTACGAGGCGTCGCCCGCCGCCGTCCTGCCCCGGCTCGGCGTGCCCGCCCCGGCGGCCGGGGGGATCGCGCTGCTGGCCGCCGCGGCGGGCGTGGTGTGCGCCCACCGGCGCTGGTGCCGCGGCGACGCCGGGCCGCTGCGGCTCGTGGAGACGGCGGTGACGCTGATGCTCTCGGCGTTCCTGGTCTCGCGGCCGTCCTACGACCACTACCTGCTCGTCGTCGTGCCGCTGCTGCTGGCGGGGGCGCTGCGCGAGGGCGCCGCCGTGCGGGGGCCGTGGTTCTGGCTGTCCCTGCTGCCGCAGCTGCCCGGGGTGCCCTGGCCGTACGTGGAGGCGGGGCAGCGCCGGGCCTTCAAGGACGCGGTGACGCTGTGCGGTCTCGCGGTGACGCTGGCGTTGCACTGCCGGCGCCCGGACGGGCGGCCGCGCGGGGGCGCGCGGCCCCTTGCCGTGCCCTCCTCCCGGGCGGGCGCGCGCGGGCGGGCCGGGGTCGGGGCGGACTCCGGGGCCGCTGGTCCGGCGGAGTGACCCCGGTCCGGGGCGGGCGGTTAAGCTGGGGGCGGAGCAGCGGGAGTCTGCCGTCGCCAACCCGTTTTGACCGGGCCTGGGCGCCGCAGGTATCCTGCATGTTCGTTGTGTATTGGCTTGCTCATTCTCACGGGACGGGCCCTTACACCGGTCCACCGGGCCGATGACCAGCGACCCCATGTACGCGGTATGCGTCGCCGCCGTGCGGTCCAGGCTGTCGTGATCGTTTCGGTGACCTGTTCAGGACCATTCACTCGAAGCGAAGGCTACGAACCGTGCGTACGTACAGCCCCAAGCCCGGCGATGTGACGCGCCAGTGGCACGTCATCGACGCCCAGGACATCGTCCTGGGCCGTCTCGCCAGCACCGCCGCCTCCATCCTGCGGGGCAAGCACAAGCCGATCTACGCGCCCCACGTCGACACCGGTGACTTCGTCATCATCATCAACGCCGACAAGGTGCACCTCTCCGGCAACAAGCGGACCCAGAAGATGGCGTACCGCCACTCCGGCTACCCGGGTGGTCTGCGCTCCGTCCGCTACGACGAGCTCCTCGACAAGAACCCCGAGAAGGCCATCGAGAAGGCCGTCAAGGGCATGCTCCCCAAGAACACGCTGGGCCGTCAGATGCTCTCGAAGCTGAAGGTCTACAAGGGTGACCAGCACCCGCACGGCGCGCAGCAGCCGCAGCCGTACGAGATCACCCAGGTCGCGCAGTAAGTCCGGCCACCCCCTAAGCCTGAAGAGAATCTGAGGAGAATCGTGGCCGAGACCACTGCCGAGCAGCCGCTCGACGAGAACGTCGAGAACATCGACATCGACAGCTACACCACCGAGTCCGAGGTGCCCGTCGAGGGCGAGTACACCTCGGAGTCGATGGCGTCCCGCTTCGGTGAGCCCCAGCCGGCTGCCGGCCTGGGCCGCCGCAAGAACGCCATCGCCCGCGTCCGGATCGTCCCGGGCTCCGGCAAGTGGAAGATCAACGGTCGCACCCTTGAGGACTACTTCCCCAACAAGGTGCACCAGCAGGAAGTCAACGAGCCGTTCAAGGTGCTCGAACTCGAGGGCCGCTACGACGTCGTCGCCCGCATCGCCGGCGGCGGTGTCTCCGGCCAGGCCGGTGCCCTCCGTCTCGGTGTCGCCCGCGCCCTGAACGAGGCCGACGTCGACAACAACCGCGGCGCGCTGAAGAAGGCCGGCTTCCTCAAGCGCGACGACCGTGCGGTCGAGCGCAAGAAGGCCGGTCTCAAGAAGGCCCGCAAGGCTCCGCAGTACAGCAAGCGCTAAGCGCGAGCTGCCCCTGCCCGTACTTCGGTACTCCGAACGCCCCGGCGGCACGCCACAGTGCCGCCGGGGCGTTCGTCTTATCACCGGCCTCGGGCGTATAACGGCACAAGACGTTCAAAGGCTTGTGTGATCCGTTGCCCAGGCATGGAATGCCCGGAGGCGGGAGCCACCGGCGGTGCGTGAACAGCGAGCGCCGGCTCCGCTTCCGGAACTGAAGTTTCCTCAGGAGGACAAGTGGGACGACTCTTCGGCACGGACGGCGTGCGTGGTGTCGCCAACGCGGATCTGACGGCCGAGATGGCGCTCGGTCTCTCCGTGGCGGCGGCGCACGTACTGGCCGAGGCAGGCACCTTCGCGGGCCACCGGCCGACCGCGGTGGTCGGGCGGGACCCGCGCGCGTCCGGGGAGTTCCTGGAGGCCGCCGTGGTCGCGGGCCTCGCCAGCGCCGGGGTGGACGTCCTCAGCGTCGGTGTGCTGCCGACGCCCGCGGTGGCGTATCTGACGGGCGCGCTCGGCGCGGACCTCGGTGTGATGCTCTCCGCCAGCCACAACGCCATGCCCGACAACGGGATCAAATTCTTCGCGCGCGGCGGCCACAAGCTCGCCGACGAACTGGAGGACAGGATCGAGTCGGTGTACGAGGGGCACCGGCACGGCGAGCCGTGGCAGCGCCCGACCGGCGCCGGGGTCGGCCGCATCCGGGCCTACGACCAGGGGTTCGACGAGTACGTCGGCCATCTGACCGGGGTGCTGCCCAACCGGCTGGACGGGCTGAAGATCGTCCTGGACGAGGCGCACGGCGCCGCGTCCGGGGTCTCGCCGGAGGCGTTCCGGCGGGCCGGGGCCGAGGTCGTCACGATCGGCGCCGAGCCCGACGGGCTGAACATCAACGACGGCTGCGGGTCCACGCACCTGGAACCGCTGAAGGCGGCCGTCCTGGAGCACGGCGCCGACTTCGGCATCGCCCACGACGGGGACGCCGACCGCTGCCTGGCCGTGGACCACACCGGCGAGGAGGTGGACGGCGACCAGATCCTCGCCGTGCTGGCGCTCGACATGCGCGAGCGGTCGGTGCTGCGGTCCGAGACCGTCGTCGCGACCGTGATGTCCAACCTCGGCTTCAAGCTGGCGCTGGAGCGCGAGGGGCTGAGCCTGGTGCAGACCGCGGTCGGCGACCGCTACGTCCTGGAGGAGATGAAGGAGCACGGCTACGCCCTCGGGGGCGAGCAGTCCGGGCACGTCATCATCCTCGACCACGCGACGACCGGGGACGGCACGCTGACCGGGCTGCTGCTGGCGGCCCGCGTCGCGCGCACCGGGCGTTCCCTGCGGGACCTCGCCGCGGTGATGGAGCGGCTGCCGCAGGTGCTGATCAACGTGCCGGACGTGGACAGGTCGCGGGTGGGGACGTCCGCGGAGCTCGCGGCGGCCGTCGCGGACGCCGAGCGGGAACTGGGCGCCACGGGCCGGGTGCTGCTGCGCCCCTCCGGCACCGAGCCGCTGGTGCGCGTGATGGTCGAGGCGGCGGACATCGAGCAGGCCCGGTCCGTCGCGGGCCGGCTGGCCGACGTCGTGAAGTCCGCGCTGGGTTAGTCGCGGCTTCCGGTGCGGGGGTCGCGCGGCCCCCCACCGGAACGGCGGCCCCCCGCCGGAACGGCGGCCTACGGGGCGGTGCGTGTGCGCCGGCGCCGGGCCGACCACAGCGCCTTCTGGGCCAGCAGGGTCAGGACGCCGGCCAGGATGATGCCCAGCAGGTTCAGCAGGAGCTGTTCCGTGGAGCCCCAGGTCTGGCGCGTGTCGCCGTAGCTGAGGGCGACGGCGGCGTTGGCGGCGGCGGGCACCGTGGTGACCGAGATGGCCACGCCGACCAGGGCGCCGGACTTCGCGGCGGTCAGCGAGAGCGTGCCGGCGACGCCGGCGAGGACCGCCACGATGAACGAGAACCAGTCCGGGGCGTAGACGAAGGCCGTGTTGGGCCGGTCCGCCTCCAACCGGGCCTCGGAGAACAGGCCCAGGGCGTCCATGAACCAGCTGAAGCCCACGGTCACCGCCATGGCCGCGGCGAATCCGGCGATGAGCGCGATCAGGGAGCGCAGCGCGAGGCGCGGGGCCCGCTGGACCACCGCCGTGCTGATGCCTGCCAGCGGGCCGAACTCCGGCCCGACCGCCATCGCGCCGACGATGAGGATGGCGTTGTCCAGGACGACACCGCAGGCCGCGATCATCGTCGCGAGCGTGATGAACGCGAGGTAGGTGACGGAGAGCGTCGACTCCTCGTGGGTGGCGTCCGTCAGGTGCTCCCACAGCACCGCGTCCGCCGCCTCGCCCGGGGCGTCCTTCTCGGCCCGGTCGGCCCGCTTCGACAGGGACAGGTCGACGGCCTCCACGGCGATCGACCCGGTGTCCTCGATGCCCAACCGCCGGAGCCCGCTGAGCAGTTCGTCGCCCGCCTCGCGCGCCACGTCGCACAGCACCAGGTCTCCCGCGGGGTCGCGCGCGGCGCCGGGCAGGACGGCCAGGTGGGTCGTGCCCACCGTGTGCTCGATGAGGCGGACCACGTCGTCGGTCCGGTCGGACGGCGTGATCAGGCGGAGGTGGAGCATGACGGCAGCGTAGCCGTCACAGTTTGCGCAGGCTCAGCCGCTGCACCTTGTGGTCCTGGCCCTTGCGCACGACCAGGGTGGCCCGGCCGCGGGTGGGGGCGATGTTCTCCACGAGGTTGGGCTTGTTGATGGTGCGCCACATCGTGCGCGCGTAGTCCAGGGCCTCGTCCTCGGAGACCTGGGTGTACTTGCGGAAGTACGAGGACGGGTCCTGGAAGGCGGTCTCGCGCAGCCGCTTGAAGCGGTTGAGGTACCAGTGCTCGATGTCCTCGGTGCGGGCGTCGACGTACACGCTGAAGTCGAAGTAGTCGGCGAGGCCGACCCGGGTGCGGCCGTCCTTGCCGGGCAGCGCGGGCTGCAGGACGTTGAGCCCCTCGACGATCAGGATGTCCGGGCGGCGGACGGTCAGGCGCCGGTCCGGGACGATGTCGTAGATCAGGTGGGAGTAGACGGGGGCCGTGACCTCGTCCTTGCCGGCCTTGATGTCGGCGACGAAGCGGGTGAGGGCCCGGCGGTCGTAGGACTCGGGGAAGCCCTTGCGCGACATCAGGCCGCGGGCCTGGAGCTCCCTGGTGGGCAGCAGGAAGCCGTCGGTGGTCACCAGTTCGACCCGCGGGTGCTCGGGCCAGCGCGACAGCAGGGCCTGAAGGAGCCGGGCGACGGTGGACTTGCCCACGGCGACCGAGCCGGCGACCCCTATCACGAACGGGGTGCCGGACTGGGAGCCCTGCTCGCCGAGGAAGGTGTTCAGGGCGCCGCGCAGGCCGTCGGTGGCGCCGATGTAGAGGTTGAGCAGCCGGGAGAGCGGCAGGTAGATGTCCCGCACCTCGTCGAGGTCGATGACGTCGCCGAGTCCGCGCAGCTTCTCGACCT
This sequence comes from Streptomyces zinciresistens K42, assembly GCF_000225525.1. Taxonomy (GTDB): domain Bacteria; phylum Actinomycetota; class Actinomycetes; order Streptomycetales; family Streptomycetaceae; genus Streptomyces; species Streptomyces zinciresistens. The sequence continues at coordinate 19,671 of NZ_AGBF01000029.1, read as the reverse complement.
CCTCCGCCGTGAGCGGCAGCGGGGTCTTGTCGCGCAGCGCGCTCCACTCCGAGCGGGTGAGGTCGACGTAGGGAGTCGCCTCCGGCCGCTGCCGGTGGGCGCTCCGGGGAATCGAGGAGACCGGGGAGATCACAGTCCATTGTTACGGGAGTACGAACACACGGCAGGGTGGCATGCGTCACTCGGTGACCGGCGCGTCCCGCCGCTCGTCCCGTCGGCTCTCCGGGTGTCCGCACCCTGTGGGAATTTCCGGAATCGGGCAGGATGTGACCGATTGCGGACGCGGTTCGGTCGTAGGCTGCCGCGCATGTGCGGAATCGTGGGATACGTGGGGTCGCAGTCGGCGCTCGACATCGTGATGGCCGGACTGAAGCGGCTGGAGTACCGGGGGTACGACTCGGCGGGCGTCGCCGTGCTGTCGGACGGGGGCCTCGCCGGAGCCAAGAAGGCGGGCAAGCTGGCGAACCTGGAGAAGGAGCTGGCCGAGCGGCCGCTGCCGACCGGGACCACGGGGATCGGGCACACCCGCTGGGCCACCCACGGCGGGCCCACGGACGCCAACGCGCACCCGCATCTGGACAACGCCGGGCGCGTCGCGGTCGTGCACAACGGGATCATCGAGAACTTCGCCGCGCTGCGGGCCGAGTTGGCCGAGCGCGGGCACGACCTGGGGTCGGAGACGGACACCGAGGTCGTGGCGCATCTGCTCGCCGAGGAGTTCTCCGCCTGCGCCGACCTCGCCGAGGCCATGCGGCTCGTCTGCGGCCGGCTGGAGGGCGCCTTCACACTGGTCGCCGTGCACGCCGACGAGCCCGACGCCGTCGTCGGAGCCCGCCGCAACTCCCCGCTCGTGGTGGGCGTCGGGGACGGCGAGTCGTTCCTCGCCTCGGACGTCGCCGCCTTCATCGCCCACACCCGCTCGGCGATCGAGCTGGGCCAGGACCAGGTGGTGGAGCTGCGCCGGGACGGGGTGCGGGTCACCGGCTTCGACGGCCGCCCCGCGGACGTCCGCCCGTACCACGTCGACTGGGACGTCTCCGCCGCGGAGAAGGGCGGCTACGACTACTTCATGCTCAAGGAGATCGCCGAGCAGCCCAAGGCGGTCGCCGACACCCTTCTCGGGCGCATCGACGCCGCCGGCTCGCTGTCGCTGGACGAGGTCCGCATCAGCGCCGCCGAGCTGCGCGAGCTGGACAAGGTCGTCATCGTCGCCTGCGGCACGGCCTTCCACGCCGGGCTGATCGCCAAGTACGCCATCGAGCACTGGACGCGGATTCCCTGCGAGGTGGAGCTGGCCAGCGAGTTCCGCTACCGGGACCCGATCCTCGACCAGCAGACCCTGGTCGTCGCCATCTCCCAGTCCGGCGAGACCATGGACACCCTCATGGCGCTGCGGCACGCCCGGGAGCAGGGCGCCCGGGTGCTCGCGATCTGCAACACCAACGGTTCGACGATCCCGCGCGAGTCGGACGCGGTGCTCTACACGCACGCCGGGCCGGAGGTCGCGGTCGCCTCCACGAAGGCGTTCCTGACCCAGCTCGTCGCCTGCTACCTGGTCGCGCTGTACCTCGGCCAGGTGCGCGGCACGAAGTGGGGCGACGAGATCGGCGCGGTCGTCCGCGACCTGTCACGGATCTCGCACGAGGTCGAACGGGTCCTGGAGACCATGGAGCCGGTGCGGGAGCTGGCCCGCTCGCTCGCCGCGAAGAACACGGTGCTGTTCCTGGGGCGGCACGTCGGCTACCCGGTGGCCCTGGAGGGCGCCCTGAAGCTGAAGGAACTGGCGTACATGCACGCCGAGGGTTTCGCGGCGGGCGAGCTGAAGCACGGGCCGATCGCCCTGATCGACGAGGACCTGCCCGTCGTCGTGGTCGTGCCGTCGCCGCGCGGCCGGTCCGTCCTGCACGACAAGATCGTCTCCAACATCCAGGAGATCCGGGCGCGCGGTGCCCGCACGATCGTCATCGCGGAGGAGGGCGACGAGGCGGTCGTGCCGTACGCCGACCACCTGATCCGCATCCCGGCCACGCCGACGCTGCTCCAGCCGCTGGTGGCGACGGTGCCGCTCCAGGTCTTCGCCTGCGAACTGGCGACGGCCCGCGGCAACGAGGTCGATCAGCCGCGGAACCTGGCGAAGTCGGTGACCGTGGAGTAGCCGCCCTTGACCCCGTCGAGGAAGGCGGCGAAGGTCCCGGCCGGGAAGGTGAGGGTGCCGCCGGCCGGGTCTTTGGTGTCGCGTACGGCGGTGTGGGTGGGGGTGGTGGCGATCTCGACGCAGTCGTTGCCGTCGCCGCCGCCAGAGTAGGTCGACTTCCGCCAGCTCTCGGGGGGAATCATCGGAGACCTCACAGCTCATTCGCCAACCTGTGGATGAAGTCACGCGAGCGTACGGGTTCGAGTGACATGGCCTCCACTCTACGGAACAGCTTTCTGAAGGAACCGAGTTGAGCCTCGGAGTCGAGGAAGACGGTGCCGTGCGGGGCGTCGCGCACCACGGTGTCCAGCTGGGCGACGGGCCCGTTCACGTAGGTCATCGCGCTCGCTGCCAGGCCGAACCCGTCCAGGTCGAAGGGGATCACCCGCACGGTCACGTGGTCGGCTTCGGAGAGCTCCACGATCCGGGAGAGCTGGGCGAGGGACGTCGCACGGTCCCGGACCCTGATGCGCAGCGCCGCCTCGTGGATCACTCCCTCGTAGGGGACGGTGACGACCTGCTGTCGCCGCATCCGGTGCTCGACCCGCAGTTCGACCTCGGCAGGGGTGAGTTCGGGGATCCGGTCCGAGAACACGGCTCGGGCGTAGCCTTCCGTCTGAAGCAGGCCCGGTACGTACAACGTGGCCACGTTTCGCAGGGAGCGAGCGTGGTGGTCGAGTTCCGACAGGTCCAGGAAGGACGTGGGCAGTTGCCCCCGGTACTCCTCCCACCACCCGCGCGTGCGGTCGGTGGCCATCGTGGCGAGTGCGTCGACGAACTCCTTGTCCGTGCAGGCGTAGTGGGACGCGAGGCGGCGCAGTCGCTCCTCGCTCACGCCGGTGAGGCCGGACTCGATGTGGCTGATCTGTACGGAACTCACGCCGAGCAGCGCCGCTGCCTCGCGAGCCTTGAGTCCCGCCGCGTCGCGCAGTCTGCGCAGTTCGGTCGCCAGACGCAGCTGACGTGCCGTCGGTTCGCGCCTGGTCGTCATCAACTACTCCTTGGTGCAACGCGCTTGAGGTGAATCTTTCGGGGTCAGGTTACGCGATCGGCTTGCTCTGGGTGAAATCTTAGGTCTACTGTCGGTCACGCAGAGCACACGCTGCGGAAGCGCACCGCTCCGTCCTGCCTCGACGGCCGCGGCAATGACACCGCACCCCCCACCACCCGAACGGAGTTCAGCCGTGCCCGAAAGCGAACCCTGGGAGTACACGCTGTACGTCCCGAACGACGTCCGAGCCGTCACCGTCTCCCGTCGTACCCTCCGCCTGATCCTCACGATGCACGGCCTCATCGGCCTCGTGGACACCGCCGAACTCCTCGCCACCGAACTGGTCGCCAACGCCGTACGCCACACGAAGGGCCCCGCCGCGCTGCGCGTGCGCTGGTCGGCCGGCGTGCTGCGGATCGGGGCGTGGGACGCCGACCCCGAACCACCACGCCCGCCCGCGGAGTTGGCGAACCTCGGTGACGCCGAGGAGGGCCGCGGACTGGCGCTGGTGCGGGCCTGCGCCGACCTGTGGGGCTGGCAGCCCCTGACCAGGGACGGCAACCGGGGCAAGTACGTGTGGTGCGAACTGACCACGGCGGCGTGAGGGCCCGGTTGCCGCTCGAAAGCGTGAACCCGGATCGATCGACCGCTCATCCGATCTTCGACCTGAATAGGTTGCAGGCATGGTTACATCCACCCACGAGTCCTCGCACCGGATCAGGATCACCCGGAGGTTCTCGCGCCCGTCTTCGAAGCGTTAGGTCTTCCGCCGCCGGTCAAGGCGGACATCGAAGTGCTCACGCCCGACACCACCGAGATCAAGCCGCTTGAGCGCCGCGTGGACACGGTGCTGAAGGTCGATTCTGCGGACGGGGACAGCTTCCTTCTCGCCATCGAGGCACAGACCCGGCGCGCTCCCGACAAGGAGACCACCTGGGCCTACTACGTCGCCTACCTGCGGGCGAAGTTCAACCTGCCGGTGCTGCTCGTCGCCGTCTGCCGGAACCGGGCCACCGCTACGTGGGCTGCCGGACCCTTTGAGTGCCGGGTGGGGTCATGGCCGACCCAGGTCACACGACCGTTCGTGCTGGGGCCGCAGAACGTTTCTGAGATCGATGACGAGTCCATGGTGGCGCGGCATCCGGCACTGGCGACGTTCGCGGCCATCGTGCACAGCGAAAGCAGGAACAGCTCGGCCATACTGAAGCTGATAGCCCATGGGATGCGGTCCCTCGACAAGGCCACGGCCATGTACTGGTGCGAGTTTCTGGAAGTTGGCCTGGAGGACACACCGGCCAGGGAGACATGGAGGGAGTTGGAGAAGATGGTCGCCACCTACTTTCCCGGCAGGGGAACGCTGTTCGAGGAGACGTACCTGGAGGGCAAGGCGAAGGGCGAGGCCGGGGGGAAGGCGCAGGGAGTTCTGCGCGTCCTTGAGGTGCGTGGCATCGCCGTCCCCGATGAGGCGCGTGAGCGCATCGCCGGCTGCACGGACCTTCCGCGCGTCGACGACTGGCTCGACCGGGTCGGCGGTGTCGAGCGGGTCGAGGAGCTGTTCTCCGAGGAGTGACCGTGCCGGGCGGGCCGGGGCGCCGGCCGCCCCGGCGGCCCTCAGCCCCGTACCTCGCGCCACGCCCGAGGGATGTTCTCCGCCACGTCGTGGGCGCTCACCGGGGCCCCGTCCGCCGCGAACCTCGCCGACAGGCCGTGCAGGTACGCGCCCGTGCTCGCCGCGTCCATCGGGCGCAGTCCCGCCGCCAGCAGCGAACCCGTCAGTCCCGACAGGACGTCCCCGCTGCCGGCCGTCGCCAGCCATGACGTGCCCGTCGGGTTGACGCGGACCGCTCCGGCGCCCCCCGGGGCGGCCACCAGCGTCGTCGACCCCTTCAGCAGCACCGTGGCCGCGTAGCGTGCGGCCAATTCCCGTACCGAGGCCAGCCGCGCCCCCTCGACCTCCTCGCGGGAGACACCGAGCAGCGCCGCCGCCTCCCCGGCGTGCGGGGTCATCAGCGTCGGTGCCGCCCGCCCCCGTACCGCCTCCGGGTCCGCCAGCCGCAGCCCGTCCGCGTCGATCAGCACCGGTACGTCCGCCGCCAGCACCTCGGCCACGGGCGCCGCGTCGTCACCGGCCCCCGGACCGACCACCCACGCCTGCACGCGCCCGGCCCTGCGCGGTCCGCCGCCGGACACCAGCGTCTCGGGGAACCGCGCGATCACCGCGTCCCCGGCCGGACCCGCGTACCGCACGGCCCCGGCGCCGCCCCGCAGCGCGCCCGCCACCGCCAGCACGGCCGCGCCCGGGTACCGCGAGGAGCCCGCGGCGATGCCCACGACGCCCCGCCGGTACTTGTCCGACTCGGCGGCGGGCAGCGGCAACAGCCGCGCCACGTCAGCGTGTTGCAACGCCTCCAGCTCCACCGCGTCCCGCGGCGGCGCGAGCCCGATGTCCACCAGCCGCACCACACCGGCGTACGCGCGCGCCGGGTCGATCAGCAGGCCCGGCTTGTGCGTGCCGAAGGTGACGGTGAGGTCGGCGCGCAACGCCGTCCCGCGCACCTCGCCCGTGCCGGGGTCCACCCCGCTCGGCAGGTCGACGGCGACCACCGCGGCCCGGGAGCGGGCGGCGGCACCGGCCAGCGGCTCCGCCTCCGCCCGCAGTCCGCCCGTGCCCCCGATCCCGACGATGCCGTCCACGACCAGGTCCGCCTTCTCGACCAACTCCTCGCCCGCGGCGGTCCCCACCGCACGGCCGCCCGCCCGGCGCAGGGCCGCGAGGCCCGCCGGATGGGCGCGGCCGGGGGCGAGCAGGACCGCCGTGACCCCGGCCCCGCGCCGCGCCAGCCGCGCCCCGGCGAACAGCGCGTCCCCGCCGTTGTCGCCGCTGCCGACCAGCAGGACGACCCGGCTGCCGTACACCCGCCCCAGCAGATCCGCGCAGGCCGCGGCCAGTCCGGCCGCCGCCCGCTGCATCAGCGCGCCCTCCGGGAGCCGTGCCATCAGCTCCCGTTCGGCCGCTCTCACCGTCTCAACGCCGTACGCAGTCCGCATGGGGACGAGTCTCGCGCACCGGGCGCGGTCCGTCGCGTCCGGCGGCGCGCCGCCCCGCGCCGGCGCGACCGGGCCCCCTCGGGGCTACCCCTCCGCGACCACCACCGCCGAGGCCACCCCGGCGTCATGGCTCAGCGACACATGCCAGGAACGCACGCCCAGTTCGGCGGCGCGGGCCGCCACCGTGCCCGACACCCGCAGCCGCGGCTGCCCGCTGTCCTCGACCCAGACCTCGGCGTCGGTCCAGTGCAGACCGGCCGGGGCGCCCAGCGCCTTCGCCAGCGCCTCCTTCGCGGCGAAGCGCGCGGCGAGCGAGGCGATGCCCCGGCGCTCCCCGCCGGGCAGCAGCAACTCGCTCGTGAGGAACAGCCGTTCGGCCAGTCCCGGTGTGCGTTGCAGCGCCGCGTCGAACCTGTCGATCTCGGCCACGTCGATACCGACCCCGATGATGCTCATGACCCGCACTGTAGGGCTCCTCGTACGGGTGACCCCGCCGCGCGGCGCCCACCACGCGGCGGGTTCACCACGCTTCCCTGTGCGCATGATCAGCGGACGTATCGCATGCCGGAGCATCGCCGTGGTGCTCACGGCGGCCTCCCTGCTGCCCGTTGGCAGCGCCTCGGCCGACCCCGCCCCGCCCGCCCCCGCACCCCGGGCCGCGGACGCGCCGGAACCGGCCGGCACCCCGGACCGGGCGCAGCCGCCGAAGGAGGGCGAGCCCGTCGCCCGGGAGCGCCCGCGCGAGGCCGACGAGGGCGCGTACGACCTCGCGGAGACCGCGCCCGCCGACGCGGACGTCCGGTGCACCGACGAGTCCGGTCCCTACCAGCGCCAGATCGAGCGCGGACTCGGACTGACCGTCGACGGCGAGCAGTCCGCGGCGGACTGCCGGGCCGTGCGCGCCTTCCAGACCAAGCAGGGCATCGAGCCCGCCATCGGGTTCACGGGCCCGGTGACCTGGGCGTCCCTCCAGCTCGCCGGTGCCCGCGCCCACCCGAACGCCGCGAAGAAGTGCCCCGTGCGCGCCTACCGCGTCGCCTGCGTCGACCTCGACCGGCAGCTGACCTGGGTGCAGCAGGGCCGCAAGGTCGTCTTCGGCCCGGTCAGCGTGCGCAGCGGACGCACCGGCTACGACACCCGGACCGGCTGGTACCGGGTCTACTGGCGGGACCGGGACCACGTGTCCTCGCTCTACAACAGCCCCATGCCCTACTCGCAGTTCTTCAGCGGCGGCCAGGCGTTCCACGGCGTCTACGGCAGCATCTACACCACCGTCGGCTCCATGGGCTGCGTCAACATGCGCCTGGACCACGCCCGCACCCTGTGGGGGCTGCTCAAGAACGAGGACCGGGTCTACGTCTGGGGCCGCCGGCCGGTCGTGTAGGCCGTCAGGGGTCCGGCCCGGCGCCGCCGCCGGACCCCTCTGCGACACTGGGGGCGCGATGACAGAGACAGCAGCCCTGCGGACCGCGCCCCTGCGGGCCCGCGCCGAGATCGACCTGGCCGCCCTGCGGGCCAATGTGCGGACCCTGCGCGGCCGTGCGCCGGGGGCGGCCCTGATGGCCGTGGTCAAGTCCGACGCCTACGGCCACGGGGCGCCGCAGTGCGCCCGCGCCGCCGTGCAGGCGGGCGCCACCTGGCTCGGCACGGCCACCCCGGAGGAGGCCCTCGCGCTCCGCGCCGCCGGGCTGACGGACGTACGCGTCATGTGCTGGCTGTGGACGCCGGGCGGGCCCTGGCAGGAGGCCGTCGAGGCCGACCTGGACGTCTCCGTCAGCGGCATGTGGGCGCTGCGGGAGGTCACCGCCGCCGCACGGCGGGCCGGCCTCCCCGCGCGGGTCCACCTCAAGGCCGACACCGGGCTCGGCCGGGGCGGCTGCCAGCCGGGCGGGGACTGGGCCGAGCTGGTCCGCGAGGCCCTGCGGGCCGAGGCCGGCGGGCTGATCCGGATCACCGGGCTGTGGTCGCACTTCGCCTGCGCCGACGAGCCCGGCCACCCCTCCGTCGCCGCCCAGCTCGCCCTGTTCCGGGAGATGACCGCCCACGCCGAGGGGCGGGGCGTACGGCCCGAGGTGCGGCACATCGCCAACTCGCCCGCCACGCTCACCCTGCCCGAGAGCCACTTCGACCTGGTCCGCACCGGCATCGCGGTCTACGGCATCTCGCCCAGCCCCGAGCTGGGCGTCCCCGCCGACTTCGGACTGCGGCCCGTGATGACGCTCTCGGCGTCCCTCTCGCTGGTCAAGCAGGTCCCGGGCGGCCACGGCGTCAGCTACGGGCACCACTACGTCACCCCGGGCGAGACCACCCTCGGCCTCGTCCCGCTCGGCTACGCCGACGGCATCCCGCGGCACGCCTCCGGCGCGGGCCCGGTCCTGGTCGGCGGCAAGTGGCGCACGGTCGCGGGCCGGATCGCGATGGACCAGTTCGTCGTGGACCTCGGCGGCGACGAGCCCGGGGCGGGGGAGCAGGCCGTGCTGTTCGGCCCCGGCGACCACGGCGAGCCCACCGCCGAGGACTGGGCGCAGGCGGCCGGGACCATCGCGTACGAGATCGTCACCCGCATCGGCACCCGCGTCCCCCGCGTCCATGTGAACGAGTCCGTGTAGACGCGGCCGCGAGAGCGGCGCGCACCCGCAGCGGGGCGGGTGCGCCCACCCGGATGCTACTAGTGAGTACATTCGTGTGAACGAGGAACGCGTGCGGTGACCCCGCCCCGCAGTCCGGCACCGTCCACCACCGATGCCACACCGGCACCACCCGACCCAGCGAAGAGGAGCGGTACGTGAGCGAGAGCAGCGCGGAGGCCGTCGCGGCCGTCGCCTCCGCCACGGGGGCGGCCGCCGCGAACTGGCGCAGGGCCACCGGTATCGCCGGTGCCGCGATAGGCGTGATCGCGGCGGGCGCCGCGGCGGGCGTCGCCATAGAGCGGATGACGGTGGGCCGCGGCATGCGGCAGAAGGCCCGCCTCGCCCTCGACGCGGCAGGCCCCTACGGCTCGCTGCGCGGCACCCCCGGCAAGGCGTACGCCGACGACGGCACCGAGCTGTACTACGAGGTCGACGACGTCGATCCCGAGGCCGCCCCCGCCCTCGGTCCGCGCCGGCGCCGCCTCTTCGGCCGCAAGTCACCGGCCCCCGTCACCGTCGTCTTCAGCCACGGCTACTGCCTCAGCCAGGACTCCTGGCACTTCCAGCGGGCCGCGCTCCGGGGCGTCGTGCGGACCGTGCACTGGGACCAGCGCAGCCACGGCCGCTCCGGGCGGGGCGTCGCCCAGCGCGAGGAGGGCACGCACGTCGACATCGAGCAGCTGGGGCGCGACCTGAAGGCCGTCATCGACGCCGCCGCCCCCGAGGGCCCGCTCGTGCTGGTGGGCCACTCCATGGGCGGGATGACCATGATGGCGCTCGCCGACGCCTACCCGGAGCTGATCCGCGACCGCGTCGTCGCCACCGCCTTCGTCGGCACGTCGTCCGGAAGGCTCGGCGAGGTCAACTTCGGGCTGCCCGTCGCGGGGGTGAACGCGGTGCGGCGCGTGCTGCCGGGCGTGCTCAAGGCGCTGGGGCAGCGGGCCGAGCTCGTGGAGCGGGGCCGGCGGGCCACCGCCGACCTGTTCGCCGGGGTCATCAAGCGGTACTCCTTCTCGTCCCGGGACGTCGACCCGGCCGTCGCGCGGTTCGCCGAGCGGATGATCGAGGCGACGCCGATCGACGTGGTCGCGGAGTTCTACCCGGCCTTCACCGACCACGACAAGACCGCGGCGCTCGCCCTCTTCGCCGACATGCCGGTGCTCGTGCTGGCCGGCGTGGGCGACCTCGTCACCCCGAGCGAGCACAGCGAGGCCATCGCCGACCTGCTGCCGGAGGCCGAGCTGGTCCTGGTCCCGGACGCCGGGCACCTGGTGATGCTGGAGCACCCGGAGGTGGTCACCGACCGCCTCGCGGACCTGCTCACCCGGGCGGGCGCCGTGCCCGCAGGGGCTACGGTTAGTGGCTATGGAAGCACCAGCAGCACCGCACGACGCGGCTGACCTCCGGCTCACCGTCACCTCTCCCGACCAGATGCGGGAGCTGGGCCGCCGCCTCGCCGGGCTGCTGCGCGCCGGCGACCTGCTGATGCTCAGCGGGGAGCTGGGCGCGGGCAAGACGACCCTGACCCGCGGGCTCGGCGAGGGCATGGGCGTGCGGGGCGCGGTCACCTCCCCGACCTTCGTGATCGCCCGGGTGCACCCCGCCCTCGGTGACGGCCCGCCGCTCGTCCACGTCGACGCCTACCGGCTCTCCGGCGGGCTGGACGAGATGGAGGACCTCGACCTCGACGTCTCGCTGCCCGAGTCGGTGGTCGTCGTGGAGTGGGGCGAGGGCAAGGTCGAGGAGCTGACCGAGGAGCGGCTCCAGGTCGTCATCCACCGCGCGGTCGGCGACACCACCGACGAGGTGCGGCACGTCACGGTGACCGGGCTCGGCGAGCGCTGGGCGCGGGCCGACCTGAGCGCCCTGGCGGCCTGAACCGGCGCGGACGGCCGTCCCGGAGATTCCGACAGGACGTCGGCAAGATATTGCGTTCGCCCTCGTGCGCGTGGTCACATGGTACCCAGTTCGTAGTTAGGTGTACCTAACTTCGTCCGCCCCCGGGCCCAGGAGGCGTCCATGCAGGCATCGCAGAACACCACGCGGAGCGGGGCACGGCCCTGCCCGCCGGTCACCGGGGTGTCCATGAGCGACCTGCTGGCGGCGAACGCCGCCGCCGAGCTGATCTCGACCCCGCCGCCCGCGCCCGAGCCCCGGCGCCACACCGGGGAGCAGACCGAGGAGCACCGGGAGGCGGCGTAGGCACCCGGCGCCGAGGACGTCGGTGCCTTCGCCGGTCCGCGGGGTCCGCGGGGTCCGCGTAGTCCGCGGGGTGCGCGGGTGCGCGGGTCCGGCCGCCGACCGCTCAGCGGATCACTCAGGGGACGACTCAGCGGATCACGACGACCGAGCGGCCGATCGTGGCGAACTCCCACATGGCCTCGCCGTCCTCGCGGGACTCCCGGATGCCGCCCGTGCGCGCGGTGGGGTCCGGCTGCGGCGTCGCGCCGGGGACCTTCGCGCTGAAGCCGACGGTCACGCCCTCCACCTCCGCGAAGCGGACCACGTGCTCGACCGGCAGGCCGTCGGAGCCGGTGACGCTGCTGGAGCGGGAGCCGACGACGTAGGGGCCCGGCACCGGATCGACCGATCCGGGCGCCACCCGGAACGTCCGCCGGACCTTGCCGCCCGCCTCGACGAGCCACACCCGGTCGTCGTCCACCGAGTACACGACCCGCTCTCCCGAGCCGGATCCCGCGGGCAGCGCGCGGGGGTCCTCGCGGTCACGCGGCGCCTTGGACGTACTCACACCGGGTGAGTCGCCGGAGCGCCGTCCGAGGTCGGGCGGCACGCTCGCCGACGCCTGGAAGGTGAGCACGCCGACGGTCGCGAGAGCGGCCGCCATCAGGCCCGTCACGAATCCCGAGCTGCTGCCCGCCACCGTCACCACCTCCGCGTCCGCCGGGTCCGCCGTGATCACGGCCGACCGTAGCAGCCGTCACGCGTCCGACCGGGTCGGCGCTTCCGGGGGCCGGGGCGCCGTAGGCTGTTTGCGTGCTCTTGCTCGCTCTGGATACCGCCACCCCCGCCGTCACCGTCGCGCTCCACGACGGCACGGACGCCATCGCCTCGTCGAGCCAGGTGGACGCACGCCGGCACGGCGAGCTGCTGCTGCCCGCCGTCGACCGGGTCCTCACCGAGGCCGGTGTGACACTCGACGCCGTCACCGGAGTCGTCGTGGGCGTCGGCCCCGGCCCCTACACCGGTCTGCGCGTCGGACTGATGACCGCCGACACCTTCGGGCTCGTCCTCGGCGTCCCCGTGCACGGCCTGTGCACGCTGGACGCCCTGGCCTACGCCGCCGACATCGAGAAGGGCCCGTTCGTCGTCGCGACCGACGCCCGGCGCAAGGAGGTGTACTGGGCGCGCTACGCCGACTCCCGGACCCGGCTGAGCGAGCCGGCCGTCGACCGGCCCGCCGACATCGCCGCCGAGGTCGCCGGACTGCCCGCCGTCGGCGCGGGCGCGCTGCTGTACCCGGAGACCTTCCCGCGCGCCCACGAGCCCGAGCACGTGTCGGCGGCGGCCCTCGCCGCGCTCGCCGCCGAACGGCTGGCGGCGGGGGAGGAACTGCCCGCGCCCCGGCCGCTGTACCTGCGCCGGCCCGACGCCCAGGTCCCCAAGAACTACAAGGTGGTCACCCCCAAGTGACCGGACCCGAGACGACACCCGCTCCTCCCGCGGGCCCGCCGCTGCGCGAGATGCGCTGGTGGGACATCGACCGCGTGCTGACGCTGGAGAAGGACCTCTTCCCCGAGGACGCCTGGTCTCGGGGCATGTTCTGGTCCGAACTGGCCCACGCGCGCGGGTCCGAGGCCACCCGGCGCTATGTCGTCGCCGAGAACGACGGGCGGCTGGTCGGCTACGCCGGCCTCGCCTCCTCCGGGGACCTCGCCGACATCCAGACCATCGCCGTCGCCCGCGACCACTGGGGGACCGGGCTCGGCGGCCGGCTGCTCACCGAACTGCTGCACGCCGCCACGGCCTTCGAGTGCGCCCAGGTGATGCTGGAGTGCCGGGTGGACAACGTCCGCGCGCAGAAGCTCTACGAGCGCTTCGGCTTCGCGGCCATCGGCTTCCGGCGCGGCTACTACCAGCCGGGGAACGTCGACGCCCTGGTGATGCGACTGACGACAGCACCCGACGGCGCCGGCGCCGCGGGTGACACCTCCGCACAAGGAACAGAGATCAATGGCTGACCCGCGGGACGAACCCCTGGTCCTGGGCATCGAGACCTCCTGCGACGAGACCGGCGTCGGCATCGTCCGCGGCACCACGCTGCTCGCCGACGCCATCGCCTCCAGCGTCGACGAGCACGCGCGCTTCGGCGGTGTCGTGCCGGAGGTCGCCTCCCGGGCCCATCTGGAGGCGATGGTCCCGACCATCGACCGCGCCCTGAAGGAGGCGGGGGTCAGCGCCCGCGACCTCGACGGCATCGCGGTCACCGCCGGTCCGGGCCTCGCGGGCGCGCTGCTCGTCGGGGTGTCGGCGGCGAAGGCGTACGCCTACGCGCTGGGCAAGCCGCTCTACGGCGTCAACCACCTCGCCTCGCACATCTGCGTGGACCAGCTGGAGCACGGCGCGCTGCCGGAGCCGACGATGGCCCTGCTGGTGAGCGGCGGCCACTCCTCGCTGCTGCTGTCCAGCGACATCACCTCCGACGTACGGCCGATGGGCGCGACCATCGACGACGCGGCCGGCGAGGCGTTCGACAAGATCGCCCGGGTGCTGAACCTGGGCTTCCCCGGCGGCCCGGTCATCGACCGCTACGCCCGCGAGGGCGACCCGAACGCGATCGCCTTCCCCCGGGGACTGACGGGCCCGCGCGATCCCGCGTACGACTTCTCCTTCTCGGGACTGAAGACGGCCGTCGCCCGCTGGATCGAGGCCAGGCGCGCGGCGGGCGAGGACGTGCCCGTACGGGACGTCTCGGCGTCCTTCCAGGAGGCCGTCGTCGACGTGCTGACCCGCAAGGCCGTGCGCGCGTGCAAGGACGAGGGCGTCGACCACCTGATGATCGGCGGCGGCGTGGCCGCGAACTCCCGGCTGCGGGCGCTGGCCCGGGAGCGCTGCGAGGCGGCCGGCATCCGGCTGCGCGTGCCGCGGCCGAAGCTCTGCACGGACAACGGCGCGATGGTCGCCGCGCTCGGCGCGGAGATGGTCGCCCGCAACCGCCCGGCGTCCTCCTGGGACCTGTCCGCGGACTCCTCGCTGCCGGTGACCGAGACCCATGTGCCGGGCACCGGCCACGGACACGACCACGCGCACGAGGCCGGCAAGGAGAACCTGTACTCGTGACGGTCGCGCTGATGTGGGAGGCGCGGGCGGTCCGGGGCGGGGGAGCGGACCTGCTCGCCTGGGCCGGGGCGCAGGAGCTGCCGCGGCGGCCCCTGCGCCGCGAGACCCTGCGCGCGCCCGGGGACCGGGTCCTCGTCATCACCTGGTGGGACGCGGACCTCGACGCCGAACTCCCCGAACTCCCCGACCCGGCACCGGAGTTGATCACCCGCGCGGTGCACCGCTGGCGATTCGAGTCGGTGTCCACGTCCCCGGGCTGAGCCAGCCGCGGGGCAGCCGGTCCCCGGGCTGCGCCGTCCCCGGGGCGGAGCGGGCGGCGGCCGGGTGGCTCAGTCCTGCGGCCGGGCCGTCGTCGGGCAGAGCAGGCGGCGGTCGGTGCCGAGGGTGCGGTGGGGGCCGGTCAGGGTGAGACGGGCGGTGTGCCGCACGTCGGCGGAGGAGGCCGCCAGGCGCAGTTCCAGGTCGCCGGGTTCGACGACGCGGCGGCCCGTGCGGTCCGTGAACCCCGACAGGTCCGCGTGGAAGCCGAAGCCCACCCGGCACGCCTCGCCCGGAGCCAGCTCCACGCGCCGGTAGCCGATCAGCCGGACGTCCGGCCGGGTCACCGACGCCACCGGGTCGTGCAGATAGAGCTGGACGACCTCGGCGCCCGCGCGCTCCCCGGTGTTGCGGACGGTGAGCGAGAGGTCGCAGCCGCCGTCCGTGGCGATCTCCGCGGCCGGCCCGCGGAAGTCCTCCCAGGCGAAGCGGGTGTAGGACCGCCCGTGCCCGAAGGGGAACAGCGGGGTCGGGTCGAGGCTGCTGACCTCGCCCGCCAGACCCAGCGGCGGCTGGAGGTACGTCCACGGCTGCCCGCCGGGCTCGCGCGGCACGCTCACCGGCAGCCGCCCCGACGGGGTGACCCGGCCCGACAGCACCCCCGCCACCGCCGGGCCGCCCTCCTCGCCCGGGAAGAACGCCTGGACCACGGCGGCGAGCCGGCCGTCCCAGCGGCCCAGCGCGTACGGGCGGCCGGTCAGCAGGACCAGGACGACCGGGACGCCCGTCGCCACCAGCGCGTCCAGCAGGTCGCCCTGCGCACCGGGCAGCCGCAGGTCGCTCACGTCGCAGCCCTCGCCCGAGGTGCCCCGCCCGAACAGTCCCGCCCTGTCGCCCAGCACCGCGAGGCACACGTCCGCCTCCGACGCCCGGCCCACCGCCGCCGCGAAACCGGCCGCGCCGGGGTCCGAGACACCGCAGCCCTCGGCGAACGTCACCTTGGCGTCGGGGAGTTCGGCGCGCAGCGCGTCGAGGAGCGTCGGGATCGCGATGCCCGCCGGCACCCCGGGGTGGTGCGGGAGGACGTGGGAGGGGAAGGAGTAGCAGCCCAGCATCGCCAGCGCGTCCGCCGCGCGCGGCCCCACGACCGCGATCCGGGCGTCGGGGGAGAGCGGCAGGAGCCCGGCCGGGTTGTCCAGCAGCACCACCGACTCCTCGGCCAGCCGGCGGGCCAGCGCGCGGTTGGCGGGCGGGTCCAGGTCGATCGGCCCGGCGGCCGGTTCCGGCGTCCAGTCCTCGTCCAGCAGGCCGAGTTCGCACTTCTGGAGCAGGACCCGGCGGGCCGCCCGGTCCACCAGTTCCCCGGGGACCCCGCCGGCCCGCACGGCCTCAAGGAGCGGCTCCCCGTAGCAGTCCAGGGTCGGCAGCTCCACGTCGACGCCGGCCGCCAGCGCGGCGTGCGCGGCCTCGGCGGGCGTACCGGCCACGCGGTGCAGCGTCCGCAGGAAGGCGACGCCGAAGTAGTCGGCGACCACCGTCCCGGTGAAACCCCATTCCCCGCGCAGGAGTTCGCTCAGCAGTGCCGGGTCCGCGGACGCGGGTACGCCGTCCGTCTCGGTGTACGCCGCCATCACCGAGCGCGCCCCGCCCTCGCGCAGCGCCATCTCGAACGGGGGGAGCGTGACGTCGGCGAACTCCCGCACGCCCGCCCGCACCGGCGCGAGGTTGCGGGCGCCCGCCGAGGAGGCGTATCCGGCGAAGTGCTTGAGCGTGGCGACCACTCCGGCCGACTGGAGCCCCCGGACGTAGGCCGCGCCGATCGTGCCGGTCAGATACGGGTCCTCGCCGATGGTCTCCTCGACCCGGCCCCAGCGCGGATCGCGTACGACGTCCAGGACCGGTGCGAGGCCCTGGTGGACGCCGACCGCGCGCAGGTCCTCGCCGATGCGCCGGGCCATCTCCTCGACGAGCGGCGCGTCGAAGCTCGCTCCCCAGGCCAGCGGCACCGGGTAGGCGGTGGCCCGCCAGGCCGTGAAGCCCGCGAGGCACTCCTCGTGGGCCACCGCCGGGATGCCGAAGCGGCCCGCCGCGGCGATCCGGCGCTGGGCGCGGGCGAGCGCGCGGGCGCCCACGTCCGGGTCCACGGGGGCCGTGCCGAAGGAGCGGGTGAGCTGGCCGATCCCCTGGGTGATCAGCTCGTCCCAGGCGCCGACGGCGTCGGCCATCTCGTGCTGGTGCGGGGCGACCCCCTCGCCGTCCGTGGCGGCGCCCACCCACACGCCGTACAGCTGGGCGGTCTTCTCCCGCAGGGTCATCCGGGAGAGGAGGTCGTCGACACGGGCGGCGGCGGGCAGAGCCCGGTCGCGCCAGGGGGCGGCGGTCATGAAACTCCTGTCGGGGCCGAATGCCCACTCGCGAATGTTTCGTTGAAGATCTCGAATGTTCCGGAACCTAGGCGGGGTGAGAAGGGTTCGTCAAGAGGCCGCACAGGGATACGATCGCCGCCATGACAGCCCGTGAGCCCGCTGAATCCAGGACGGCAGCGCCGACGACCCGGACGGCCCCGCCGGAGACCCGGACGGCCGCGGCGGCGACGGCGGCGGGCCGGACCGCGACCCTGGCCGAGATCGCCCGGGAGGCCGGCGTCTCCGCCCCGACCGTCTCGAAGGTCCTCAACGGCCGCGCCGACGTCGCCCCGGCCACCCGCACCCGGGTCGAGGAACTGCTGCGCGCCCACGGCTACCGGCGCCGCCGGGCCGAGTCCGGCCGCTCCCCCCTGATCGACCTGGTCTTCCACGAACTGGAGAGCGCCTGGGCGATGGAGGTCATCCGGGGCGTGGAGAACGTCGCCCGGGACGCGGGGCTCAGCGTCGTGCTCAGCGAGAGCGCGGGCCGTCTGACCCCGGGCAGGACCTGGGCCGACCAGGTGGCCGCCCGCCGCCCGCACGGCGTCATCCTCGTACTGTCCGGTCTGGACGGTGCCCAGCGCGCCCTGCTGACCAGCCGCTCGATCCCGTTCGTGGTGATGGACCCGGCGGGCGACCCGGGGGCGGACGTGCCGTCCATCGGCGCGACCAACTGGCAGGGCGGGCTCGCCGCCACCCGTCACCTCGTCGAGCTGGGCCACCGCAGGATCGGCGCGATCACCGGACCGTCGCGGATGATGTGCGCCCGCGCCCGCGCCGACGGCTACCGCGCCGCCCTGGAGACCGCCGGACTGCCGGTCGAGCCCGGCCTGGTCAGGCCCGGCGACTTCCACCACGAGACCGGCCGCCGGCAGGGGCTGGAGCTGCTGCGCGGCCCGGACCGGCCGACCGCCGTCTTCGCGGGCAACGACCTCCAGGCGCTCGGACTGTACGAGGCCGCCCGCGAACTCGGGCTGCGGATCCCGGAGGACCTGAGCGTGGTCGGCTTCGACGATCTGCCGGTCGCGCGCTGGGTCGGGCCGCCGCTGACGACCGTACGGCAGCCGCTGACGGAGATGGCGGAGGCCGCGGCCAGGCTGGTCCTCGACCTGGCCCGGCAGGAGGGGGCGCCGGCGGCGACCCGGGTGGAGCTGGCGACCTCGCTGGTGGTCCGCAGCAGTACCGCGCCGCCGCCGAAGGAAGTCGGCTGACCTTCCGAAACTTTCGGCCGAGCTCGACCGGTTCCGGCGTCCGGCCGTGTCCCGTCCCCGTCCGCCTCCCTCCCCGGGGCGCGCAACGGGACCGCGGGCGCGGCGCTGGTGAGAAGTCTGAGAATTCCTGAAGAAAACGCTCCCTGGCGTCCTGGCCGTCGTAATGCGGACGTACGTTCCTGTCCGCTACGGAACGCGGCGCGGACGGAGCACTAGGCGGGCCGGCCGATCAGCATCGTGGGTGCCCCGGCCACCCGGGTCAGGAAGACCGTCGCCGCGTGCGGCCCCTGCGGTTTGACCTTGCGGCGCAGCTCCTCCGGTTCGACGGCCGACCCGCGCTTCTTCACGGTCAGCGTGCCCACCTCGCGCTCCCGCAGGAGTGCCTTGAGCTTCTTGACGTTGAAGGGCAGCCGGTCGGTGATCTCGTACGCGGTCGCGTAGGGCGTCGGGCGCAGGGCGTCGGCCGTGACGTAGGCGATGGTGGCGTCGATCAGCCCGCCGTCCAGCTCCTCGGCGGCCTCGGCGACCAGGTGGGCGCGGATGACGGCCCCGTCGGGCTCGTACAGGTACCGCCCGACGGGACGGACCGCGGGGTCGGGCAGCCCGCGCGAGCGCAGGGTCCGCGGCCCCGGCAGCAGGGTGGCCCGCACCGCCCCCGGGTCGGTCCCGAACCACAGGACCGCCTCCTTCACGTCCCCGCCGTCCGAGATCCACTCGGCGTCGGCGTCGGCGGGGATCGCCTCGTGCGGGACGCCCGGTGCGATCTTCAGGGCGGCGCGGGGCGCCCTGCGGGCGGCCTCGACGGCCCAGGACAGCGGGGGCGAGTACGCCTCGGGGTCGAAGATCCGGCCGCGGCCGCCGCGCCGGCCCGGATCGACGAACACGGCGTCGGTGCCGCCGGTGTGCACCTCGGTCACGTCGGCCTCGCGCACCTCGACCAGCCGCGTGAGCCCCAGGGCCTCGACGTTGGCGCGGGCCACCGCCGCCGTCACCGGGTCGCGGTCCACCGCCAGCACCCGGATGCCGGCCCGGGCCAGCGCGATGGCGTCGCCGCCGATCCCGCAGCACAGGTCGGCGACCGAGGCGATCCCCAGCTCCCGCATCCGCGCGGCCCGGTACGCGGCCACGCTCGCGCGGGTCGACTGCTCGACGCCGTTCGGGGTGAAGAACATCCGCCCGGCGTCCGCCGCCCCGAACTTGGCCGCGGCCCGCTGCCGCAGCCGGGCCTGGCCGAGCGCCGCCGAGACCAGCGCGGCGGGGTGCGCGCGGCGCAGCCGGGTCGCGACGGCGAGTTCGTCGGCGGGGTCGGTGTCGCGCACGGTGTCGAGGAGCGCGCGGCCCTCGGGGGTCAGCAGCACGGAGAAGTCGGCGAGGTGGTCGTTCACCGGGTCATTGTCGGCCAGTCGGTGGATGGTGCGCCCCGCGGCGGCGCTGTCGACCCGGCCCGGGGGCGGTGTCCTGCCAGGATCCGGCTCCATGCGACTTGTAGTACAAAATGACAAAAAAGACCGCAAGGGGACGCCCCCGGGGCGGCGCCCCGCACGGGCCGCCGCGGGCCGGGCCGTCGCGGGCGCCCGGGTTCACGGAGTCCTCGCCGTGCTCACCGCCGCCGCCCTCGCCGCGGGCTGCGCGCCGG
>NZ_AGBF01000030.1 GCF_000225525.1 Streptomyces zinciresistens K42 | reverse complement strand
CCGTCCGGTCCTCGGCACGGGTGGCGGACGTGACGTCGGTGGGTGCGGAGGAACTGATCCGTTCGTCCCGCCGCGCGGGTGCCGTGGGCGGTCGTGGCGCGGCGGACCGGTCCGGCCCGGTCGCCGGGGCCGGGCCGGTGCGCGGCTCAGGGGCGGGGGCCGCGGCCCGTGCCGGGAGGCCGGTCCACGGCTCGTCGCCGGGCCCCGTCTTCCCGCCGCGGCGGGCCGCCCTGACCGCGCGCCAGCGCGTGAACGTGCCCAGCACGAACACCGTCAGCACGACCAGCACCATCAACTGGCCGATGAACAGGCCCCAGAACAGGCCGTACCCCGGCAACTGGCCGTCCGGTGTGCCGGGCCAGGCGCCGGGGATGTCGCGCGGCCGGGCGACCAGGGACCGCAGGGCGAGGAGCGTACGGGTGAAGGTGACGCCGGTCGGCCAGGCGCCGCGGGCGAACACGCCCGCGAGGCCGGTCGCCGTCCAGACCAGCGTGGTCATGCCGAGCAGGAAGCCGAGTGCCGCGACCAGCAGGCCGTCGGGAACGCCTCCCTGGCCCTCCCGGTGTCCCGCGTACCGCCGGTCCCGACGGTCGTCCGGTCTCACGTCCGTTCCGCTCCCTACGCCACCGTCGATTCGGAGTCGCCCAGGTGCTGCTCCACGAAGGCCGCCGCCCGCTCCTCCGCCTCCAGTTCGGCCGCGCGCAGGGCGTCGTCCGGGAGGTCGGCGGAGGACTCGGTCATCGCGCGGTCGGTGAAGACGAGGGGGCGTTCGCTCTCGGTGATCAGATGCTTGACGACCTGGACGTTGCCGTTGACGTCCCAGACCGCGATGCCGGGCGTCAGGCTGGGAATGATCTCCACCGCCCAGCGCGGCAGACCGAGCACCCGTCCCGTCGCTCTGGCCTCGTCTGCCTTCTGGGCGTAGATCGTCCTGGTCGAGGCCATCTTGAGGATCGCCGCCGCCTCCTTGGCGGCCGCGCCGTCCACGACGTCGGACAGGTGGTGGACCACCGCGACGAAGGACAGGCCGAGCCGGCGGCCGAACTTCAGCAGCCGCTGGAAGAGCTGGGCCACGAAGGGGCTGTTGATGATGTGCCACGCCTCCTCGACCAGGAAGATGCGCTTCTTCCGGTCGGGGCGGATCCAGGTGTGCTCCAGCCAGACGCCGACGATCGCCATCAGGATCGGCATCGCGATCGAGTTCCGGTCGATGTGGGACAGGTCGAACACGGTGAGCGGCGCGTCGAGGTCGACGCCCACGGTCGTCGGGCCGTCGAACATGCCCCGGAGGTCACCGTCGACCAGGCGGTCGAGGACCAGGGCGACGTCCAGGCCCCAGGCCCGTACGTCGTCTATGGCGACGTTCATCGCCTCGGCGGACTCCGGCTCGGGGTGCCGCAGCTGCTCCACGATGTCCATCAGGACGGGCTGGCGTTCGACGATGGTCTCGTTGACGTAGGCGTGCGCGACCTTCAGCGCGAAGCCCGAGCGCTCGTCCAGGCCGTGGCCCAGCGCGACCTCGATGATCGTGCGGAGCAGGGCCAGCTGGCCCGTCGTGGTGATCGCGGGGTCGAGCGGGTTGAGGCGGATGCCGTGGTCCAGGGCGGCCGTCGGGTCGAGCCGGATCGGCGTGATGCCCAGCTCCTGGGCGATGAGGTTCCACTCGCCGACGCCGTCCTCGCCCTGCGCGTCCAGGACGACGACCTGCCGGTCGCGGAAGCGCAGCTGGCGCAGGACGTAGGTCTTCTCCAGGGCCGACTTGCCGTTGCCGGACTCGCCGAGCACCAGCCAGTGCGGGGCGGGCAGCTGCTGGCCGTAGAGCTGGAAGGGGTCGTAGATGTAGCCCTTCCCGGAGTAGACCTCGCGGCCGATGATGACGCCCGAGTCGCCGAGGCCGGGTGCGGCGGTCGGGAGGTAGACCGCCTGGGCCTGGCCCGTCGACGTGCGCACCGGCGACCGGGTCGTCTCGACCTTCCCGAAGAGGAAGGCCGTGAAGGCTTCGGTGAGGACGGACAGCGGGTCCCGCATCAGGTCCTACCTCCGGATGCCGGTGGCGAAGGGAAGTGTGTTGACGAATGCCCGGTGGTGTTCGCGGTCGCACCACTCCAGCTTCAGGTACGACTTTCCGGCCGACGCCCGGATGGTCCGCTTGTCGCGGGCCAGAGCCTCGGGGCTGCGGGAGGAGACGGTGATGTAGCCGACCAGGTTGACGCCCGCCGCGCCGCTCGCGAGGTCCTCGCCGCGCTGGTCGAGACGGCTGTGGGCGGCGACGTCGCGGGGGTCGACGGTGCGGTTCATCTTCGCGGCGCGGCTGGCCTCCGCCTCGTCGTTGGTCTTCTCGGTGAGCATGCGCTCGATGGCGATCTCGGTGGGTTCGAGGTCCATCGTGACGGCGACCGTGCGGATCACGTCCGGGGTGTGGACCAGCAGCGGCGCCAGGAAGTTGACGCCGACGGGGGTCATCGGCCACTCCTTGACCCAGGCCGTGGCGTGGCACCAGGGCGCGCGGGTGGACGACTCGCGGGTCTTGGCCTGGAGGAACGTGGCCTCCACGGCGTCCAGTTCGGCCGGCCAGGCGTTGCGCTTGGTCATCGCCTGGATGTGGTCGATGGGGTGGTCCGGGTCGTACATGGAGTGGATCAGCGAGGCGAGCCGGCCCTGGCCGAGCGGCTGCCGTACGCGGATGTCGGCCTCCTGGAGACGCGAGCAGATGTCGGTCAGCTCGCGCGCCATCACGACCGCGAGGCCCGCGTCCCGGTCGGCCTTGCCGCCGTGCGGGCGGGCCGCGCGGGCCATCGCCTGTGCCTCGGCGGCCAGTTCGCGGTTGTAGTGCATACAGGCCACGAGGTAGGCGCGGTGCTGTTCGCTGCTCGTGGAGACCATGGACTGGAGCTGGTCGTAGGACTGCCGGAGCCAGCCGGGGGAGCGCTCGTCGCCGCGTACGGTGACGTCCTTGGCGTGGGCGTCGGGGTCGGCCGGCAGGGTGCGCGCGAGCATCTGGAGGCGCGTCACGAAGCCGTCGCCGTTGGCCACGTGCTTGAGCAGGGTGCCGAAGCGGTCGACGAGGGCTTCCTGGTCCTCGGAGTCGCGCAGGCCGACGCCGGGGCCCTCGATCTCGATGGCGGCGGTGACCGTACGGCGGTCGGCGTGCAGCAGGACGGCGATCTCGTCGGGGCCGAAGGGCGCGGCGAGCCAGGTGATGCGGCCGATGCCGGGCGGCGGGCCGACCTCGACCTCGCGGCCGTCGACGCGGGTGCCCGCCTCCATGGCACCGGAGCGGTAGGCGGTGCCCCGGCGCAGGGAGCGCTTGTAGCTGCGGTTGATCTCGAACCACTTGTAGAACGTCCGCTGCTTGTACGGCACGTAGACCGCGGCGAGGGCGATGAGCGGGAAGCCCATGAGGAGCACGATGCGCAGGGACAGGACGGGGACGAGGAGCCCGCACATCATTCCGAGGAACGCGCCGGCGATGATGAGCGCGATCTCGCCGGACTCGCGGTTGCGGCCGACGATCGCGTTCGGCCGGGCGCGGCCGATCAGATATGTGCGGCGGGGCGTGACCACGTGGGACACGTGGGACTCGGTCGTCAACGCCCGTCACCTCCAGAGGGATTGCTGTTGCGGGTGTTGCCTGCGTGAGGGGTGTTCATCGGGCTGCTCGACCGGGGTGCGGGTGCGGCGGAGGGGACGGATCCGCCGCCTCCGTTCGAGGAGCGCGAGCTGTGTGCGGCGACGCCGCCGGAGACGGGGTTGGCGGGGCGGGCGCCGCCCGACTGGCCGCCGTTGTTGTCGGCGCGGGAGCTGTGCGTCTTGATGCCCTGGGCGACGAGGCTGGCCGGGGAGCTGATGACGGCCGCCGCCTTGCCTTCCGCGCCGCGCATGATGCGGTTGTTGCGGGTGTTCGCGATCTCGTCGCCGAAGCCGGGGACGAAGCGGTAGATCATCGCCGAGGCGAAGATCGCGAGCAGGATGATGGCGAGGCCGGAGACGACGGCCGCGAGGGAGTCGGGGCCCTCCTCGGTGGCGAGGGCGCCGGCGAGGCCGAGGACGATGACGATGACCGGTTTGACCAGGATGACCGCGATCATGATGCCGGCCCAGCGGCGGACGTGGCCCCACAGGTCCTTGTCGACCAGGCCCGCGTAGACGACGACGCCGAGCAGGGCGCCGACGTAGAGCAGGACGGCGCGGATGTAGAGCTCCAGGTAGAGCACGCCCGCGGCGAGGATGGAGATCAGCGACACCAGGATCAGCATGATCGGTCCGCCGCCGATGTCGTCGCCCTTGGCGAGCGCCTCGGAGAACGTGCCGAAGAAGGTGTCCGTCTGGTTGCCGGTCGCCTTCGCGAGGACGTCGCTGACCGCGTCGGTCGCCGAGACGACGGTGTAGAGGATGAGCGGGGTGAACGCCGAGGCCAGCACGGTGAGCCAGAGGAAGCCGATGGCCTCCGACAGGGCGGTGGCGAACGGGACGCCGCGCACGGCCCTCTTGGCGACGGCGAGCAGCCACAGCAGGAGGGTGAGGATCGCGGACGCGGCGAAGACGACGGCGTAGTGCTTGAGGAAGGTGATGTTCGTGAAGTCGACGCTCGCGGTCTCCTTCACGGCCTGGCTGAGCTTGTCGACGGTCCACGCGGCGGCTTCGGCACAGCCCTTGGCGAGCGCGGAGAGGGGGTCGAGGGCGGAGGTGGGGTCGGTGAGGGGGGTGGTGCGGGAGTTGCCGTTGTCCTTCTCGCAGTACTGCTTGGCAGGGCCGATCAGCAGGTCGCAGGGTTGGTTGCTCTTGCTCGGCGAGGGTGACGGTGTGGGAGCGGCATTGGCCTGAGTGGCCATCAGGACGATACCGGCCTGCATAGCGGCGATCATTGCCGTTGGGCCGAGCACACGACGCGGGTTACCGGGCATAAGTGAACCCTCCGTACTCCTCGATGGCCTTGCTGATGTCGTCAGAGCTGGCCGCTCTGTCGTCACCTGGCACCGGCGCCGGGCCGTTCTTCTGGGTGTCCGCGCCGATCTTCCAGTCGCCGTTCGCCCACTGCAGGTCGAACGTCCAGGTTTTCCACGTGGAGCTGACAGGGTCGGTCGAGCGCTGACTGGACATACCGATCAGACCCATGTACCAGACGGAGACTTTGGCGCTACCGGCGCCGTACTGCTCGACCTTGGTTCCCACCGGTACAGTGCGCGACACAAAGGTGCTGCCTTCGGGAGGGTTGCCGTTCTCGTCAAGGCCAAGCTTGCTGAGGAAGTCCGCTGAGTAGGCCTTGTCCATGGCATTGCCGAGTCTGGTCGCGGCGGCGGGTGTGTAGATGGTGTCCACGATGCCGCGTCGGCTTTCCTTGTTGAACATCCCTGTCGAGCCCAGCGTCACTGCGTAATTTGCCGCCGCGCTCTGCGCCCCCTGCTGGTCCTGGGCGAAGCCGCCCGGGATGCCTGCTGCCTTGCCCTTCACCGGGCGGGTGCCCGTCGCCGCCGTGGGGGCGGAATTCGGCTTGTTCTGGTCCCCCGAGGAGCCGCCGGAGTCGCCGCCTCCGCGGTTCGCGAAGGCGATCGCGGCGATGAGGAGCACCACCACGCCGACGACCGTCACCAGGCTCCGGGACGACGAGCGTCCGCCTCTGCGCGCGCCCCCGTACACGTCGCCGCCGCTCTCCGGCAGCCGGGTACGGGTCTGACCCGTGCCTCCGTAGCCGCCGGAGGGCTCCCGTTCGTCTCCGAGACTCATGCCGCGTACGCCCCCTCGGCGTCGGACGAAAACACGTAGGAGTACGACGGTAGCCGTGCTGGTTCCCGCGCGGGCGCGGTGTGGTGACTCGACATCAGGGAAACGCAACCTCAGCCGGTGGGCACGACGGACGGGTGGGGACTGGGGGCCGGGCGTGCCCGGAGCGGACGGAGCGAGGTGAGGCGCTAGACGGCCATGCCGTACACGATGGTGAAGAGCGTGCCCAGGGAGCCGATGATGAAGACGCCGGTCAGGCCGGCGACGATCAGTCCCTTGCCCTGCTCGGCGCTGAAGGTGTCCCGCAGGGCCGTGGCGCCGATGCGCTGCTTGGCCGCGCCCCAGATGGCGATGCCGAGGCAGAGCAGGATGGCGACTGCCATGACGACCTGGATCATCGTCTTCGCTTCGTTCCCCAGCGCCCCGAAGGGACCCCAGTCAGGGGCGATCCCGCCGATGATGGTGTTGATGTCGCCCTTGTCGGCCGCGAAGAGCATGTAAGTCACCGCCCCTGTCGGGTAGTTCCGCAGTCCCCCTGCGCGGTGCAGAGGTCAGGTCTCATTCTCGCCGACAATGTCGCTTCCGTATGTCGACTTGGCGTCATTGGTGGGCGGGATTCGTACGAATGCCTCGTACGGTCACTCTGTGTATCACAGCAGGTCACGCCGGGCAACGAAGTCGGAGCGGAACCCGAGGTGTGGTTCCGTCGTTAGATCTCTTCACGCCGTGGGCCGTTTCTGACGGCCGGTCGGGTGAGTCGTCGTGCCGGTGTTCTGCGGGTGAAGGCTATCCCGGTGAGGTGAACGCGCGCGTGACAGGGTGTCAGGCCGGTTGGCCGGCGTCGGTGTCCGCCGGGGTGTCCGGGTGTCCGGGCAGACCCGCGCGGACCGCCTGTGCCGTGCGGGCGGGGTCGTAGGGGGTGGGGACGCCCTCGACGAGGATGATGTCGCCCTCGATGTGGCGCGAGCGCAGCGGGGCGATCTCGCGGTAGGCGGGGGAGTGCCACCAGGCCCGTGCCTCGGCGAGTCCGGGGAAGGCGATCAGGACGACGCCGCCGGGCCAGCTGCCCTCCAGCGTCTCGTGCGGGGTGCCGTGCACGAGGAAGCGGCCGCCGTACGGCTCGAAGGTGGCCGTGATGCGCTCGATGTACTCGGCGATCTCCGGATGCGGAGCGGCGTCGCGCAGGTGCGCCATCGCGTAGGCGGGCATGGTGTCCTCCCGGTCGTCGTCCGGTCCCGTCCGTCCACGAGCCTGGCACGGGGCGCCGGCGGGGGCGATGACCCGTGAGGTCATGCCGTCCGCGCGCGGGCCGCCGGTTGGCGCGGCTCCGGCGCGGGAAGCTCCTAGACTGGCGCGGGTGGACTCCCGGCTGGCGAGGGGCGGTTGACGGTGCGTAAGGCATGGATCGTGGCGGGTTCCGCCGTCGCGGCGGCGCTGAGCTTCGTGCTGCTGCTCGTCGTCGGGGTGTACCTCGTCGCCGGGAACGTCGTCGGAGGGCTGAGCGGCGGGGCCAGGACGCTGGCCAAGGGGGCCGTCCCTGCCGCCTACCAGGCCCTCGTGCAGAAGTGGGGCAACCTCTGCCCGGCCATCAACCCGGCGCTGCTCGCCGCGCAGCTGTACCAGGAGAGCGGGTTCAACCCGAAGGCGCGCAGCCCCGCGGCGGCCCAGGGCATCGCCCAGTTCATCCCCGGGACCTGGGCCACGAACGGCATCGACGGCGACGGTGACGGCGACCGGGACGTCTGGGACCCCCAGGACGCGATCCCGTCGGCCGCCTCGTACGACTGCAAGCTCGCCTCGTACGTCAAGGACGTACCCGGCGATCCGACGAGGAACATGCTCGCCTCCTACAACGCGGGGGCGTACGCGGTCATCAAGCACGGGGGTGTGCCGCCCTACAAGGAGACCCAGAACTATGTGAAGACGATCACGACCCTCCAGGAGAGCTTCGCCGCGCCCGTGAGCCGGGTGGACCCCAGCAAGCAGGCCGCGGGGGCCATCTACTACGCGCAGAAGAAGCTGGGCACGCCGTATCTGTGGGGCGGTGACGGCAGCGCGGCCACCAAGGGGCGCTTCGACTGCTCCGGGCTCACCAAGGCGGCGTACGAGAGTGTCGGGATCACGCTGCCGCGCGTCGCCAACGACCAGTGGAACGCGGGGCCGCATCCGGCCAGGAACGAACTGCTGCCCGGCGATCTGGTGTTCTTCTCGAAGGATCCCACCAACTCCCGGGTCATCCACCATGTCGGGATCTATGTGGGCGGCGGGTACATGATCGACGCACCGAGAACGGGCGCTGTGATCCGGTTCGACCCGATCGACACGAAGGACTACTTCGGGGCCACCCGGGTGACCGAGGATGGCGCGAAAGCGCTGCCCACAGGGGTGTAGGCGCTGCGTGGACCCACCCGCTGAGCTGCGGTGACGTGTTTCTCTTCGATAACGTCTGCGTGATCATTCAGTGGAGTGTGGAACGTATCAACAGGGGCCGTGCGTTCCTGGTGACGTAGCCGGATCCACAACCACGGGGGTGGGCGGAGCGGCGTACGCACGATGCGCCGGGAGACGACGAAGGGGCCGCGGCATCATGGCTGGACTCGCAGAATCCGGGTCGAACCCCGACGTCGATCTGCTCTACGACATCAACGGCCTCGCCAAGGACGCCCCGCCGTGGTTCGACCGGGTCATGGAGTACGTCGGTGAGTACGGCGTGCTGGTCGGCCTCGCCCTGCTCGTGCTGTGGTGCTGGTGGGGCGTGCGCCGGCGGGGCGGCGAGGACGCCCCCGCGTCCGTGGCCGCCCTCGTGTGGGCACCGCTCGCGGCCGCCGTCGCGGTCCTGGTGAACGTGCCGATACGGGGATTCGTGGAGCGCCCCCGGCCGTTCAACGACCATCAGGGGCTGGAGGTCCTCGTCGGCGGCAAGACGGACTACTCCTTCGTCAGCGACCACGCCACCATCGCCATGGCGCTCGGCGTCGGACTCTTCGTCGCCAACCGGAAGTTCGGGCTCGTCGGCATCGTGCTGGCGCTGTTCGCCGGATTCAGCCGGGTCTACATGGGCGTCCACTACCCGACCGACGTCGTGGGCGGGTTCGCGCTGGGTACCGCCGTCGCGCTGCTGCTCTCCCCGTTGGCCATGGCGCTGCTCACGCCCCTCATGACCGCCGTCGGCCGCTCGCGGCGGGGCGCGTGGCTGATCCGGGCGCGGGGCAGGTCCGGCGCCGGCGCCCTGATCCCGGGCGCGCGCAGGGAGAGCGCGGGCGCCGAGGAACGGGACCTGGCGGCCTGAGGAACGGGACCTGGCTGCCGGGCGCCGCGGCCGGGCGCCGCGAGCCGGTGCACCTTTCCGGTCGCAGCGCCGCCCGCGCGCGCGGGCCGTACCGCACGGGGCTCCCGTCGGTCCGTCAGAGGGCCTGCGGGTGGCTGAAGAAGCCCTCCGGGTCGTACCGCTTCCTCAGCTTCGCCAGCCGTGGCGCCGCGTCCCCGTAGTACGCCGTGCGCCAGTCCTTCAGGTCCGGGTCGGTGTAGTTCTGGTAGGCGGCGCCCGAGGCGTACGGGCGCATCGCGCCGTGGGCCGAAGCCAGCCAGGACCGGGCCGTGGCGCCCGAGGTGCCGGGCCGCCAGGAGGCGACGTACTGGGCCAGCATGCGCGAGCGGCGGTGCACGAAGGCCGTCGCCGTCGGGGAGACGCGGTTGACCGCCCCGCCCAGGGCCGTCAGGGCGACGCTGCCGGAGCCGCCGCCCACCGACTCCATCCGCCGCGTGAGCGCCCGGATGCCGGCCGCGGACATCGAACGGTCGAAGAAGTCCGACTTGGCCGCGTACGTCTCGCGGCCCAGCGCGCCCTGGGGGGTGCGGCCCGGGGTGGTCCCGGGGAGGTGGCACTGGGCGTCGGTGGCGAAGGACGAGCAGCCCGCGTAGACCTCCAACGACTCCTCGTAGGAACGGCGTTCGAGGGAGACGGCGCGCGCGGGGCCCGGTCCGCCGGGGCCGCCGGCGAGCCGGTCCACCGCGTTCTGCAGCTCGCGGTACGTGCCCAGGGAGAACGCGGTCACGGAGATCGTGGGGGTGCCGCCCGCCCGGTTGGCCAGGTGCAGGGACGACCAGATCTCGTCGGGCTGGGACGGGCCCCACTCCTGCCACGCCCTGATGAGCGCCGCCGCCTTCGACCACGGCCAGCTCAGGTACGCCGTCACGGCCTGGGGCGCGGGGTGGGTGTGGAACTGGAGTTCCGTGACCACGCCGAAGTTGCCGTTCCCGGCGCCCCGCAGGGCCCAGAAGAGGTCTTCGTGGGTGGTGGCGTCGGCGGTGAGCTGCTTGCCGTCCGCGGTGATGAGGGTGGCGCGGGTGAGACTGTCGCAGGTCAGGCCGTACGCACGGGAGGTGACGCCGTGTCCGCCGCCGAGCGTGAGGCCCGAGACGCCGACGGTCGGGCAGGAGCCGGCGGGTATGGTGACGCCCTTTGCCGCGAGGGCCCGGTAGACGTCGATGAGCTTGGCACCGGCGCCGGTCACCGCGGTGCCGCCGGA
Organism: Streptomyces zinciresistens K42; assembly: GCF_000225525.1. Lineage (GTDB taxonomy): Bacteria > Actinomycetota > Actinomycetes > Streptomycetales > Streptomycetaceae > Streptomyces > Streptomyces zinciresistens. The sequence goes on along the minus strand of NZ_AGBF01000030.1, from coordinate 47,917 downwards.
GACGCGGACGCGGGCGAGGCGGGAGACGTCGACGATCAGCCGGTTGTCGCCGGAGGACCAGCCGGCGTAGGAGTGGCCGCCGTTGCGTATCGCGACCTTGAGGCGGCGGGCGCGGGCGTAGGCGAGGGTGGTGCGGATGTCGTCGGCGTGGGCGGCGTAGGCGACCGCGGCGGGCTTCAGCGAGTCGAAGCGGGTGTTGTAGAGCTGGTGCGCGGTCTTCCAGGCGGCGTCGCCCGGTCGGACGAGGGTGCCGTCTAGGTCGCGGGCGAGGGCGGGCCAGTCGGCGGCGGCCGTGGTGGACGTGGTCGTCGTGGTGCGGGTCGCCGTGGCGCCGGTGGCCGTGGCGCCTGCCGCGCCCGTGTTCCCGCCCCGGGCGGCGCGGGTGCCGTCGCCGGTGCCGCTGTCGCAGGCGGTTGCCGTCAGGGCGGTGAGGGCTGCCGTGCCGCCGATGAACGTGCGCCGTTCCATGTCGCCTCCTCGGGGTTACGTGGAACGAGACGGGGTGGTGGGCACGGGGGTTCCCCGGGCGGGGTGCGGGCCCGTGGGGGCGAGGTGGGGAGGCCGCCCCCGCCGCCCCTGCCCGGTCCGTCCCGGGGGCCGCCGCACCAGGGCGCCCGCGCCGACCCCGGGAGGGCCGCGTCCCCAAGCGCCGGACTGGCCGAAAACCGGTGTGGGCGTGCCGCCTGAGGGGGTTTTCAGCCACCCCCGCTCACGCGTTCGCGTGGGACTCCGCGTCCGATCTGGCCAGGCTTCTGGCCCTTCTGGCCGGGCCCCGCCAGCCGCAGGTGCAGTGGGCTGTGCAGAAGGGGCCCCGCTCCACCGTCGTCGTGCGGTGGGGGGCCGGGGCGTCCTGGGGTTCGGGGGGCGCCGGTCCGTTCTGCTGTGCCACGGCTGCAACGTTACCCAGGGCAAGTATGTCCGACGCCTCCGGTGTGGTGACCAGGGGCCGCCGACGGTCGTTAACCGGGACGACAGGGTGCCCATGACGGACGTACCGGCTGGGGGTAGGCAGGCGATGACGGAGCGGCAGCGGCACGGTCTTCCGCGCGGGGCACGGGTTGCGGCCGGGGTGCTCTGCGTCTGTCTGGCGGGCAGCGGATGCGCCGAGCGCGGTGCCGCGGCCCAGGACGGGCGCGGTGGCGAGGCCGTGGACAGGGTCCGGCACGCCGCCGACCGGCTGGTCGAGGAGCGCAGCGCCAGGGCGCGGACCGCCATGGAGATGGCCACCGGCGGGACACGGGTCACCATCCGGGGCGAGGGCGTCTACGACTTCCGGGAGCGGCGGGGGCGGCTGAAGGTGCTGCTGCCCCAGGACCCCGCGGGCAGCACCGCGCAGCGGCCGATCCTGGAACTGCTCTCGCCGGGCGCTCTGTACATGAAGAACCGCGGTGCCGGTGTGCCCGCCGACAAGTGGGTGCGGGTGGAGACCGGTTCGCTCACGGACGGGAACCTCGTCACCGGCGGCGCGACCGATCCGTTCGCCGCGGCCGAGGTGCTGCGCGGGGCGCGCACCGTGCGGTACGTCGGCGAGGGCGAGGTCGGCGGCACGCCCGTACGGCACTACCGGGGCACCGCCGACCTGGGCGTGGCCGCGCGGGAGGCGTCCGCCGGGAACGCCGCGGCGCTCGCGGCGGCGGCGAAGGGGTTCGCCACGGCCGACGTCCCCTTCGACGTCTACCTCGACGACGCGGGCCGGATCCGCAAGGTCAGGCACCGGTTCAGCTTCGTCAACGGACGGCAGAGCACTGCCGTGGCCGTCACCTCCACGACCCTGATGTACGACTTCGGGACCCCGGCCCGGGTGCGGCTGCCGGCGGGCGACGACATCTACGCCGGCAGGATCGCCGAGCGGTGAGGACCGGTGCGCGCGTGTCCGGCGGACCTCAAGGACTAGCCCGTCCGTGCCATGCGCGGTGTGTAGGGCGCTCCCTACTCTAGGAAGCCGGTATCGGCAGAGAAGAGGTGACGCACGTGGCTCCGGTCGGCGGTACGGCAGTTCAGGACCACGTGGCCCTCGCCGAGATCGAGCTGTGCGGCGAGCTGATCATCGCGGCCTCGGCCGCCCGGGAGGACCGGCTCAGCCTGGAGAGCATCGACGAGGTGCTGCGCGTCGCCGAGGAGCGCCAGGCCCCGGCCGGGTGAGCCGGGGCCCCGCGCGCGGACCGGCTCAGGTCCTGAGCAGCCGGCCGATCGCCTTCGTCGCCTCCTCCACCTTGGCGTCGATCTCCGAGCCGCCCTTGAGGGCCGCGTCGGCGACGCAGTGGCGCAGGTGCTCCTCCAGCAGTTGCAGGGCGAAGGACTGCAGGGCCTTGGTGGAGGCGGAGACCTGCGTGAGTATGTCGATGCAGTAGACGTCCTCGTCGACCATCCGCTGCAGGCCCCGGATCTGGCCCTCGATCCTGCGCAGCCGCTTGAGGTGCTCGTCCTTCTGCTGGTGGTAGCCGTGGATGCCGCGGTCGTGGTCCGTCACGATCTGCGCGGCGGCCGGCTCCGCGGTCCCGCCGGGGGCGGAGGGCGCACCGGCGCCGGCCTCTGTGGTCGTCATCGCGTCCTCCCGACGGCTGCCGCTTCTATACCCCTACCGGGTATATCGTACCGAACTTTGCGGGGTAGGAGGCCGGGTGGCCGACACCGTCGACGGCCGCCCGCCGTCCCCCGTGCCGACCACTCTGCCCGATGGGCGACACTGGAGGACGGCCCATTAGCCGTGGCCGGATGATGCGCCTAGCATCAGCCTGACCGAAACCGATGCATCCTGAGGACCCCACGTGCGATTTCGTCTGACCCCCCGGGAGACGAGCTTCTACGACATGTTCGCCGCGTCCGCGGACAACATCGTCACGGGCTCGAAGCTCCTGATGGAACTGCTCGGGGCGGACACCGCCGGCCGGGCCGAGATCGCAGAGCGTATGCGGGCCGCGGAACACGCCGGTGACGATGCCACGCACGCGATCTTCCACCAGCTGAACTCCTCGTTCATCACGCCGTTCGACCGCGAGGACATCTACTCCCTCGCGTCGTCCCTCGACGACATCATGGACTTCATGGAGGAGGCCGTCGACCTGGTCGTCCTCTACAACGTCGAGGACCTGCCCAAGGGTGTCGAGCAGCAGATCGAGGTCCTGGCGCGGGCGGCCGAACTGACGGCCGAGGCCATGCCGAACCTGCGCACCATGGACAACCTCACGGAGTACTGGATCGAGGTCAACCGCCTGGAGAACCAGGCCGACCAGATACACCGCAAGCTGCTGGCCCACCTGTTCAACGGCAAGTACGACGCCATCGAGGTGCTCAAGCTCAAGCAGATCGTGGATGTGCTGGAGGAAGCGGCGGACGCCTTCGAGCACGTGGCGAACACGGTGGAGACCATCGCCGTCAAGGAGTCCTGAGACCGTCCATGGACACCTTCGCCCTGGTCGTGACCATCGCGGTCGCGCTCTTCTTCACGTACACCAACGGCTTCCACGACTCCGCGAACGCGATCGCTACGTCCGTCTCCACGCGCGCGCTCACCCCGCGGGCGGCGCTTGCGATGGCGGCCGTGATGAATCTCGCCGGCGCCTTCCTCGGCTCCGGCGTGGCCAAGACCGTCAGTGAGGGCCTGATCCAGACACCCGAGGGCTCCAAGGGGATGGGCATCCTCTTCGCGGCGCTCGTGGGCGCGATCACCTGGAACCTGATCACCTGGTACTTCGGCCTGCCCTCCTCGTCCTCGCACGCCCTGTTCGGCGGCATGGTCGGGGCGGCCCTGGCCGGCGGGACGACGGTGTACTGGGACGGGGTGCTCGACAAGATCGTCATCCCGATGTTCGTGTCGCCGCTGGTCGGCCTGGTCGTCGGCTATCTCGTGATGACGGCGATCATGTGGATGTTCCGGCGGGCCAACCCGCACAAGGCCAAGCGCGGCTTCCGTATCGCGCAGACGGTCTCCGCCGCCGCGATGGCGCTCGGGCACGGCCTCCAGGACGCGCAGAAGACCATGGGCATCGTGGTGATGGCGCTGGTCATCGCCGATGTCGAGGACGCCGGCGACCCCATCCCGGTGTGGGTGAAGATCATCTGTGCCGTGATGCTCTCGCTGGGCACCTACGCCGGCGGCTGGCGCATCATGCGCACCCTGGGCCGCAAGATCATCGAGCTGGACCCGCCGCAGGGCTTCGCCGCGGAGACGACCGGTGCCGCGATCATGTTCACCACGGCGTTCCTGTTCAAGGCGCCGATCTCGACGACCCATGTGATCACGTCCGCGATCATGGGCGTGGGCGCCACCAAGCGCGTGAACGCCGTGCGCTGGGGCGTGGCCAAGAACATCGTCCTCGGCTGGGTCATCACCATGCCGGCCGCCGCACTCGTCGCGGCCGGCGCCTTCGGACTCATCAACCTCGCCATCCTGTGAGGTCCCCCGCGCCGCGGCCGTGAACCGCGCCGCGGCGCACGGGACGACAGCAGGAAGAGCAGCAGGCACCCAGCAGCGGGAGACAGCAGCAGGACACAGCAGAGGGGCCCGCCCCCCGGGAAGCCGGGGGGCGGGCCCTTTATCTGCCTCGCGGTGGCACCGCCATGCAGCACCGCGAGGGGTTCTTCGCCGGGCGGCGGCTCAGCCGAAGCGGCCCGAGATGTAGTCCTCGGTCGCCTGGACCGACGGGTTGGAGAAGATGCGCTCCGTGTCGTCGATCTCGATGAGCTTGCCGGGCTGGCCGACGGCGGCGAGGTTGAAGAAGGCCGTGCGGTCCGAGACCCGCGCCGCCTGCTGCATGTTGTGCGTCACGATGACGATCGTGAAGCGCTCCTTCAGCTCACCGATCAGGTCCTCGATGGCGAGGGTGGAGATCGGGTCCAGGGCGGAGCAGGGCTCGTCCATCAGCAGGACGTTCGGCTCGACCGCGATCGCGCGGGCGATGCACAGCCGCTGCTGCTGACCGCCCGAGAGGCCGGAGCCCGGCTTGTTCAGACGGTCCTTGACCTCGTTCCAGAGGTTCGCGCCGCGCAGCGACTTCTCGACGATGTCGTCCAGCTGCGCCTTCTTGTAGGAGCCGTTGAGCTTCAGGCCCGCCGCCACGTTGTCGTACACCGACATCGTGGGGAAGGGGTTGGGCCGCTGGAAGACCATGCCGACCTCGCGCCGTACGGCCACCGGGTCGATCCCGGCGCCGTACAGGTTCTCGTCGCCGAGCATGACCTTGCCCTCGACCCGGCCGCCGCTGGTGACCTCGTGCATGCGGTTCAGGGTGCGCAGGAAGGTGGACTTGCCGCAGCCGGACGGGCCGATGAAGGCCGTCACGGAGCGGGGCTCGACGGTCATCGAGATGTCCTCGATGGCGAGGAAGGAGCCGTAGTAGGCGTTGAGGCCGCTGACATCGATGCGCTTGGCCATGGCAATCACTGCTTCTTTCGGGTCGCTGACTTCGATGGCCGCGTCAGCGACCGGACTTCGGGGCCTTCCAGCGGGCGATGCCGCGGGCCACGAGATTGAGGATCATGATGAAGAGGATGAGCGTCAGGGCCGCCGCCCAGGCCCGGTCGTACCCCGGTCCTTCGCCACCGCTGTTCGAGTACTGGAGGTAGATGTACATCGGCAGCGAGGCCTGCGGGTCGGAGAAGGGGTTGGCGTTGATGAAGTTCGTACCCCAGACCAGCAGCAGCACGGGCGCGGTCTCACCGGTGATACGGGCGATGGCCAGCATCACACCGGTGGTGATGCCGCCGATCGCCGTCGGCACGACCACCTTCAGGATGGTGCGCCACTTCGGCACGCCCAGCGCCAGGGACGCCTCGCGCAGCTCGTTCGGGACGAGCTTGAGCATCTCCTCCGTCGAGCGGACGATCACGGGGATCATCAGGATCGCCAGGGCGAGCGAACCGGCGAAGCCGGAGTAGCCCATCTTCAGGATGACGATCCACAGGCTGAGGACGAACAGGCCCGCGACGATCGACGGGATGCCCGTCATGACGTCGACGAAGAAGGTCACCGCGCGCGCGAGGTTGCCGCGGCCGTACTCGACCAGGTAGATCGCGGTCAGCACGCCGACCGGCACGGCCATCAGCGTGGCGAGGCCGACCTGCTCCAGCGTGCCGAGCAGGGCGTGGTAGATGCCGCCGCCGGGCTCGGAGTCGGCGACCACGCCCATCGAGCGGGTGAGGAAGTAGGTGTCCAGGACCTTCACACCGCGCTGGACGGTCTCCCAGACGAGGGAGGCCAGCGGGATGACGGCGAGCAGGAACGCGACCCACACCATGCTGGTGGCCGTGCGGTCCTTGGCCTGCCGGCGGCCCTCGACGCGGGCCGAGACGGCGTAGGAGCCGACGATGAAGAGCACGGCGGCGATCAACGCCCACTGGATGCTGCTCTGCAGCCCGGCCGCGGCGCTGATGCCGAGGCCGGCGGCGGTGGCTCCGACCGCGACCGCCCAGGGGAACCACTTGGGCAGGGTCGCCCCGCGCAGGCCGCCGGGGCGCTTGCCGGAGAGGGTTGCGTGGCTCATGCGTTGGCCCCCGAGTACTCCTTGCGGCGGGCGATGATGAGCCGGGCCGCGCCGTTGACCAGCAGCGTGATGACGAAGAGCACCAGACCGGAGGCGATCAGGGCGTCCCGGCCCATCTCGCTGGCCTCGTTGAACTTGCTGGCGATGTTCTGGGCGAAGGTGCCGCCGCCCGGGTCGAGCAGGGTGGCCTGGATGTCGAAGCTGGAGGAGAGCACCATCGCCACGGCCATCGTCTCGCCGAGCGCGCGGCCGAGGCCCAGCATCGAGGCGGAGATCACGCCGGAGCGGGCGAAGGGCAGGACCGCCATGCGGATCACCTCCCAGCGGGTGGCGCCGAGCGCCAGGGCCGCCTCCTCGTGCATCTGCGGGACCTGGCGGAAGACCTCGCGGCTCACGTTGGTGATGATCGGCAGGATCATCAGCGCGAGCAGGATGCCGACGGTGAACAGCGAGCGCGGCGCGCCGCCGTTCCACGCGAAGACGCCGGTCCAGCCGAGGTAGTCGTCCAGCCAGCCGTAGAGGCCGTCGAGCTGCGGCACGAGGACCAGGGCGCCCCACAGGCCGTAGACGATGGAGGGCACGGCGGCCAGCAGGTCGATCACGTACGCGATGGGGCCGCTCAGGCGGCGCGGGGCGTAGTGGGTGAGGAAGAGGGCGATGCCGACCGCGATCGGTACGGCGATGGCCATGGCGATGATCGACGACACGACGGTGCCGAAGGCCAGGACCGCGATGCCGAACTGCGGCGGCACGCCACTGGGGTTCCACTCGAAGGTGGTGAAGAAGTTGGCCTCGTCCTTGCCGATCGCGAGAACCGCGCGGTAGGTGAGGAAGACCGCGATGGCGGCCATGATGACCAGCACCAGGATGCCGGATCCGCGGGAGAGACCGAGGAAGATCCGGTCTCCGGGGCGGGTGGTGCCGCGGGCGGCACGCCCGTCCTCGGTCCGGCCGGGCTGGGGTGCGGGGGGAGCGGTTGGGTTCTGTGTCGTTATGTCCATCGGGTTCTCCGGTCTGCGGAGCCGCTCCGCGGCGGCTCGGTCGGAGCCGTCCGTCGGTCGGCAGGCTCCTGGCGGCGGTGCACCGGACGGTGCGGCCGGCCCCGGTCCGGGGCCGGCCGCACGCAGGTCAGTTCAGGCCCGAGATGGTGGAGCGGACCTTGGTGATGATCTCGGCGGGCATCGGGGCGTAGCCGGCGTCCTTGAGCAGACCCTGGCCGTCCTCCGAGGCGATGTAGTTGAGGAAGGACTTCGTGGCGGGCAGCGTCTCCGGCTTGTTGCCCGAGTCGCAGACGATCTCGTACGTCACCAGCACGATCGGGTAGGCACCCGCGGCCGACGGCGTGTAGTCCAGCTCCAGGGCGAGGTCCTTGCCGGTGCCGACGACCTTGGCGGCGCCGATGGCGGCGGTGGCGTTTTCGACGGTGGCCTTGACCGGCTGCGCGGCCTCGGTCTTGATGTCGACGGTCTTGATGCCGCCCTTGGCGTAGGAGAGCTCGAAGTACGAGATGGCGCCCGTGGTCTGGGTGACCTGCTGGGCCAGGCCGGAGGAGCCCTGGGCGGACTGGCCGCCCTTGGCCTGCCAGGACTTGCCGCCCTCGTACTTCCAGTCGTTCGGGGAGGCGGCCTTCAGGTACTTGGTGAAGTTGTCCGTGGTGCCGGACTCGTCCGAGCGGTGGAACGCCTGGATCTTGAGGTCGGGCAGCTTCACGCCGGGGTTCAGCGCCGCGATGGCCTTGTCGTTCCAGTTGGTGATCTTGTTGTCGAAGATCTTGGCGAGGGTGGCCGCGTCCAGGGTGAGCGAGTCGACGCCCGGGACGTTGAAGCCGACCGCGATCGGGCCGCCGACCATCGGCAGGTCGATGCCCTGGCCGCCGGAGCAGACCTTCTTGGACGCCGTGACCTCCTCCGGCTTGAGCGCGGAGTCGGAACCGGCGAACGCGGTCTGGCCCTGGGTGAAGGCGGTGATGCCGGCGCCGGAGCCGTCGGGGCGGTAGTTGATCTGCACGTTCTTGCAGCTCGCGGTGTACTGCTTGACCCACGCGTCGACCGCGTTCTTCTGCGCGGACGAGCCGGACGCCTGGAGCTGGCCCTTGGCGTCGCCGCAGTCGATGTTGCCGGCCGCGGCGGTGGCCGTGGAGTCGCCGCTTCCGCTGGTGCCGGTGTCGTCGGAGCCGCACGCCGTGAGGGCCAGGGCGCCGGAGACGGCGATCGCGCCGAGAGCGAGTGCCCGCCGGTTCTTGCGCTGAAGCTTCACTTGAGGAATGTCCTTCCGGGAGCCGCCGTCCTGAAATTCGGCGGCGTGCGAAGTCGTGGTGACGCGGACCGTCCCCCCGGGGCGCGGTCCGTCATCGTGCAAGGCCGAAATTAGGCAGAACAGGTGAAGGCGCCGATGGGCGTGAATGAACGCCGGGTGAACCCCTGGGGACGGTGCGGTGAGGTAACGGAACGCTTACGGCGAGGACACGGCGTGATACCGGCAGTGGTCTCGCACGCGAGGCGCTCCGAAAGGCCCCACGCCTGTCTATCGCCGAAAGGCCCCCCGCGGTTGCGCCCCCGCGCCCGGACTTCACCCGCCTCACCCGCTTCACCCGCCTCACCCGTTCTCACCGGCCGTTCAGGTCCGGTGCAGCGCGTCGAGGAGGGCGTCCACCAGCTCCCGGTCCCGCGGCTGGGTCAGCCGCAGCCGCGCGTCCCGGGGCGAGAGCCACAGCAACCGGTCCACCTCGGCGTTCGGCGCGAAGGCGCCGGGCCCCGCCTCGGCCGCCCAGTAACGCACCCGCTTGGGGCGGCCGTCGGCCTCGTAGTGCGTCGCCGGCAGCTCGGCCCCCGGCCGCGCGTGGTGCCCCGTCTCCTCGGCGACCTCGCGCAGCGCGCCCACGAGAGCGTCCTCACCGCGCTTGAGCTTGCCCTTGGGGTGGGACCAATCATCGTATTTCGGCCGGTGGACCAGGCAGATCTCCAGCTCTCCGGCGACCGTCGAGCGGCGCCACAGGACGCAGCCGGCGGCCTGGACGGTGAGGTCGTCGGGGTCTGTCACCGGGGTGTGCCTCCTTCGCGGATGCCCGCCGTCAGGGCGTGCCCACCGTCTGCTGCTGCCAGGACTGCTGGAAGGCGAACCGCGCCGCCTCCACCTCGTGCCGCTGGTCGGCGTGCAGCACGCCGAGGGCGTACGCCGTGGCCGGGGCGATGCGCGGGGTGCGGGCCGCCTGGGCCGCGGCCGTCGCCGCCTCCGAGGCGTCCCGGTGCCGGTCCAGGGCCCGGCCGGCCCCCAGCAGCCGTACGTCCGGCGGGCCGCCGCCGTGCAGGACCTCGCGGGCGTAGCGGTGCAGGCGCAGCAGCAGCCGTACCTGGTGCCAGGGCGCGTCCTGGGGGTGCGGGGACGGGTCCGGGGAGAGGCCGTGGATCAGGGCCTCCGCGTTGTACGGGTGGCCGGCGGTGACCAGCGGCAGTGCGGTGACCGCGTCGTCGAGGCGCTCCCCGGCCGCCGCGGCGAGCGGCCGCAGACCGGTCCCCGCGGCGGCCGGGACGAGCGGGACCTCGCTGGCCAGGACGGCGATGCCGTCGGCCACCGCGTGGAAGCGGGAGGAGCCGAGCGCCTGGAGGGCCGTGCTGTGCGCGCGGGTCCTGGCCAGGGTGAGCTGCCGGTCCAGCAGGGCGCCCGCCTTGGCCGCGCCCACCGTGAGGCTGGCGCGCTCGGCGCCCGCGACGGCGTGCCGGGGCCCCGCTCCCGTCGACTGGGCCGGCAGGACCGGTGCGCCGGACAGCCGGTGCAGGGCCAGCAGCAGGCGTTCCAGGCGGGCGGCGCAGGCGTGCTCCATCGCCAGCGTGCCCGAGAGCCAGGCCAGTTCGGGACGGATGGCCTCCGACCAGTCGGCGTCCAGCAGGGGGCGGAACGTGTGCAGGCTGCCGCTGATGCGGCGGGCCGAGCGCCGCAGCGCCCGCGCCGCGTCGACGGTCTCCTCCGAGCCGTTGCCCGCGCCCGCACCGGACTCCCGGTGCAGGCGCAGCGCGCGGAGGAACTCGGTGGCGCGGGCGCGCAGGTAGCCCGCGAGGGCGTCCCCCGTCGCGTCCCCGGCCGCCGGGTCCGTCGGGTCAAGGTGTTGCTGAGCCACGCCTGCGCCTCCGGGCGTCTATGAGCATCTCCTGGACGTTGCGCAGGGGCTGACCCTCCGCGTCCGTCGCGTGCCGGGTCCACTCGCCGTCCGGGCCGAGGTGCCAGGACGCGGTGGTGTCGGACATCCCGGTTTCCAGGAACCGGTTCAGCGCGGCGCGGTGGGCCGGGTCGGTGACCCTGACCAGGGCTTCGATACGGCGGTCGAGGTTGCGGTGCATCATGTCGGCGCTGCCGATCCACACCTCGGGCTCGCCGCCGTTGCCGAAGGCGAAGACCCGGGAGTGCTCCAGGAAGCGGCCGAGGACGGAGCGGACGCGGACGTTCTCCGACAGTCCGGCCACGCCGGGGCGGACCGCGCAGATGCCGCGGACCCAGATGTCGACCGGCACGCCCGCCTGGGACGCGCCGTAGCAGGCGTCGATGAGCGCCTCGTCGACGATGGAGTTGACCTTGATGCGGATGTAGGCCGGGCGCCCGGCACGGTGGTGCTGGACCTCCTTGTCGATCCGCGAGATCAGGCCGTCGCGCAGTGACTTGGGCGCGACCAGCAGCCGCCGGTAGGTCTCCCGGCGGGAGTAGCCGGACAGCCGGTTGAACAGGTCGGACAGGTCCGCGCCCACCTGCGGGTCGGCCGTCAGCAGGCCCAGGTCCTCGTAGAGCCGGGCCGTCTTCGGGTGGTAGTTGCCGGTGCCGACGTGGCTGTAGCGGCGCAGGGTCTCGCCCTCCTGGCGGACCACCAGCGACAGCTTGCAGTGCGTCTTGAGCCCGACGAGGCCGTAGACGACGTGGCAGCCGGCCTCCTCCAGCTTGCGCGCCCACTTGATGTTGGCGTGCTCGTCGAAGCGGGCCTTGATCTCGACCAGCACCAGGACCTGCTTGCCGGCCTCGGCGGCGTCGATGAGCGCGTTGACTATGGGGGAGTCGCCGGAGGTCCGGTACAGCGTCTGCTTGATCGCGAGGACGTCCGGGTCGTCCGCCGCCTGCTCCAGGAACGCCTGCACGGAGGTCGAGAAGGAGTCGTACGGGTGGTGCAGCAGCACGTCCCGGTTGCGCAGCGCGGCGAATATGTCGGGCGCGGAGGCCGACTCGACCTCGGCGAGCTCGCGGTGGGTGCCGGCGACGAACTTGCGGTACTTCAGCTCGGGCCGGTCGATGGAGGCGATGCGGAAGAGGCCGGTGAGGTCCAGGGGGCCGGTCAGGGGGTAGACCTCGGCCTCGCTGATCTTCAGCTCGCGCACCAGCAGGTCCAGGACCTCCTGGTTGATGCTCTCCTCGACCTCCAGCCGGACCGGCGGCCCGAAACGCCGCCGCATCAGCTCCTTCTCCAGCGCCTGGAGGAGGTTCTCGGCGTCGTCCTCCTCGACCTCCAGGTCCTCGTTGCGGGTCACCCGGAAGGCGTGGTGCTCCAGCACCTCCATGCCCGGGAACAGCTCCTCCAGGTGCGCGGCGATGACGTCCTCCAGCGGGACGTACCGGCCGGGCGAGGCCTCCAGGAAGCGGGAGAGCAGCGGCGGCACCTTCACCCGGGCGAAGTGCGGGGTGCCGGTGACGGGGTTGCGGACCCGTACGGCCAGGTTCAGCGAGAGGCCGGAGATGTACGGGAACGGATGCGCCGGGTCGACGGCCAGCGGGGTCAGCACGGGGAAGATCTGGTGCCGGAACAGGGTGAACAGGCGGGCCTGCTCCTTCTCCGTCAGCTCGTTCCAGCGGACCAGGTGGATGCCCTCCTCCGCCAGGGCGGGCGCGACGTCCTCGTGGTAGCAGGCGGCGTGCCGGGCCATCAGCTCGCGGGAGCGGGCCCAGATCATCTCCAGCACCTCGCGGGGCTGGAGGCCGGAGGCCGACCGGGTGGCGACGCCGGTCGCGATCCGGCGCTTCAGCCCGGCCACCCGGACCATGAAGAACTCGTCCAGGTTGCTGGCGAAGATGGCCAGGAAGTTCGCCCGTTCGAGGAGGGGGGTCTCGGGGTCCTCGGCGAGTTCCAGCACCCGCTCGTTGAAGGCGAGCCAGCTGCGCTCGCGGTCCAGGAACCGGCCGTGGGGCAGTTGGGCGCCCTCCTGGGACACCTCGTACGCGTCGAGATCGGCGTCGATGTCGGGCTCCAGGTCGGAGACGACCGCCGAGGTGACCGTGTGCGGGCGGTGGGCCGCTATGGAGCCCACGGAGGGCTGCGCGTGCTGGGCCTGGGCGTTCGAGGACTGGCTCATACGCCCATTGTTCCGCGCATCGAGCCGTACAGGCGCGTCGGAACGCGCGGAAGGGAGCGTCGCGGGGAGGCGTCGTACGTCCCCGTACCTCGCGTTCCCCTCCGGGGGCGGCGAGGCCTCTGGCACGGCGGGCGTCATTGGCTGAGCCTCGCAAGCCCGTCTGAACCGCTGGTTACGGAGACATGGCGTGCGGGATATCGGGGGGCGGCCCGCACACGTCGGACCCCGGCCGCGCGGCGCACGTCCCTCCCCCCGTGGAGGGACGTGCGGGGCGGTCTACGGGAGGCGGCGGCGCAGCATCCGGAACGCGGCGAGCGTCGCGGCGGCGGTGAGGGCGAGCACGATGCCGGTCTCCACGAGCTGGAGCGGCCAGAAGTGCGCGGAGGGGTGGTAGTCGCGGTAGTAGCCGGTGACGCCCGTGTCGGCGAGGCACCGGGCACTGTCCCCGCACAGGGGGTCGGCGACGCGGGCGCCGGTGGCGGTGACGGCGCCCTCGTCCACGACCGGGCCCGGGTAAGGCGGGTACCCGTCCTCGGCGACGAGTGTCCTGGCGGGCCACAGGAAGGGGCGCAGCCAGGAGAGCGCGGACAGCAGCGCGGCCAGGGCGACGACGGCCGTGCCGAGCGCGGAGACGGTCCGGCCCAGGAGCAGTCCGGCGAGTGCGCCGACGGCGAGGCCGAGCAGGGCGTACGCCGTGGCGAGGGTGCCGTTGGCCTCGAAGACGTAGCTCTGGTACCACTGCCGCGAGCCGATCGTCGCCCACAGCCGGCCGTCGGACGCCCACATCACGCGGTGCAGCAGCGTGAGGAGGAGCGTGCCGCCGGTGAGCAGGACGGCCGGGAGGGCGAGCTTGGCGGCCAGCCAGCGGGCCGGGGTGACCGACTGGGTCCAGGCGAGCCGTGCGGTGCCGTTCTCCAGCTCGCGCCCGACGAGCACCCCGCCGGCCCAGGCCGCCGCGAGGAAGGGGGTGAGCCCGAGGATCGCGGAGCCGAAGGACGCGACGGTGTCGTAGCGGCCGGCCGCGAGGCCCGGCATGTCGCAGCCCAGGGACGGCTGGTCGGAGAAGCACCCCATGGCCCGGTACTCCGCCCATGCCGCGTCCGCGCCCGGTCCCGTGGCCCACAGCATGCAGCCGGCGCCGACGGCCACGAGCATCGCCCAGAACCACAGCGCCGAGCGGTGCACCAGCAGGACCGTCCGGACCAGGGCGCGCGGTCCCGGGGCGGGTGCGGCGGCCTCGGGCCTCTCGGCCGTGACCGCGGTCATACGGCGACCTCCCGCGTTCCGCCGAGGCGCAGCGCGGCCGCGTGCGGGGCGCGCAGATGTGCCAGGACCAGTTCCTCCAGGGTCGGGGCGGCGGACTGCACGTCTTCGCCGAGGGGGCCCTCGGGCCGTACGAGCGCGGTCAGTTGACGGCCCGTCGTACGGGACTCGACCACGGTGTGCGGGGCCAGGGACGCGTCGGCCCGGCCGGTGACCAGGCGGTGCGCGGCGAGCAGGTCGTCCAGCGGGCCGGCGAGCCGGACCCGGCCGGCGCCGAGCAGCAGCAGATGGTCGCAGCAGCCGTCCAGTTCGGCCACGACGTGCGAGGACATGACCACCGTGGTGCCGTGCTCGGCCGCGTCCGCCATGAGCGTGGCCGTCAGCCGGTGCCGGGCCAGCGGGTCGAGATCGGCCATCGGCTCGTCCAGGAGCAGCAGTTCGGGGCGCTTGCCGAGGGCCAGCGCGAGGGCGACCAGGGTGCGCCGGCCGCCCGAGAGGGCGCGGATCTTCGTGCCCCGGTCGAGCGCGCCCTCGTCGACGACGCGTTCGGCGGCCCGCGCGTCCCAGCGGCGGGGGTTGAGCTCGCGGCCGAAGCGCAGGGTCTCGCCCACGGTGAGGTGGGGGTGCAGGGGCTTGTCCTGGGCGACGTACCCCACCCGCTCGCGGGCCGCCGCGGGGGTGCCCCCGAGGACGGTGAGGGCGCCCTCGCCCACCGGCAGCAGTCCGGCGGCCAGCGCCAGCAGGGTCGACTTGCCGGCGCCGTTGGGCCCGACGAGGGCGCACACGCTGCCGGCCGGGAGCCGGAAGGCGCAGCCGTCCAGCGCCGGCCTGCGCCGCCGGCCGAAGCTCCTGCCCAGCGCGGCCGCCTCGATGGCGGTCTCGGTCATGACGGGTCCCCCTCGAAGTGCGTGTCCAGTACCGAAGTGAACAGAGCGTCCACGTCGTCGCGGTCCAGCCCGGCCGCGCGGGCCCGTACGGCCCATGCCTCCAGCTCGGTGCGCAGCGGCGAGTCGGAGGGCGCGGTGTTCAGCCCCCGCCGCACGAACGTGCCGAGCCCCCGCCGCGCCTCGACCAGGCCCTCGCGCTCCAGCTCGCGGTAGGCCTTCAGGACGGTGTTGGGGTTGATGGCCGTCGCCTCGACGACCTCGCGGGCCGTGGGCAGCTTGTCCCCGGGCTCCAGCAGCCCCAGGCGCAGCGCCTGCTTGGTCTGCCGGACGATCTGCACGTAGGTGGCGACGCCGGAACGCCGGTCGATGCGGAACTCGACCATCCCCTGCACCACCCTTTCGCTAATTAAGTAGTGAAAGGGTGGTGCAGGGGATGGTCGAAAGTCAAGAGTGCTCCGACTCCGAGTGCCGCCGGGGACGGCTCAGGCGCGGCGGACCCCGGGCCCCTGAACGACGGACGGGCCCGGTCCCGTGTGCGGGGAGCCGGGCCCGGGTGGGGGCGGGGTGCTGCGGTCGGGTCATGTCTCCGTGCGGTACATCAGGTCCGTCTCGTACGTCGTGAAGCCCAGCCGCTCGTAGACCGACACCGCCGCCTTGTTGTCGGCGTCGACGTAGAGCATCGCCGTCGGCAGGCCCTGCGCCGCGAGATGGCGCAGACCGGTGGTCGTCAGGGCCTTGCCGAGGCCGCCGCCCTGGGCGCCCGGCCGGACCCCGAGGACGTAGACCTCGCCGAGGCCCTCCTCCGCGTGGACCTTCGTCCAGTGGAAGCCGACGAGTTCGCCGTCGCGCTCCGCGAGGAAGAAGCCCGCCGGGTCGAACCAGGGCTCGGCCTTGCGGTCGTCCAGGTCGCGCTGGGCCAGCGAGCCCTGTTCCGGGTGGTGCGCGAAGGCGGCGGCGTTGACCGCGAGCCAGGCCGCGTCGTCCCGGCCGGGCACGAAGGCGCGGACCGCGACACCCTCGGGGAGCACCGGGTCGGGCAGGTCCAGGTCGCCCAACGGGCGCCGCATCTGGCGCAGTTCGCGGAACAGCGTGAGACCGAGCACCTGTGCGAGATGGCGGGCGGCCGAGTGGCCGCCGTGGGCCCACACCCGCAGCCGCTTGCCGGACGCGGCGAGCAGGGCCGAACCCAGCGCGCGGCCGTGGCCGTGGCCGCGGTGCGAGGGGTGGACGACCAGTTCGGCGGCGGGCGCCTCCACCGGGTCGGTGTCCTCCAGTTGCGCGTAGCCCACGAGTTCGCCGGCCACCGTCAGCAGCAGATGGGAGACGCCGGGGCGCTCGCCGCCGCGCAGCTGGAGCCTGCCCTGCTCGGACACCGCCTGCTGCCCGTCGTTCCGGGCGGCCTGCGCGAGCAGTTCGAGGACGGCCTCGGTCTGCTCGGGGGAGAGCGCGGAGTGGGTCCCGATGGCCCGGGAGGGGGCGGAGCGTGCGGCGTCGTCGCTGGTCATGCGTATGAGCCTAAGGGGCGTCAGGGACAAAGTCCCGGCAGAGAAGCAACCAAGGTGTAACCCGGAACCCCCTGTCCCGCTACGCGCGTTGACTCTAGGCTGCGGCCCGACGAGTCCATGCCACTCACGACCCACAGGGGGGCGGATGTCAGCCACATCCCACCGACCGCACCGCAGACGCCGCACATACGCGCTGGTCGCGACGACCGCCGCGCTCGCCACCGCGGGCGCGCTGGCCGCCGCGCTGCCCGCCACCGCGTCCACCGGCAAGGGCCACGGCGGCCACGGGCACCTGCCCAGCCGCTACCAGGACGTCCAGCTGCTGTCGTTCAACGACCTGCACGGCAACCTGGAGCCGCCGGCCGGCTCCGCGGGACGGGTCAGCGAACTCCAGGCGGACGGCACGGCGAAGACCGTCGACGCGGGCGGCGCCGAGTACCTCGCCACCCACCTGCGGCAGGCCCGCGCGGGCAAGGAGTACTCCGTCACCGCCGCCACCGGCGACCTGGTCGGCGCCTCGCCGCTGGTCTCCGGTCTCTTCAAGGACGAGCCCACCGTCGAGGCGCTGAACAAGCTCGACCTCGACGTCTCCTCCGTCGGCAACCACGAGTTCGACGAGGGCCGCCAGGAGCTGACCCGCCTGCAGAACGGCGGCTGCCACCCCACCGAGGGCTGCTTCACCGACAAGAAGTTCCAGGGCGCCGACTTCCCCTACCTCGCCGCGAACACCCTCGACGAGAAGACCGGCAAGCCGATCCTCAAGCCCTACTGGGTCTGGCGGAAGAAGGACGTCAAGATCGGCTTCATCGGCGTCACCCTGGAGGACACGCCCGGCGTCGTCTCCGCCGACGGCGTCAAGGGCCTGAAGTTCAAGGACGAGGTCGAGACGATCAACAAGTACGCCAAGGAGCTCCAGCGCCAGGGCGTGAAGTCGATCGTCGCGCTGCTCCACGAGGGCGGCACGCCGGCCTCGCCGTCGTACAACTACGACTGCAACGCCTCGGGTCCGGGCGGCGGCGTCTCCGGGCCGATCGTCGACATCGCCAAGAACGTCACGCCCCAGGTCGATGCGCTGGTCACCGGCCACACGCACAACGCCTACTCCTGCACGATCAACGACCCGGCGGGCAACCCCCGCACGGTCACCTCGGCGGCGTCCTTCGGCCGGCTCTTCACCGACACGACGCTGAAGTACGACCGCTACACCGGGGACATCGCGCGGACGGCCGTGAAGTCCACCAACCGCGTGGTCAGCCGGGACGTCCCCAAGGCGCCCGACATGACGCAGCTGATCTCCCGGTGGAACGCCCTCGCCGCGCCCGTCGGCAACCGCCCGATCGGCTATGTCTCGGCCGACATCTCCAACACCGGTACGGAGTCCCCGCTCGGTGACCTCATCGCCGACGCCCAGTTCGCCTACGGCAGGAAACTCGACCCGGAGACGGACCTGGCGCTGATGAACCCCGGCGGCATCCGCGCGCCCCTGACCTACACGGCCAAGGGCACCGAGGGCGACGGAGTGGTGACCTACGCCGAGGGCTTCACGGTCCAGCCGTTCGCCAACACCGTGAACCTCCAGAACCTCACCGGCGCGCAGCTGATCCAGGTGCTCAAGGAGCAGGTCAGCGGCGTGAACGCGGCGTCGCCCAAGGTCCTTCAGATCTCCTCGGGCCTGACGTACACGCTGGACCTGACCAAGTCGGGCGCCGACCGTGTGGTCACGGACTCGATCAGGCTGAACGGCGCGGCGATCGACCCGGCCGCCAGTTACCGGGTCGCCACCAACAACTTCCTCGCGGGCGGCGGCGACGGCTTCACCACGCTGGGCCAGGGCACGAACGACCTGGTCGGCACCGACGACCTGTCCGTCCTCGCGGACTACCTGACGGCCAACTCCTCGGCGGCGAACCCGATCGCACCGCCGGCGGCCGACCGCATCACCGTCGTGCGCTAGCGCTAGGGCGTGACGGGGAAGGTTCACCGGCTCACGGCGTCCGGCCCGCCCTCCTGGCCGCGCCACTGGTGGTACCCGGTCACCCCCGGGTGAGCCGCTGAGAGGAACCGGTCAGGCCGGACGGGGGTCCGCCTGACCGGTTCCTCGTGCCGGTCCGGCGTTCAAGGACGACACCAGGCGGCCGTCCCCGTCCCCGCCGCCCCGCTCAGGGCGTCTCCGGCGGCGGGGCGGCCGCGCCCGGCAGCCGTACGGTCGCCACCGTGCCGCCGCCCTCCGCGGGCGCCAGCGCGACGGAGCCGCCCGCCTGCTCGACGGTGCGGGCCACGATCGACAGGCCCAGGCCCGACCCGGGCAGCGCGCGGGCGCTGGGCGACCGCCAGAAGCGGTCGAAGACGTGGGGCAGTTCGTCCGCCGGGATGCCGGGGCCGCGGTCGCGCACGCTCAGCACGCCCTCGGCCAGCCGTACGTCGACGACGCCCCCCTCGGGGCTGAACTTGACCGCGTTGTCGAGGATGTTGACCACCGCGCGTTCCAGCGCCGCCGGTTCGCCCCGGACGTACCAGGGCCGCAGGTCGGCGGTGATCGTCAGCTCCGGGCCGCGCAGCCGGGCGCGGCGCAGGGCCGCGCCGACGGTGTCCTCCAGCGGGACCACCTGGACGCGCTCCCCGCGCTGCCCCGCCGAGCGGGACAGCTCCTGGAGGTCGCCGATCAGGGCGGCCAGTTCGGTCATCTGCGCCTTGACGGAGGCGAGCAGGGCCTTGCGGTCCGCCTCGGGCAGCGGGCGGCCGGTCTCCTCGCTGCGGGTGAGGAGTTCGATGTTGGTCCGCAGCGAGGTCAGCGGGGTGCGCAGCTCGTGGCCGGCGTCGGCGATGAGCTGCTGCTGGAGCTCGCGGGAGCTGGCCAGGGCGGACGTCATGGAGTTGAAGGACCGGGACAGCCGGGCCACCTCGTCGTCGCGCTCCTCCTCCACGGGGATGCGCACGCTCAGGTCCTCGGTGCGGGCGACGTGCTCGACGGCCTCGGTGAGCTGGTCCACGGGCCGCAGTCCCGCACGGGCCACCGCGAGCCCGGCGGCACCCGCGCCGACCACGCCGACCCCGGAGACGAGCAGCAGGATCAGCGCGAGGTCGTTGAGGGTGGACTGGGTGCCCTTGAGGGGGACCGCGACCAGGAGCGCGGTGTCCGGGTAGAGCTCGTCCGGGCTCAGCGGGCCCTGGCTGACGACCAGCGGCGTGGTGTAGACGCGCACCGCGCTGCCCGCGGTGTCGGTGCCGTTGCGGAACGTCCCTTCGAGGGTGTGCCCGCCGGCCGATCCGGGCGCGTTCCTGATCACCTGGGTGTCGGCTCCGGTGACCTTGACGGTGCCCGCCGACGTCGAGGACACGCACGGCGTGCCGTCCCCCTTGACCAGCTGCACGTAGGTGCCCCGGGTCCGCAGGCCGCCGCCCGCGGCCTGCTTGTCGGGCACGCTCTGCGGACACGCCTCCAGGAGGTCCTGAACCTGCCCGGACAGCTGGGGCTGCGCCATCTTCCTGAGGTCCGCGTCGACCTGGTCGTACAGCTTCCCCCGCACCAGGAACCAGCACGTCACCGAGACCGCCGCCACCGCGAACGCCACCGCCGCCGCCACCAGCAGCGCCAGCCGGGACCGGATCGGCAGGGCGCGGAAGCGGCGCAGCACCCTGCTCACTCGGCCCCGCCCTGGCGCAGGACGTACCCCACCCCGCGCACCGTGTGCACCAGCCGCGGCTCGCCGCCCGCCTCGGTCTTGCGGCGCAGGTACATGACGTACACGTCCAGCGAGTTCGACGACGGCTCGAAGTCGAAGCCCCACACCGCCTTCAGGATCTGCTCGCGCGTCAGCACCTGGCGCGGGTGCGCCATGAACATCTCCAGCAGCGTGAACTCCGTACGGGTCAGCTCGACCGGCCGCCCGCCCCGGGTCACCTCGCGGGTGGCGAGGTTCATGCGCAGGTCGGCGAAGGTCAGGACCTCGTCCTCGTCGGCGGGGACCGGCCCGCCCGCCGTGTAGGAGCTGCGCCGCAGCAGCGCGCGGACCCGCGCGAACAGCTCGTCCAGCTCGAACGGCTTGACCAGGTAGTCGTCGGCGCCGGCGTCCAGGCCGGTGACGCGGTCGCCGACCGTGTCGCGGGCCGTCAGCATCAGGATCGGGGTGGTGTCGCCGCCGGCGCGGATGCGGCGGGCCGCCGTCAGGCCGTCCATACGGGGCATCTGGATGTCGAGGACGACGAGGTCGGGCCGGTAGGCCGCGGCCTTCTCCAGGGCGTCCGCGCCGTCGACCGCGACCTCGGTGCCGTAGCCCTCGAAGGCGAGGCTGCGCTGGAGTGCTTCGCGCACCGCCGGCTCGTCGTCGACGATCAGGATGCGCTGGGGGTCACGGTCGCCGTCGGCGGGGCTCATGGGCTCGGGATTCCTCGGGTGCGGTGGGACGGGGGGCTGAGCGGCTGAACGCCTTCAGCGTCGCATGTTTCCGCGCTTCTCAGCCGCGGGCGGCCCGGCGGCGGCCGCGGGACGCGGTGCCCTTGCGGGCTCCGGTCCGGCGGGCGTCCGCCGTCCGCGGGGCGCGGGCCGTCCCCGTCGGGGGGTGCAGGGCGCCGGCGACCGCGAGGGCGAGGGTGACGTCGGCGGGCCCGGTGCCGGGTCCGCCCTGGCCGGGCTGCTTGCTCATGGGGTGTCCCCTCCGGGTCAGGACCGCGACCCGCCGCGCAGCTTCGCCAGGTCGGCCTTGACGGTGTTGACCGGGATGGCGAAGCCGAGGCCCACGCTGCCCGCGTCGGAGGAGCCCGAGCCGGAGGCCGAGTACATCGCGGAGTTGACGCCGATGATGTTGCCGTTCATGTCGATCAGCGCGCCGCCGGAGTTGCCGGGGTTCAGCGACGCGTCCGTCTGGATCGCCTTGTACGTCGTCGTCGACGAGCCGGTGTCGCCGTTGAACTCCCGGCCGCCGAACTCGAAGGGCCAGCCGCCGCCCTGCTGCTGTTGCCCCTGCTGCTGTTGCTGCTGTTGGCCCTTGCCGGTGGAGACGGTCACGTCCCGGTCGAGCGCGGAGACGATGCCGCTGGTGACCGTGCCGGTCAGGCCCTCGGGCGAGCCGATCGCCACGACCTCGTCGCCGACCCGGACCCCGGAGGAGTCGCCGAGCGTGGCGGTCGGCAGCCCGGAGGCGTCGCTGAGCTTGATCAGCGCGAGGTCCTTGCCGCTGTCGGTCCCGACGACCTCGGCGCTGTACGACGTGCCGTCGCTGGTGCGCACCTTGACCTGCGAGGCGCCGGAGACGACGTGGTTGTTGGTGATGATCTCGCCGTCGCCGGTGATGATCACGCCGGAGCCGGTGGAGGACCCCGCGTTGGAGGCCGCGCTGATCTCGACGATGCTCGGGCTGACCGCCTTGGCCACCCCGGAGACCGTGCCCCGCTGGCTGGAGGGGACGACGGTGGTGCTGGTGGAGCTCGCGGCGGTCGCGGCACCGTCACCGGTCAGCTCCTGTATGCCGTACGCCGTGCCGCCGCCGACCGCCGCGGCGACGATCGCCACGGCCGCGAGGAGGGCGACGGGCCCGCGGCCCCGGCGCCGGCCGCGGGGCTCCCGGGCCGTCGGCTCGGCGAGCGGGGAGGTGGGAGCTCCGCCGTCCCCGGCGCCGCCCGGCGCGGTGCCGGGCACCGGGGCGGCCGGGTCCTGGTCCGGCGCCCCGTGCGCCGAGGGCCGGTAGGCCGGCGGGGCGGGCCAGGCGGGGTCGACGGGAGAGGAGGCGTGCTGCCGGGCGTCCTGGTACGGGGTGTCGTGGTCGCCGTCGCGGCGGATGCTCTCGGTCATGACAACGAGCTTGTCGCCCGACCATGAGAGCTTCCTGAGCACCGGCTGAGAAGCCCGGCAGAAGCCCGTATGCCCGATGTAAAGGCCCTTCTCGCCGTGAGCGGACGGCTCTCAGGAAACCTTCAGCCGACCCGCGCGGAACCCTTCGGAACCCTTGGGAACCCCTCGGAACCCTTGGGAACCCTTCGGAACCCTTCGGAATTTCTCGGAGCCCCTCGGCCACGGTGGGCCGGACCCGCGGACGCCGGGGCCGAAGCCGGGACCCTCAGACGCAGCCGCAGGAGTGGCGGGCGACCAGCCGGGACGGGAAGACCTTCAGGCGTTCCCGGCGCGAGCCCGCGACCCGCAGCCCGTCGTCGAGGACGAGGTCGACCGCGGCCCTCGCCATCGCGGAGCGGTCGGAGGCGACCGTGGTCAGCGGCGGGTCCGCCAGCGCCGCCTCCTTGATGTCGTCGAACCCGGCGACGGTCAGCTCGGACGGCACGTCGATGCGCAGCTCGCGCGCGGCGCGCAGCACGCCGAGCGCCTGGTCGTCGGTGGAGCAGAAGATCGCGGGCGGGCGGCGCGGCCCGGCGAGGATCTCCAGCGCTATGCGGTAGGCGTCGTAGCGGTTGTACGGCGCTTCGAAGAGCCGGCCCTCGGTGGGGAGCCCGGCCTCGGCCATCGCCCGCCGCCAGCCCTCGACGTGGTCGGAGACCGGGTCGCCGACCGCGGGGGTGTCGGCGGTGCCGCCCATGCAGGCGACGTACGGGGCGCCGTGCTCCAGGAGGTGGCGTACGGCGAGCTGGGCGCCGCCGAGGTCGTCGGTGACGACGGCGACGTCGTCGATGGCCTCGGGCCGCTCGTGGAGCAGGACGACCCGGGCGTCCCACGCCTCGATCTCGGCGGCGGCCAGGTCGTTCAGCGCGTGGGAGACGAGGATGAGCCCGGAGACCCGCATACCGAGGAACGCGCGCAGGTAGTGGACCTCGCGCTCGGCCACGTAGTCGGAGTTGCCGACGAGGACCATCTTGCCGCGCTCGGCGGCGGCCCACTCGACCGCGTGCGCCATCTCCCCGAAGAAGGGCTGGCGCGCGTCCGGCACGATCAGTCCTATGAGGTCCGTGCGCCGCGAGGCCATCGCCTGGGCGACCCGGTCGGGCCGGTAGCCCAGTTCCTTGATCGCGGCGAGAACGCGCTCGCGCGTGGCCGGGGCGACCGGCCGGGGTCCGTTGTTGATGACATAGCTGACGACGGCAGTGGAGGTTCCTGCCAGCCGAGCAACGTCATCGCGAGTCACCTTGGCCACGCGCGGAGTCTACGCGGATGGACCCGCCGTGGGCAGGGCGTGCGCGAGCTTGTCCGGCCTCCGCGGCCCGCTCCGCTGTGCGAAAGCAACGCGGGCCCGGTCCGCCCGGACGTCCGCCGGGCCGTTCTACGCCTCGGCCCGGACCTCAGCCCCGTCCAAAACAGCCGCCTCGTCCGCAACATCCGGTTTCGGACGGGCCGCCGCGGCCTTCGCCTCCTCGGCGGCGCGCTCCGCCTTCTCCGGCTTCTCCGGCGTAACGAATCGATAACCGACGTTCCGTACGGTGCCGATCAGCGACTCGTGCTCGGGCCCGAGCTTGGCGCGCAGCCGCCGCACGTGCACGTCCACGGTCCGGGTGCCCCCGAAGTAGTCGTAGCCCCAGACCTCCTGGAGCAGCTGGGCCCGGGTGAAGACCCGGCCGGGGTGCTGCGCCAGGTACTTCAGGAGCTCGAACTCCTTGAAGGTGAGGTCGAGGACCCGGCCCTTGAGCTTGGCGCTGTAGGTGGCCTCGTCGACCGAGAGGTCGCCGTTGCGGATCTCCATCGGGGAGTCGTCGTTGACGATCTGCTGGCGGCCCATGGCGAGCCGCAGCCGGGCCTCCACCTCCGCGGGGCCCGCGGTGTCCAGCAGGACGTCGTCTATGCCCCAGTCGGCGGTCACGGCGGCGAGGCCGCCCTCGGTGACGACGAGGACGAGCGGACAGCCGGGCCCGGTGGACCGCAGCAGCTGGCACAGGCTGCGCACCTGGGGCAGGTCGCGGCGGCCGTCGACCAGGATGACGTCGGCGCCCGGGGTGTCGATGAGGGCGGGGCCCTCGGCCGGGGCCACGCGCACGTGGTGCAGCAGCAGGCCCAGGGCCGGGAGCACCTCCGTCGAGGGCTGGAGGGCGTTGGTCAGGAGCAGCAGAGAACTCATACGTCTGGTTCCTCCTCGGTCCCCGCGAGGACGTGGGCGGTACGGATCTGCTCTGCGATCCCGAAGGCCCCGTACACCTGCGGTTTCCCGCTTCGTATACAACGCTTCCGAAAGCACAAAAGGACCCGGGGGCTACGTCGCCCGAGTCCTCTGCCCAGCAGAATAGCCGACATGGGCAACGGTCCGGCAGGTCATGTGGCACGATCCACGGTTCGTCCGAACTCCGAGACGGCCGGAGGCGCACCTTTCCGGACGTTCCTGCACACCGACGACGGCGTGCGCATCGATTTCGTGTACGACCCGGGTCCGCTCGTGCACGACGCCTCCCGGCCACCCTCCGGTGACCTGGTGTTCGTCGTCGCGCACGGCTTCACCGGCGACGCGGACCGGCCGCATGTGCGACGGGTGGTGGACGTCCTCACCCGGTACGGCGCCGTCGTCACCTTCTCCTTCCGCGGGCACGGGGCGTCCGGCGGGCGCTCCACCGTCGGCGACCGCGAGGTGCTGGACCTGGCGGCCGCCGTGCGCCGGGCCCGCGGCCTCGGGCACGCGCGCGTGGTGACCGTCGGCTTCTCCATGGGCGGCTCGGTGGTGCTGCGGCACGCGGCGCTGTACCGGCCGGACGGGCCGGCCTCCCCGGACGCCCGCACCGACGCGGTGGTGTCGGTGAGCGCGCCCGCCCGCTGGTACTACCGGGGCACCGCGCCCATGCGGAAGCTGCACTGGATGGTGACCCGGCCCGCGGGCCGGGCGGTGGGCCGCTACGGATTCCGCACCCGCATCCACCACCGCGGCTGGGACCCGGTGCCGATGTCCCCGGTGCAGGCGGTGCCCCTGATCGCGCCCACACCGCTGCTCATCGTGCACGGCGACCGGGACGGCTACTTCCCGCTCGACCACCCCCGCACACTGGCCGAGGCGTCCGGTGAGCACGCCGAACTCTGGCTGGAGCCGGGCATGGGGCACGCCGAGAACGCGGCCGGCGACGAGCTGCTGGCCCGTATCGGGGACTGGGCGCGCGCCCGGGGCGGCTAGCCTGACCGTGTACACAGTCCGACGAGTGAGGGACCGGATGTCAAAGGTCACGGTGCGCTACTGGGCCGCCGCGAAGGCCGCGGCCGGGGTGGCCGAGGAGCCGTTCGAGGCGGGCACGCTCGCCGAGGCGCTGGACTCCGTGCGCGCGCGGCACCCGGGAGAGCTGACGCGCGTCCTGCTGCGGTGCTCGTTCCTCGTCGACGGCGACCCCGTGGGCACCCGCGGACATGAGACGGTACGGCTGGCCGACGGCGGCACGGTCGAGGTGCTCCCGCCGTTCGCAGGAGGGTGACGATGACCGACCAGCCGTATCAGGGATACGACGGGCACGACCGCTACGACGGGCACGACGGGTACGACCCGTACCGCAGGCCCGCGCCGCAGGAGTGGCCCGCTCAGCAGCAGGGCCACGGGGAGCAGCAGGGCTACGGGGACCCGCAGGGCTACGAGGACCCGCGGGCCGCCCAGCAGTACACCCAGCAGTGGCAGGGGCAGACCTGGGAGACCCAGGTGCAGCCGCCGGTGGCCCCGGCGGCCGACGAGACCGCCTACCTGCCGCCGCAGGGCCACGACCCCTACGGCAGCGCGGCCGGATACGGCGCGGACGGCTGGAACGGCTCCGGTCAGTACCCGCACGCCCCGCACGGTCGGGTTCCGCAGGGCGGGCAGCCCCCGTACACCCCCTTCCCGGGCGGGCAGCCCGCACCCGGGTCCTTCCGGGGCGGGCAGCCGCAGCCGCCGCACGCGCCCGTGCAGGGCGGGCAGCCCTCGCCCTTCCCGGGCGGGCAGCCCGCACCCTCGCCCTTCCCGGGCGGGCAGCCGCAGCCGGGTCCCGCCGCCGGGCACGGGCCGGGCGAGGCGGACGGACCGGGCTACGGTCCCGCGACCCTGGCCGGCAACACCCGCGTCACCGACGCCCAGCGGGCCCGGCAGGAGGGCCGCTCGCCGATCATCGAGCCGGGAATCCAGCCGGCCGCGCTCACCGCGCTGCTGGGCCTGCTGCTCGCGGCGGGAGCGGCGATCGGGTCGTACGGCCTGCTGGTGCCCCTCGTGGCGCTCCAGGCGGTGACCGCGGCGGGATGGTTCCGGCTCAACGGCATGTGGCCCGCCCGGCAGGGCATCGCCCTCGCCTTCGCGGGCGGGCTGACCGCGGACGTCGCGCTGCTGGTCTCCGGCCGCTCGCCCGCCGCGATCGTCGGCACCCTGGGCGTCTGGGTCCTGCTGACCCTGGTGCTCCAGCTCCGCTCGCACGCGGACCCGGACGAGCGGATGTACGGCCTGATGGCGACGGTGGCCTCGGCCGCGCTGACGATCATCGCCTCGGGCTATCTCGCGGCCGGGGCCGACGCGGTGAGCGTCGCCGGGGTCGCGGTGGGCCTCGCGGTGCTGGTCCGCGCCGCGCCGCTGCCGGCCCCGGCGTCCGCGGTGGCGGCGCTGCTCGCGGGCGCGGGAGCGGGAGCCGTCGTCGGCCTGATGACGGACATCGGGGCGGGCGGCGCCCTGCTCGGCGCGGGCGCCGCGGTGACCGCGCTGGCCGGCCACCGGGCGGCGAGCTACGACTACCCCTCGCGCTTCGTCCACTTCACGGCGGGGGTGGCCCTGCCGCTGGCGGCCACCGCCCCGGTCGCCTACCTGCTGGGCCGGGCCCTGGGCTGACCCCGGCCGTCCGGGCCGCCGCCGGAGCGCCGCGAGCCTGGCCTCTCGCGGGGCCCGGCTCGCCCCCGTCGCGCCCGGGGGACCGTCCGTCACGTCACAGGTGATCGACAATCCGGCGGTGGTGCGTCACGGCGGGGTTACCCTCGCGCAAGGCGGCCACCCGGTCGTCAGTGAGCGAGCGTCGTCCCGATGACCGCCGAGGTGGGGGGAACACCACAACATGCGCGCCCTACGGATCCTGCTGATCGTCACCGTCATGTTCGGGGGCCTCTTCGTGCTCGCCGACCGGCTCGCGGTCGGGTTCGCCGAGGACAAGGCGGCCGGCAGGCTCCAGGCCGCCGAGAACCTCGCGGTGGCCCCGGACGTGTCCATCAAGGGCTTCCCCTTCCTCACCCAGGTGGTGAGCGGCACGCTGGACGACGTCGAGGTCGGCATCAGCGGCTACGAGGCCGCCACCGGCACCGAGGGCCGGACGATCCGGATCGACGACCTCACGGCGAGCATGAAGGGCGTCGCGTTCTCCGGGAACTTCAGCTCCGCCACCGCGGCCACCGCCACCGGCACCGCCTCCATCACCTACGCCGAGCTGCTGAAGACCGCGAAGTCCGCGCCCACCCAGGTCGCCCCCGGCGTCACCGCGAACGTGGTCGGCCTCGCCGACGGCGGCAACGGCAAGATCAAGGTCGCCGTCGAGGCGACCGTCCTCGGCGCCAAGCTGCCGAGCCCCGTCTTCGTCCTCAGCACGGTCTCCGCCCAGGGCGACACCGTGCGGGTGAAGGCGGACGCCATGCCGAAGTTCGGCGGCGCCCAGATCGCCGAGACCCGGGTCCGCACCATCACCGACTTCGAGCAGCGGATCGACGGGCTGCCGGGCGGCATCAAGCTCGACAAGGTCCAGGCGGGGCGCGCCGGCGTCGAGATCACGGTCAAGGGTTCCGGCGTCCGTCTCGCCGGGTAGGACGGCGGACGGCCCGCGAGGCCCCGCCGCGCGCCGGCCGGGAGAGGGCCGGGACCCGGCCGGCGGGCACGGACGGGAGGCGGCCGGGCCGCGGACCGGTCTACAGGTCGTCGGTCTACGGGTCGGTCTACGGGTGTCCGACTGGCGAGACGCCCGCGTCCGCAGCGCAGATGTGAGCGGCGATACACCCCTCCGGAGGCCGTGCGGGGCCCGGCTCGCCCCCGCGCTCTTCCCGCATTCCGGACCATCTCGTCTCACTATGCGACACACCGGTGACACGCCCGCATCTCCGTCCCTACGATCGATGCCATGAAGCGACAGGCGGATCTCACCAAGCGGCGGGCAGTCGACCTGTGCCGCGTTGCCGCCATGCTCTGTCGCCCCTTCTGAGCGGACGCCCCGGCACCGGCCGGCGGCCCACCCGCATTCTCAGCCGCCCTGCCCTGGGCACCCGTGCGCGCCCCGGCACCCGGCCGGAGGCGGACCGCACCCCCGCACCCCCGCACGCCCCGCCGCAACTGCCCCGGAGGAGAAAGCATGAGCCGCAGCGACGTCCTGGTCGACGCCGACTGGCTGGAGCAGCACCTCGACGACGAGAACATCGCGATCGTGGAGGTGGACGAAGACACGTCCGCCTACGAGAAGAACCACATCAAGAACGCGATCCGCATCGACTGGACCAAGGACCTCCAGGACCCGGTCCGCCGCGACTTCATCGACCAGGAGGGCTTCGAGAAGCTCCTCTCGGCGAAGGGCATCGGCAACGACACCCTGGTGATCCTCTACGGCGGCAACAACAACTGGTTCGCCTCCTACGCCTACTGGTACTTCAAGCTCTACGGCCACGAGGGCGTCAAGCTCCTCGACGGCGGCCGCAAGAAGTGGGAGCTGGACGCCCGCGAGCTGGTCGACGGCGAGGACGTGCCGCAGCGCGCCGCCACCGACTACCGGGCCAAGGCGCAGAACACCGCGATCCGTGCCTTCCGCGACGACGTCGTGGCGGCCATCGGCGCGCAGAACCTGGTCGACGTGCGCTCGCCCGACGAGTTCTCCGGCAAGCTGCTCGCCCCCGCGCACCTGCCGCAGGAGCAGTCGCAGCGTCCGGGCCACGTCCCGTCCGCCCGCAACATCCCGTGGTCCAAGAACGCCAACGACGACGGCACCTTCAAGTCGGACGACGAGCTCAAGGAGCTCTACACCGACGAGCAGGTGGACCTGGCCAAGGACACCATCGCCTACTGCCGTATCGGTGAGCGCTCCGCGCTGACCTGGTTCGTGCTGCACGAGCTGCTCGGCGTGGAGAACGTCAAGAACTACGACGGCTCCTGGACCGAGTACGGCTCCCTCGTGGGCGTGCCGATCGAGCTCGGCCCCGCCAAGTAACCCAGCCAGCCATCCCGACCGGCCTTCCCTCCGGTCAGACCCCAACCTGGAGTTAAGACATGTGCGGAGCGAAGGCCGGCGGCCCCGACGCCTCGACGATCAAGCCCGGCGAGACCACGATCCAGGGTCAGGTGACCCGTGACGGAGAGCCGGTGACGGGCTACGTCCGGCTGCTGGACTCGACCGGCGAGTTCACCGCGGAGGTCCCGACCTCCGCCACGGGCCAGTTCCGCTTCTACGCGGCCGAGGGCACCTGGACCGTGCGCGCGCTCGTCCCCGGCGGCACCGCCGACCGTACGGTCGTGGCGCAGCGGGGCGGGCTCTCCGAGGTCGCGATCGCCGTCTGAGCGGGCGGCGGACGGACGTCCGCGGGGCCGCGTCCCCCGGGTTGGACACCTGGGACGCGGCCCTGCGGCATGTCCGGCCGCGGGCATACCCTGGAGGTGTGTACGCACGGCGGCGCCATCTGTACTTCGCCATGATGGGGACCTGCATCACGCTCTTCGTCCTGGCGTGGGGCGTCGTGCGCCTGTGGTCGGTACCGGTGGCGGTCGGCATGTGCGTGGTGGCCATGGTCATCCCGCCGGTGGCCGCGATGGTCGCCAACCGGCGGGGCCCGGAGGACCGCTGGTGGGACGACCCGTCCGGGGACCCCGAGTCCGACACGTGGTGGGACGAGCTGGACGGCAAGAAGAAACCGCACCAGTAGCCCGCGGCGGTCGGCAGGAGCCCCGCGGCCCCGCGTACGGCCCGTCCGTCAGAGTGTGTCCCCGCCCGTTCCCCCGGGCCCGGCAGGCGAGCCGGGCTCAGTAGACGAGCGCCTGCGTCCCGTCCGCCATCGCCTCCTGCACGAACACCTGAGCGCCCGCGATCCGCACGCCCGCGATCACGTCGTCCTGCGTGATGTCCCGGCGGGCCGCGCACTGCGTGCACAGGGTGAGCCGGCCCGCGGCCAGCACCGAGTCGAGCAGGTCGGGCAGCGGGGCCGCGTGGGGGAGCTCGAACTCGGCGGCCCGGCCCGGCAGCGCGAACCACGCGGACTCACCGGTCAGCCACAGCGAGACGTCGACCCCGCTGGCCACGGCGACCGCCGCGACCGTGAACGCCTGCGAGCAGCGCTCGGGAGCGTCGGCCCCCGCCGTCACCTTGATCACGAGCTTCTTCGCCATGGCCGCATCGTAGTCAACGCGGCCCGGCGGCGGCCCCCGGGCCGACCCCGCCCCGGCGGCCGGCCCCCGGGGGAGCACCTCGTACGGAGGGCCGGGCCCCGGCCGACTAAGCTGGGGGCGGCCCTGCGTACCCACCGCTCAACCTGCTCAATCGAGGAGCACCCCGTGGCGATCTTCTTCGAAGCCCTGCTCGTCCTGGTCTGCGTCGGCGTCCTCGCCTTCGCCGGCCTGACCGTGAAGAAGCTGTACCAGGGCCAGCGCTGACCCCACCATCCGCACGAGACGTCTGAGCTGCTCATGATCGAGATCCCGTCCGACCTCCACAAGGACCTCGTCCCGCTCGCCTTCCTGCTCGGCAACTGGGCAGGCGCGGGCGTGCACGACTTCCCCGGCTCCGAGAAGTGCAACTTCGGACAGGAGGTCACCTTCACGCACGACGGCCGCGACTTCCTGGAGTACCACTCCCACACCTGGGTGCTGGACGACCAGGGCGCCAAGGTGCGCCCGCTGGAGTCCGAACACGGCTTCTGGCGCGTCGACGCCGACCGCAAGGTCGAGGTGACGATGACCCGCGACGACGGCGTCATCGAGATCTGGTACGGCGAACTCGCCGACAGGAAGCCCCAGATCGACCTGGTCACGGACGCCGTCGCCCGCACCGCCGCCGCCCGCCCCTACAGCGGCGGCAAGCGGCTGTACGGCTACGTCAAGAGCGACCTGATGTGGGTCGGCGAGAAGCAGACCCCCGAGGTCGAGCTGCGCCCGTACATGTCCGCCCACCTGAAGAAGGTCGTCTCCCCGGAGGACGTCGAGCGCTGGGCGAAGGCCCTCCCGGACGACCTGCCGGACGACGGCATCGCGTTCTTCAAGTAGTCCTAGACTCGTCGGTGTGGTGAACACCGACTGGAAGAGCGACCTCAGGCAGCGCGGCTACCGGCTGACGCCGCAGCGGCAACTCGTGCTCGAAGCCGTGGACACCCTGGAGCACGCGACCCCCGACGACATCCTCGTGGAAGTGAGGAGGACGGCGTCGGGGGTCAACATCTCCACCGTCTACCGCACCCTGGAGCTCCTGGAGGAGCTCGGGCTGGTCAGCCACGCCCACCTCGGGCACGGGGCGCCGACGTACCACCTCGCGGACCGCCACCACCACATCCACCTGGTGTGCCGGGACTGCACGGCCGTCATCGAGGCCGACGTGTCGGTGGCCGAGGAGTTCACCGGCAAGCTGCGCCGGACCTTCGGCTTCGAGACGGACATGAAGCACTTCGCGATCTTCGGCCGGTGCGCGGACTGTTCGCTCACGGCAGCGAACGCCAGGACGTCAACCACCGAGTCGTAGGCTGGGGGGCATGAAGAGCCCCCTGCTGAGCCTGCCCGGCGCCGTGCCCGCCGAGGGCGTGGACGACGGTGTCGCCGCCCATTACGGCGATCTGTTCCGTGAGCAGCGCGCCCTGGCCGACGGCACCGGTTTCGTCGACCTCTCGCACCGCGCCGTCGTCACCGTCTCCGGCGAGGACCGGCTGACCTGGCTGCATCTGCTGCTCACCCAGCACGTCAGCGAGCTGCCCGCGGGCGAGGCCGCCGAGGCGCTGATCCTGTCGGCGAACGGCCACGTCGAGCACGCGCTGTACCTGGTCGACGACGGCGCCACGGTCTGGGCCCACGTCGAGCCCGGCACCCAGGACGCGCTGGTCGCCTACCTGGAGTCGATGAAGTTCTTCTACCGGGCCGAAGTCGCCGACCGCACCGCCGACTTCGCGGTCGTCCACCTGCCCGCCGGCTCGATCGCCGGGGTGCCCGCCGGCGTCGTCGTCCGGGAGACCCCGTACGGCCGCGACCTCTTCCTCCCGCGCGCGGACCTGGAGTCGTACGCGGCCGAGGCGGGACCGCCCGCAGGGATCCTCGCCCACGAGGCGCTGCGGGTGGAGCACCACCGGCCGCGGCTCGGCTTCGAGACCGACCACCGCACCATCCCGCACGAACTCGGCTGGATCGGCACCGCGGTGCATCTGCAGAAGGGCTGCTACCGCGGCCAGGAGACCGTCGCCCGGGTCCAGAACCTGGGCAAGCCCCCGCGCCGCCTGGTCTTCCTGCACCTGGACGGCAGCGAGGTCCACCTGCCGCCGCAGGGCACCGGTATCCGGCTGGCCGACGAGGGCCCCGACGGGCGCCGGATCGGTTTCATCACGACGTCCGTACGCCACCACGAGCTGGGCCCGGTCGCGCTCGCGCTCGTCAAGCGGAACGTTCCGGCGGACGCCCCGCTGATGGCGGGGGACACGGCGGCGGCCCAGGAGACGGTCGTCCAGCCGTAGCTCCTGCCGCCAGTGCGGTGGCCGGGAGGGTTTGCCGGAGGCTCGTGCGGCGTCCGGCAAACCCTCCCGGCCACCGCCCTAGACCTCGATCAGCACGGTGAACGGGCCGTCGTTCGTCAGGGACACCCGCATCCTGGCGCCGAACCGGCCCGTCGCCACCGTCGCGCCCAGCGCGCGCAGCCGGGCGACGACCTCGGCCACCAGCGGCTCGGCCACCTCGCCGGGGGCGGCGGCGTTCCACGTGGGCCTGCGGCCCTTGCGCGCGTCGCCGTAAAGGGTGAACTGGCTGACGACCAGGAGCGGGGCGTCGATGTCGCTGCACGACTTCTCACCCTCCAGCATCCGGATCGACCAGAGTTTGCGGGCGAGCCGGTCCGCCTTCTCCGCGGTGTCCTCGTGCGTGACGCCGACGAGCACGCACAGCCCCTCACCGGTGATCCCGCCCACCGTCTCCCCGTCGACGACCACGCTCGCCCCGTCGACCCTCTGCACCACAGCTCGCATGCCGCCATCATGCCGTGCGGGGGCGAGTGTCTCGTACGGTGCTTCTTTTATGCTCCTCAACCCCCCATCCGGGGCTGTTCGCGGGCACTCGGTCCCATAGCGGCCACGCGGGATGGCACCATGCTTCCCACGCGCCGGTCGAGGGGACGGTAGAGGCACATGAGCACACCGAGTAGCGGGCAGCCGCCCGGGGCTGTCGTGACGACCCACGCGGGCCCGCCCGCCGGGCTGCGGCCACCGACACAGCGCACCGCCGAGGATCCGGGCCCCGGCCCGCACGCCCCGCTGCCCGCCGAGCCCTCGGCGCGGGACCTGACCGCCCTCAGCCTGCCCGAACTGCGCGCGCTGCGCCGGGACGCGCAGAGCGACGAGGCGGATCTCAGCTACGTACGGCGGCTGCTCCAGGGCCGGATCGACATCCTGCGGGCCGAGTCGGCGCGCCGCTCCCCGATCGGCGCGGCCTCCGTCGTCGAGCGGCTCGGCGAGATCCTGACCGACGCCCCGGCCCGCCACCGCTCCTCCGCCCGCCATGTGACGCTGGGCACACCGCAGAGCGAGGAGTACCGGCGGCTGGCGGCCGAGATGCTGGCCGAGGTGGAGCTCTCCGACCTCCAGGCGCGCACCGACGCGGAGCTGGACGCCGCCATGGCCCGCCTCGTCGGCTACGAGCGGCAGGTCTCACGGCGCCGCCAGAAGCTCCAGCGCACCGCGGACGACTGCAGCGCGGAGATCACCCGCCGCTACCGCGACGGCGAGGCCCAGGTGGACGACCTGCTGACCTGATGCCGTGACCGCGGGGCCGGCCGCGGACCGGAGCACCCGGGGGCGAGAGACCGGAGCACCCGGGGGCGCGGAAAAGGCGAGGACACCGCCGCGTGCGCCCCCCTACGGTGATCCCATGAGCCGTCCCGCATCCCACATCGACGTCCGCCCGATCAGCGAGGCTGACATCCCCGACTGGACCCGGGCCCTGAACACCGGCTTCCTGCGCACCCCCGACGTCTCCGAGGCGGAGGTCGCCGACCGCGCCTCCTACGTCGTCCCGGCGCGCACGCTCGGCGCGTTCGACGCCGGCCGCTGCGTGGCCACCTTCCGCTCCTTCGCCCAGGAACTGACCGCCGTCGGCGGCGCGGTGGTGCCCGCCGACGCCATCTCCAACGTCACCGTGTCCCCCACCCACCGCCGCCGCGGCCTGCTGACCCGGATGATGGCCCACGACCTGGCCGCCGCGAAGGAGCGCGGCGACGTCGTCGCGACCCTGATCGCCGCCGAGTACCCGATCTACGGCCGCTACGGCTTCGGCCCGGCCACCAGCTCCGCCCAGTGGACCGTGGACGTGCCCCGCGCCGGTCTGGACCCGCGCTGGTCCGGCCCCGAGGACGGCGGCCGTGTCGACCTGGTGGACGGCGCGGACGTGCGCAAGCTCGGCCCGGAGCTGTTCGAGCGGGTGCGGCGGGCCCAGCCCGGCGCCGTCAACCGCGACGAGCGCTGGTGGCAGGTGGCCACGGGCGCCGTGCGCCAGGTGCGCGACACGTGGACCGAACCCTTCCACGCCGTGCACCGCGGACCCGGCGGCGAGGTCGAGGGCATGGTGTCCTACCGCGCGGACGACCGGTGGGGGGACGGCAAGCAGCCGTTGAACACCGCGACGGTCGACTGGCTCGCCGCGGCGAACCCCGCGTCCGAGCGCGCCCTGTGGCACTACCTCTGCTCGATCGACTGGATCACCACGGTCAGGAGCGGCTACCGGGCCCCCGACGACCTGCTCCCGCTGTACCTCCCCGATCCCAGGGCGGCCAGGGTCACCACGCTGGCGGACTGGCTGTGGGTACGGGTCCTGGACGTCGTACGGGCCCTGGAGGCGCGGACGTACGAGGGGGAGGGCGAACTGGTGCTGGAGGTGGCGGACGCGTCCGGCCCGGCCGGCGGCCGCTATCTGCTGCGGGCGGCGCCGGAGGGGGCGTCCTGCGCGCCGACCGCGGCCTCGGCCGACCTCACCCTCGACGTGGCGGACCTGGGGCGGCTGTGGCTCGGCGACGAGTCCGTCGCACGGCTCGCGGCGCTCGGCCGGGTCCGGGAAGAACGAGCGGGCGCCGCCCGGCTGGCCGACGCCCTGCTGCGTACGTCCAGGCGGCCCTGGTGCCCGGACGGGTTCTGACTCCTCTCCCCGGCTGCGGCGGACGTGTTCATCCGTAGGTGAGCTGTTTGAGCTGTTGAGTTGTGGCGGTGCGTGCGCTCTTCGGTTGTCGGTGTGAAGTTGTGGCTGTGCTGACCGGCCGGGCTCCCGGCTCCCCTCCGGAAGGGAGCCCGGACGGCCGAACCTGGTCCCCTGGCCCTGCGTCCCCCGCGGTCGGGCGCGGGGTCCCTACGGGGCGAGCAGCATGACGAGGATCACCGCGCCGATGCCGCCGAGCAGGCCGTTGCGTGCCTTGAGGCCGAGGGACAGCGCCAGGAAGGCGATGATCCCCATCGGCCCGTACGTCCACTGGACGAACTGCTCGAACCCGATGACGAGTGCGGCGACGGCGAGGTAGACGAGCGGCATGCCGGTCTCCCTCCGGGACGGCGGTCGACAGTTCCGGCTCTTGTGGCCAACCTCCCTGAAGTTTGACCATGTTGCCTAAGTTGGCGACCAACTTCACTGTAGTTATGACCGCTTGGACGCGTCTCATAACCATCATTCATGGAACTGCCCAAAGATGGCGGGAAGTTGTACGGTTCGGTGGTGGAGCCGAAACACATCTCCGTCCAGGGACGGAAGAGTTCACTGCGGCCACAGAAGTCACATCGGGACGTGGCCGACGAACTGCGTGCCCGGATCACCTCGGGCGCCCTGCGGCCCGGCCAGCGCATGCCCACGCAGGCCAAGCTGGCGGACGAGTTCGGCGTCGAGCGCGGAGCGGTCCGGCAGGCCCTGCACATCCTGCAGTCCGAGCACCTGCTCACCAACGTGTCCAAGGGGGCCCCGGCCACCGTCGCCCCCGACCTGGCCAGAGCGCTCACCGGGCCCGGGGCGCCGCCGCAGCCCACCATGGTCGCCCTCGCCCCGCGCATCGCGGCGGCCTTCGCGGCGCCGCACGTCGAGATCGACGCGCTGTGCCTCACCTCGGTCTCCCTCACCCTCGCGATCGGCGAACCGCTGCGGCGCATCCACACCGGACAGCTGAAACCGGCCAAGGTCGACGTCCGCGTCCTGCTGCCCAGCCGGGACATCCCGCTCGCCTTCCCGACGCCGGTGGAGGAGTCGGCCGACGACGCCGACCTCCAGCTGCGCCGGCGCTGGCTCGCCCAGCGCAACGCGCAGGGCCAGGTGCTGCGGCACAACCTGCGGGCGCTGCGCTCCACGCACGGCGTCGAGGTGCGGGTGAGCTTCCGGGCGCTGCCCTTCACCCCGCCGGTCAAGCTCTACCTGCTCAACGGCGGCGAGGCGCTGTTCGCCTACTACACGCTGGTGCGCAGCGAGGTCGAGATCGGGCAGCGGCAGCTCCAGATGTACGACGCCCCGGGCATCCAGTCGCCGCTGTTCGCCTTCGAGCAGGGGGCGGGGCTGCGCGACGCGACCTTCGTGGAGCAGTCGCACGTGTGGTTCGACGCACTGTGGGAGACGATCAGTTCGGAGCTCGTGCTCACGAGCTGATCGTCCCCCGCCGTGTGTGACAAGGGTGACGTGTGCGTCCGGCACCGTCGCGGCGCGGCCCGCGTCCCGCGGGGCACGCGTGGATCACAGGGCGGGCCCCGACACCAGGACGGCCAGGACGACGGCCCCGATCGAACTGATCGCCGGGCTCTTGGCCTTGATGCCTATGGTGAGCAGCAGCAGGCCGACGATGCCGGTGGCACCGTACCTCCACTGGAGGGTCTGTTCGACGCCGACGACGAAGACGGCGGCGAGGAGCGCGAGAACGGGCATCGGTGTTTCCTCCTCAGGACATCCGGGAATGGAAGGATTACTTCCGCCAACTCGACCAACTTAATGCCAACTCTGATTGAGTTGTCCCCACTTGGCCCCCACCTTGAAACAAGCTACAAACAACTCCCGTTAGATAGGAGTGAGTTGTAGCGTTTGGTCGTGACTCAGGAGAACGTGGCAGTGAACGGCAGCAGGAGACTCTCGCCGCAGGAGATCGCCGACATCCTGCGGGAACGGATCCGCGTCGGAGAGCTCAAGGCGGGCGACCGCCTGCCCACGCAGGCCGAGCTGGCCGAGGAGTTCGGCGTGGAGCGGGGCACCGTACGCCAGGCACTGCGCGCCCTCCAGGAGGACGGCCTCCTCACCAACGTCAGCAAGGGCAGTCCGCCGCGGATCGCCCTCCCGCCGCCCACCCGCGACGCCCCCCAGCCGACCATGGTCGGCCTGGCCCCCCGCCTGACCGAGGCGTTCGCCGCGCCCCGCGTCGAGGTGGACGTCGTCTGCCACACCTCGGAGACCCTGATGGTGGCCCTGGGCGAGCCCCTGCGCCTGATCCACGAGGGCGCGATCCGCCCGGAGTCGATCGACGTCCGCATCCTGCTCCCGTCCCGCGACATCGACCTCGCCTTCCCGGTCCTGGTCGAGGGCGGCGAGGGCGACGACTCGGTCCACAAGCGCTGGCTGGAGATGCGCAACGCGCAGGCGCAGGTGCTGCGCCACAACCTCCAGGCGCTGCGCTCCACCCTCGGCATCTCCGTGCGCGTCACGTTCCGCGCCCTGCCGTTCACCCCGCCGGTCAAGCTGTACCTGCTCAACGGCGCCGAGGCCCTGATCGGCTACTACGTCCTCACCGAGCGCCAGGACGAGTACGAGAGCCGGACGCTGAACATGTACGACGCCCTGGGCTCCGCCTCCCTGCTGTTCTCCTTCGTCCAGCAGGCCGGACAGCGCGACGCCGCGTTCGTGGCCGAGTCCCAGAAGTGGTTCGACGCCCTCTGGGAAACCATCACCACGGACCTGACACTCTCCTAGTGACTCCTGAGACGAAGCAGCAGACTGAGACGGTGACCGCAGAGGCCGAGATCCGGTGGGAGCAGCTCCGGGACCTGATCGGACCCGCCCGTGTCGTGCTCTGGGACTTCGACGGCCCGATCTGCCGCCTGTTCGCCCGGCACCGGGCCGAGCGCGTCGCCGCCGACCTGGTGTCCTGGCTGGAGGGGCGCGGACTGCGGGGCCTGCTGAGCGAGGAGGAGCGCCGGTCCCTCGACCCGCACGTCGTGCTGCGCGCCGTCGACCGCCGCCACCCCGGCAGTGATCTGGTCGCCGAGCTGGAGGAGCGCCTCACCCAGGAGGAACTGCGCGCCGCGGGCTCCGCGATGCCCACGATGTACGCCGACCCGCTGATCCGGACCTGGAACGCGGTCGGCGCGCGGCTCGCCGTCGCGACCAACAACTCGCCGCAGGTGGTCCGCGCCTACCTGGGCGGCCGCGGCCTGCTGGAGTGCTTCCTGCCCCACATATACGGCCGCACGCAGGAGCTCCAGTACCTCAAGCCCCACCCGCACTACCTCAACCGGGCCCTGAGCGCGATGGGCGTCGCCCCCGCCGGAGCCCTGTTCATCGGCGACACCCCCACCGACTGGCAGGCCGCCCGCGAGGCCGGCGTCCCCTTCCTGGGCTACGCGCGCAACGAGACCAAGGAAAAGCGCCTCCGCCAGGCCGGCGCCGCCCACGTGGTGGCCTCCCTGCTGCCCCTGCTGCGCGCGGTGCGGGATCAGGCCTGACTCATCAGCAGGACGAACACCACCACCGCCCCCACGGCCAGCCGGCTGTGCCGCGCCCGGATGCCGACGAACGCGGCGGTCAGCACCACCAACCCCACCACCCCCAGCCTCGCCTGCGCCATCAGGCCCAGGGCCGTCTCGACCACCGCGGACAGCGCCTGCACCAGCACCATGTCCCCCACCGCCATTCCTCTTCGCCTCGGAGAGCCGCCCAATTCCCTTACCAATTGGGCTGGTTGGCCTGAGATTGGTTTTCCCTGACGGCTAGATCCCTTAACTGGACCGGTGGTTGGACTGTCAACCTGACTGAAATATGTGTGTCGCCGGGCGGGAAGCGGTACGGTCGCAGAGTGGGTGGACAGCGCCCCGCCGAGACCGGCGGCAAGGAGTTCGAGCGCGTGCTGGAGGCGCTCCTCCTCCGTATGTCCGAGGGGACCTACTCCCCGGGCTCCCCGCTCCCGCCGCAGCGCGAGCTGGCCGCCGAGCTGAACGTCTCCCGTGACACCGTGCAGCGGGTGCTCAGGGAACTCGTCGACCGCGGGCTCGTGGAGTCACGGCAGGGCAGCGGGTCCCGGGTGATCGGATCGCCGCCCCCGCCATCGGCGGGCGGCCGGGTGCGGCACACCGGCCGGACGACCCTCAGACCGCACATCGACAGGGCGTTCGAGCAGAGCGCGGTGCGGCTGGACGTCTTCACCTTCACCTCCGAGTCCCTGGCCGCGCACATCTGGTTCCAGGCCGAGCGCATCCGCACCCGGGTGATCGCCCCCGAGCGGATCGCCCTGCGCATGCTGCTGCCGTCGCAGGACCTGCCGCTGCCCTATCCCCGCGCCCTGGCGGAGCCCGACGACCCCCGGCCGATGCAGCGGCTGCACGCCATCACCCGGCGCAACACCGAGGCGCTGCGGATCACCCTGGAGGAACTGCGGGCCGAGGGGCTCGTCGCGGACGTCGACGTCCAGGTGCGCACGGTGCCGATCACCCCGGCCTTCAAGCTCTACCTCTTCAACGGCACCGAGGCGCTGCACGGCATGTACGAGGTGGTCGAACGGCCCATCGTGCTGGAGGACGAGACGATCTCCGCCGTCGACGTGGTCGGCCTCGGCGCCGTACTCGAACACTTCGTGGCGGAGGAGGACCCGGACGCGCCGGCGTCCGTGTTCGTCTCCTCGCGCCAGGCGTGGTTCGACTCCGTCTGGCGGCTGCTGACCGTGGCATGAGCGGCGGCCGGCGGGCTCAGCCCACCCGCTGGGCCGACAGCTCCCGCAGCACGGGCGGGTACGAGCCGACCACCCCGCGGGCGCCCAGCCGCCGCATCCGCTCGGCCCGCTCCGGGTGCCGGGTGAAGCCCAGGAACGGCACGCCCGCGGCCCGTGCCGCCGCCAGGTCGGTGAGCTGGTCCCCGATCAGCAGGGTCCGGGAGGGGGCCGTCCCGCCGAGCGCCGCCAGCGCGCGGCCGACGACGCCCGGGTGCGGCTTCATCAGCCGCGGATCGTGCGGGTCGCGCCCGTACACCGCGGTGAAGTGCCCCAGCAGGTCCCGCCGTTCCAGGTACTCGCGGACCGGGCCCTCGGCGTTGTTGGTCACCACGAGCAGGGTCTTCCCGGCCGACCTCAGGGCGTCCACCAGCCTCCGCGCACCGGGGGTGGCTACGGCCCGGTGCACGGCCGCGTACTCGTGGCGGGTGACGATCGCGTCGGCCCAGTCCAGCCGGATCGGGCCGGGACCGCCTCGCCGTGCCGCCATGTCGGCCAGGCGGAGCAGGATCCCGTGCGAGTCGGCGCAGGACTCGACCGGCGGGTCCAGCCGGCCCCACTCCCGGCGGGCACGCTCCTTGATCTCGTCCGCGATGCCGGCCGTGCAGGTACCGCCGAACAGGTCGCACAGGGGTCCGTCGAAGTCGAGCAGTACCGCCTCGGCCCGGCCGAGGACGGCGCGCAGGTCCTCGCCGCCGGGGGAGCTTGTCGTCGTCACCCGGCAAGTCTGCGGCGGCCCGCCCGGCGGCGCGACCGTGCCCGCCCCGGTGTCACCCCCCGGCGCCCCGTTCGGGTCAACACCCGATCGCCCCGTCCCGGTGTTCGGCGCGAACGGGGCCCTCTCTTCTGGCACGATGCCCCCTCACAGGGGGATGCCGGGCAACATCCCCCCGCCACTGCCGCGGGGGGTCAGTCGAGAGAGCGTGCGATGTCAGCCGAACGGGTGTCCCCGACACGGGAAAGAGCCGTCCAGATGAGCGGCGGTGACGCGAATGTGGTCGAGGGGCCGCTCAAGGGCTACCACCACGAGACCTACGTGATCCCGATGCCCGGCACGGAGGGCGACGGCGAGGACGACGAGGAGGCCGAGCCGGTCCGCGTCAAGTGCCGTGCCCCGCGCGACCGGTTGCTCTGGTTCGACCGGCGCTGCTTCGCCTCCGAGGAGGAGTTGGTGGGACTGCTCCAGGGCCGGATCTCCCGCATCCCGGCGCTGATCCACGTCGGTGACATGCCGATGCAGCGGTTCGTCGAGGGACACACGCTGGGCTCGCGCCACGGCGCCGGCCGCAGGGT
This sequence comes from Streptomyces zinciresistens K42, assembly GCF_000225525.1. Taxonomy (GTDB): domain Bacteria; phylum Actinomycetota; class Actinomycetes; order Streptomycetales; family Streptomycetaceae; genus Streptomyces; species Streptomyces zinciresistens. The sequence continues at coordinate 6,200 of NZ_AGBF01000030.1, read as the reverse complement.
CCCCGAGCCGGCGCTCCACCAGATCCTGCACCTGTTCGGCGAGTTGGCCGCGATCGCCCCCGGCTCGCTGGAGGCGGACCGGCGCTGCCTGCCGCGTGACCGCGCCGAGGACGGGGACTGCGCGGGCTTCCTGGAGGGCCTCGTACGGTTCGCCGAGGAGCGCGTCTACCAGGCCGACCTGGAGTCCTTCGAGGCGCTCTTCGCCGTACTGGGCATCGACGAGGACTCCTTCCGCTCACTGCGCAAGCACGTCGTCGTCCCCGGTCTGGCCGCACGGCCGTTCCACCTGCTCCACGCCGATCTGCACCGCGAGAACCTGATCCTCGACCACCGCGGCGACCTGTGGACCATCGACTGGGAACTGGCCATGTTCGGCGACCCGTTGTACGACCTCGCCACCCACCTCCATCTCATGGCCTACCCCGCGGACCAGCGGGAGCGGGTGATCCGCCGCTGGGCGCGGGTGGTCCGGGAGAAGGCCGGCCCGCGCGCGACCGACGGCTGGCAGGACGACCTGCCGAAACTGCTGGACTTCAAGCGGGCCCAGAGCGCCTTCACGGACGTCATCAGGGCGACCCGGATCCTCGACACCGGAGGAACGTTCAACTGGCGCCGCTGGCCGACCGAGGCCGCCAAGGTCCAGCGGGTCCTGGCACGGGCCGCCGCGCCGCTGGGCCTGAAGGACGTACCGGGACTGCGCACCGTCGCCGTCTCGCTGCGGGAGTGGCACCGGCGGAACGGCGCGCGGACCCCGTGAGGCCGACACGGCGACTTCGGCCGCACCGCACCCCCACGTGCTCTACAGTCTCGACTACCTGTTCTCCCTCATGCAGGAACGCGCAGCACAGGAACGCCATTTGAACGCACCACGCGGTCGCCCGCCCACCGTGTACGAGAGGTTCGTCCGGTACGCGAGGCAGTCGGGGAGTCTCCTCCACGGCCACCACAACATGAACTACCTCGCACGCCTGACCCCCGCCATGGCGGCCCTGCTGCGACAGCCGGTCGACAAGCACGTACTGGTCCGCATATCCCGCCCCGACACCTTGCGTGTCGTCTTCAGGACCTGGCAGGAGGAGCCCCGCATCCTCGACGCGATCCGGGGCGAGGTGGCCAACGCCCCGGTCTGCCTCGCCGAGGACTGGAAGCGCTCGGCCGTCCACACGTTCGTGCCCGGGGTGGCGCTGTCCGCCGCCGAGGACGTCGGCTCGATCGACCGCGCGCTCATCGAGGCCATGGCGGAAGGACTCGCCGGACTGACCCGGGTGGACGAGGACGCGGTGCCACCGCTCCCGACGGGCTGGCCCCGCTCGCCGCGCAGCGACGACTTCCTGCGCAAGGTCGTGGAACTGACCGAGCGGGAGGTGCGACGGCCCAACTGGCCGCGCTTCCGGGGGATCTTCGAGCGCCTCGGCGTGGACGAGGGGGCGCTGGCGCGGCTGGCCGACCGGGTGCCGCGGATGACTCCGCGACCCTTCAGCCTCCTCCACGGCGACCTGCACGCCGGCAATGTGATCGTCACCGGCGACGGCCGCATCCCGCTGGTCTTCGTCGACTGGGAACTCGCCTCGTTCGGCGACCCGTTGTGGGACCTGGCGGTCCATCTCGTACGCACCGGCCACACACCGGCCCAGCGGGACGTGGCCGTCGCGGCCTGGACGAGAGGTGTCCAGCGGTGGAGTCCGCGGGCCGCGGACGGCCTGGCCGACGACCTCGGCCACTACATCGCCTTCGAGCAGACCCTCTCGCTCTACCCCGACGTCATGCGCGAACTGCACGCCCTGGAGGAGAGCCTGCCCGACGAGCAGGGCCTGACCGCCGCCACCCGCCGGGTCGGCGCCGCGCTGGAGGCCGCCGCCGGGCTGCTCGGACTCAGCCCGCCCTCCGAGACCGCCGTCCACGGCCTCCTGACGCGGTGGACGCAGTACGCCCACGGCCACACGATCCACGACGTGCGCCGCGTGCCCGTACGGTGGCGCCCGGACCGCGCGCATCCACGCCGGCCGGACTTCCGCGCCGCGGGCGTCGACAGCGCGCTGGCCGCCGAGTGCCTGGAGCCCGAGAGCCGCCGGCTGCGCGGCACCGCCCACGTCAACACCGTGGTGCGGGCCAGGGTCGCCGAGGCCGACGCGCCCGTGCTCGTACGGCGCCCGACCGCACGGCCGGGCGCGGGCGCCGAACAACCGGGCCGACTCGACGAGCACACCGTGCTGCGCGTCCTGGAACAGGGGAGCACGAAGGTCTGCGCGCCGCGTCTGCTCGCCCTGGGGCACGGCGGCCGCGAGCCCGGCCCGTTCGCCGTGCACACGTACCTCGGCCCCGACGACGGGTCGGCTCCCGAACACCCCGCGGACGGACTGCGTCCGCACGAGGCCGAGAGCCTGGTCGACCAGCTGCGCGAGCTGACCTCGGTCGACTACCTGGCGCTCGACCCCACGGCCTCGGCCACCGGCTTCTACGAGCGGCTGACGACCGAACTCGCCGCCATGGTCGAAGCCCTGCCCGACGACGTGCACGCCCTCGCCGAGACCGTGGGCCTGCCCGGCCACCGGCAACTGCGCCTGATCCTCGGGCAGTACACGGTCGAGCCCCGCACACCGACCCTGCTGCACGGCGACCTCCACCCGTGGAACCTGGTCCGCGCGACCGACGGGCGCTACGGCATCGGCCTCATCGGCTGGGACCGGGCCCGGGTCGGCGACCCGCTGTACGACCTGGTCCGGCACACCTGCCTGGCCCGCACCGACGACCGCCGCACCCACGTCATGAAGCGCCGCTGGGAGCAGCGGCTGGCCGCTCACTACACCCGGGGACTGCTGTCCGACTGGAGCAAGTACCAGCGCCTGGAGATCGTCCGCGCCGCCTACGAGGACCTCGACCACCTGGTCACCCGGCGGCACCGGGGCGTCCCCCGGGTGCGGGCCGCCCTGCGGTCGTACGAGTGGACGCTGCAGGCCGCCCTCGCCGAGCTGAACCTCGAACCGCGCCGGGACAACCCCTACCTCCTGCGCGCCCTGTCGCAGTAGCCGCCGGGCACGCGGGGCACACGGCCCTTGCCGTTCCGAGCCCGCGGGAGCGGGGCCGCCGTGAGCCGGAGCACGCGGACGCACGGGGTGAGCCGCGGCGGCCCCCGGACTCACCCCGCGCCGAGCAAGGGCATCAACTGCTCCTCCTCGTACGTCAGATGCGCTTCGAGCTCCGCCGTCAGCCGCTCCACCTCGGCGCGGACGGCCGTCGGCTCGGCGCCCCCCTTCCCGAGGACCCGGCGCAGTTCCCCGACGAGCCCGGCGATCCGCTCGTGCTCCTCGCGGAGCCGGTCCAGCGTGGGCGCGGACCCCGGGTGGCGGCCGGCGAGGAAGGGGAAGAGCGCCACGTCCTCGCCGGTGTGGTGGTTGTGCAGGCCCGCGCAGAACGTCAGGCAGTTCACCCGGAGTTGGGCCCCGAGGGGGGCGCCGACCTCCGCCGCCGTACGCATCTCGGCGCGGATCAGGGCCAGTTCGCGGCGGAAGGCGTCATGGACGACCTTGACGGCCTCGGCCATGGAGGACGCGTTGATGTCCGGCGGGCCGCCCCGGTCGATCTCGTGCAGGGCCACCACCGGGATCACCCGCGCGGTCCTGGCCTGGTAGTCGGCCCAGCCCGGTTCCGACTCCACCGCCCGCGCGAAGGCGGCGTCCCGCTCCTCGCCGTCGAGGACGACCGCGCGCGCCTCGTAGGTGAACGCACCGCTCTCCACGGTGACCCGGGGACGGGCGAGCAGATTGTGGAACCACGCCGGGTGCCTGGGAGCCCCGCCCGCCGAGGCGATGACGAGGACACGTGCGCCGCCGTCGGGGAGGTAGCCGACGGGGACGGTGTGCGGGCGCCCGCTGCGGGCTCCGGTGGTGGTCAGGAGCAGGAGCCGGGCGCCTTCGAAGGGGCCGCCGACGCGGCCCTTGCGGGCGCGGAACTCCTCGATGACCTGCTGCTGGAAGTCATGGTGCATGTCGGGTCTTCTTGTCTCTTCCTCTTCGCGGGATTCCGGACACGGAGGCGGAGAGAAGAAGGCGGGCTCCTGGCCCGCACCCGGGCTCTGCGAGCGCGGGGGACCCCGGGGAACCTCACTCAGAGGCCGGGCAACACCCAACTCGCTCACGGCACAAGGCCGACCCGGCAGTCATGACGCCGACAGTAGCGCAGTACGCCGACGGGGGAGATCCTGTTTTCGATGCTTCTCTTCCTCGACGTCGACGGCACGCTGCTCCCCTTCGGGGCGACGCGGCCCTACCCGCTGTACGACCCGCCCCGCGGCCTGTCCGGACCGGCCGCCCATCCGCTGCTCACCCGGATCGACCCGGCCCTGGGCACCCGGCTGAAGCGGCTGGCCGCGCTCGGCTGCGAGCTCGTATGGGCCACGACCTGGATGGACGTGGCGAACGCCGTCATCGCGCCCTGGCTCGACCTGGCTCCGCTGCCCCTGGTGGACTGGCCGGACGCGGCGGACACCCCCTCGCTCGGCCACCGCGGCACGCACTGGAAGACGCGGCCCCTCGTGGACTGGGCCGGCGGCCGCCCCTTCCTCTGGGTGGACGACGAGATCACCGCCGCCGACCGCACCTGGGTGGCCGCCCACCACCCGGCCACCGCCCTGCTGCACCGCGTCGACCACCGGCACGGACTCACCGACCGCGACTTCACGGTCCTGGAGGAGTGGATCAGCGCCGAGCGCCCCCGGGCGACCCGCGATGCGCCTGCTTGAGCGCGAGCTGAGACGGTCCCATTTGTTCTGTCGGACGGTACCGCCGTGGCCTGGTGTCTGGCAGTTCAGTTCTGGTGGGATCAGTTCTGGTGGGACTCATCCCGTAGGGCGTCGTAGTCGCCCGGCGTCGTCACCAGCATCAGTGATCGTCCCAGGGAGTCAGTTAAGTTCACCCACCGGCGAGGCGCCCGTCGCGCTCGCCAAACGGGGAGGGCAGCCGATGTTCACCCTGGTCGTCCCGCCAGCCGACCTCGAAGCCGTCTACTTGTGACGGCTTCATCCCCTCCAGCACACCCAGCCCCATGTATGCCACTTTGCAGACCCGTAGGGACTGTGCAGCTTAAACGGGACCAAACCCGTCGTCCGGGTGGCTACGCAGTCCGGCGCGATCCCCCACCGCCGGGCCGCATCTCTTGACTGCTGAGGCGAGGGGACGGGCTTCTGGTAAGGCTCGTAAGGTGTAGGCATGTGGACCCAGCACATCCAGGCTCTGTAATCACGAGGCGTTGAGGGCGATGCCGTAGGGCGTCGCCCTCCTTGGCGTGCCTGTTCACGTGGTCCATCTCCCTTGTGCCGCCCACACCGAGGCGGCGAGATGCCTGGCCCCGTCCTTCTTAGGGCGGCGGCTTTGAGAGCGCGTGCAGGCACGGTCCCTTCCTTTCTCCGTCGCCTGGAGTGCCTCGTGCCTGCGTTGCTTCCCCCTGCCCTCGAACTATTTCTCGACTTGCTGCGCTGCCCGGTGTGCCGCGCCTGTCTCCGACCCGACCGTGGCTCACTGCGCTGCCCGGAGGGCCACACCTTCGACATCGCCCGTCAGGGCTACGTCAGCCTGCTGACGGGCATCCGCGCCACCAGCGGTGACGACGCAGCCATGGTTCAGGCCCGAAACCGGTTCCTGTCCACCGGCAGGTACGCCCCTGTCCACCAGACCCTGACTCGTATGACAGCCGACGCCCTGCCTGGTCAAGGCACGGTCGTGGACATCGGATGCGGCACCGGCTACTACCTGGCGGGCGTACTCGATCAGCTGCCCGGCACCCGCGGCCTGGGGCTGGACACGTCAGCACGCGCCCTGCGCTCAGCGGCCCGAGCCCATCCGCGAGTCGCTGCGGCGAGCTGGGACGTCTTCCGCCCCTTCCCCTTGGTGGACCAGGGGGTCGATGTCGTGCTGGACGTGTTCGCCCCGCGCAACCCGTCCGAGTTCCACCGAGTGCTCCGTCCGACCGGCCGGTTGATCGTGGTGCGGCCCGTCGAGCGGCACCTGGCCGAGCTGCGGGGCCAGATCCCCGCGATGGTCACGATCGACCCGGACAAGGAACAGCGCCTGCAACAGGCGCTGGACCCCTACTTCCGGGCCGACGGTACCCAGCAAGTCGAATACACCACGCCCCTGACCAGGCAAGAAGCCATCGACCTGGTGGGGATGACGCCGAGCGCACGCCACCTGGCCCCCGCGGACCTG